>NZ_JBIVIR010000015.1:0-272501 GCF_044749825.1 Streptomyces sp. NPDC088915
AGGCTGAGGTTGAGCTCGACGAGGGTGTTGCGGACGTAGGCGTGTTCGGGGGTGCCCTCTTCGAGTGCGGTCAGGCGGGTGAGGAGGGCGGCGGAAAGCTGCTGGGCGTCGTCGGTGGAGACGGTGGTGGGCCGGGTCAGCTCGGGCAGTCCGTCCAGCGCCGCCCGGCGCATCGAAGCCCCCGGATTCCCGGCGACCTCCGGATCGGAAGCCGGATCGGCCGCCAGGGGGCGGATGGAGCTGTTTCGGACGGTGGACATGAGGCTCCTTCGACGGTGGCGATGGGCCTGCGCCGCTGCCGTACAAAGGTGGCGGAGGGGGTCCTTCTGTCGAGCTTCCTCTCAAGAGAATGCCCGTTTCGGGGGGTTTGACACGATTTTCGGGGTAGTCGCGAACGGATGACGCGGACGGTGGGGGCGGCGCGAACGGTAAGAACGCGTCGGTCGCGCGGCCTCGCGGTGGGAACGTCGCCCGGAGGAGGTGCCCGCGATGGGAGAAGTCCGGCTCTCGGAACGTGAGTGGCGTGCCCTCGCGGAGATGGAGGAGCGGCTGGACCGGGACGAACGCCTCGCCCGGCGGTTGCGCACGATGCGACGACGGCCCCGCCTGCTTCCGCCCTTCCCCTCCCCGTCGGCCGGCGTGCGCCGCCGTCTGCCGGCCCTCGTCATGGCCTCCCTCGCCGTCGCGGCTCTCGTTCTGCTCGTCCTCGCCGTGACCACCGGGGCCCCGGCGCTCATCCGGGCCTTCGCGGCCGTGTGGATCCTCACCCTCCTGGCGGTCCTCGGCGTTTTCGTCCACTGGGCGCGGCGCAGGGCGGGGAAGGGGAGGGGAAGGGGCTAGCGCGCATCATCTGCGCGCTATGTGAGGTTTGAGGCAAGCGGGCGAGGGTGAGGCGCAGGAGACGAGGGAACCCCACACCAGAGAGGAACGCACAGTGTCGCTCGACGGAAAGAACGTTCTCGTCCTCACGACGAACTACGGCACGGAGCAGGACGAGCTGGAGAAGCCGGTGGCCGTCCTCCGCGAGGCGGGAGCCCGCGTCACGGTCGCCGCGCAGAAGGACGAGGGCGTCCAGACCCTCGTCTCGGACAAGGACCCGGGCTCCGTGGTCCAGCCGGACACGACGCTCGCCGAGGCCTCCGCGGACGGATTCGACGCCGTGGTCGTCCCGGGCGGCACCGTGAACGCCGACCAGCTCCGCACGGACGACGACGCCCGCCGTCTCGTCTCCGCCTTCGCGGAGTCGGGCAGGCCGGTGGCCGCCATCTGCCACGGACCGTGGCTCCTCGTGGACAGCGGGCTGGCCAAGGGACGCCGACTGACCTCGTACCCGTCCCTCAGCCCCGACCTCGAGAACGCGGGCGCCACCTGGGTGGACGAGGAGGTCGTCGTCGACACCTCCGGGAGCCACCCCCTGATCACCTCCCGCAACCCGGGCGACCTCGACGCCTTCTCGTCGGCGATCGTCCGCAGCCTGGGCGGCGACGCGGGGGCGTAGCGCCCGCCCCGCGTCCTGAGGCGCCGCCCCTGCGGACGTACACGCCCGGGCGCAGGAGCCACCGCTCGCCCCGTGAACCGTGGACCGTGCCGGCCCCCCGACGACGACCGTCGGGGGGCCGGCACGGTCCACGGGGCGGAGCGGAAGGAGCGCATGCACATGTCCCGGGACCTCATCCGGTACGCGGAACAGGGCTTCCCGGCAGCCTGGGCCCGCCTGCCCACGGCGCCGGACGCCCTCCTCCCGCCCTTCCGGGCCCCTTTCCGCTCCGGTTGCCGCTCCGAGCTGCGTGAGTGAGCTTGTAAGGGGTACTGGGAGGTTCCGAGCGGGACCACCGATCCCCGGTCGTCCGATTCTCAGGAGGAAACATGGCTTACCCCGAGCAGGACCCGAACCAGCAGGAAGGCCCCGCGGACGGTGGTGCGGCCGGTAAGCCCGGCGTGCACGACGGTGGTGCCGACGGCGGTGCCGAGGGTCCGGCGGACGGTGGTGCGGCGGGTACGCCGGGCGTGCACGACGGCGGCGCTGACGGCGGTGCCGAGGGTCCGGCGGACGGTGGTGCGGCCGGTAAGCCGGGCGTGCACGACGGTGGTGCCGACGGCGGTGCCGAGGGTCCCGCGGACGGTGGCGCGGCCGGTAAGCCCGGCGTCCACGACGGAGGCGCCGACGGCGCGGCCGACGAGAGCGGTCGCGGCGTTTGAGCACGACCTCCACGACGCTTCGGGACACCGCCGCCGACACCGGCCGCGGTGTCCTCGAAGCGCGTCTGACGAGCCTCGGCCGCGAGGAGTTCGCCCGCGACGTCTGGGGGCGCACCCCGCTGCTCACCCGCGGAGCCGGTGACTTCTCCGACCTGTTCTCGGCGTCCGCCGTGGACGAGCTGATCTCCCGGCGCGGACTGCGCACGCCGTTCCTCCGCGTCGCCAAGAACGGCTCCACCCTCCCCGAGCCGTCGTTCACCTCCTCCGGAGGAGTCGGCGCGACGGTCGCGGACCAGCTCGACGACACCGCGCTGTGGCGGAGCTTCGCCGACGGCGCCACCCTGGTCCTGCAGGCGCTGCAGCGCACCTGGGAGCCGGTCACGGACTTCGCGTCGCGGCTCGGCACCGAGCTGGGCCATCCGGTGCAGGCCAACGCCTACGTCACCCCGCCGCAGAACCGCGGGTTCGACGCCCACTACGACGTGCACGACGTCTTCGTCCTGCAGATCGCCGGCACGAAGCGCTGGATCGTCCACGAGCCCGTCCACCCGGACCCGCTGCGCGACCAGCCCTGGACCGACCACCGGGCCGCCGTCGCCGAAGCCGCCCGGGGCGAGGCGCACCTCGACACCGTGCTCGCGCCCGGCGACGTCCTCTACCTGCCGCGCGGCTGGCTGCACGCCGCCGAGGCGCAGGGCGCGGTGTCGATCCACCTGACGCTCGGCGTCCACACCTGGACGCGACACGCCCTCGCCGAACAGCTCACACGGGCCGCCCTCGCGCTGCTGCGCGACGACCCCGAGATGCGCGCCTCCCTCCCCCTGGGCGTGGACGGGCCCGAGGACGCACTCGCCCTCGTACGCCGACGTCTCGTCGACGCCCTCGCCGAGGCCGATCCCGAGCCGCTGTTCCACCGCGCCCGCCGCGCCCAGGCGCGCCCCGGCCCGCTGGGCCCGCTGGCGCAGCTCGCGGCCGTCGAGGGGCTCTCCACCGGGACGCCGGTGCGCCTGCGCGAGGCGCTGGAGGCGCGGCTCGACGGCGGGCGGCTCTCCACCCGCGTCGGCTGGCTCGATCTCCCGGAGACGGACCTGTCCCCGGTGCGCCGGATCCTCGACGGGGAGGTCCATCGCGCCGGCGACCTCGGCCTCCCCCTCGTCGAGCGGCTCCTGCGCGCGGGCGTCCTCGTGCCCGCCGAGCGGTGAAGCGGGCGGGATGACGGCTCCGGCACGCTTCTTCTGCGCCGAGGCCGCCCGGCTGCGCGGCGACGCGCTCGCGGGCACGGCTCCGTACGGCTCGGTCTGGATCCTCGTCGAGTACCGGGCCGGCTGGCCGACCAACGGCTTCGACGGTCTCGACCTCGAACCGGAGGTCAAGGCGCGGGTGTACGCCGCCGCCCAGGCGCTGCGCGCCCGCATCCTGCTCATCAGGCGCCACGGGCGCCGCAGGCCGGACGACCCGCCGCGCTGGGCCGTCCTGCGGTACGACGGGGACGGCGCCCACCGCCAGAAGTGGGGCGTCTGGCGGAACGACGGGGACCTGGTGGAGATCGTCGACGCCCTGGACTCGCCCGGAGAGCGGGACCGCCCGCCCGTCCTCCTGGTCTGCGCCCACGGCACGCACGACGCCTGCTGCGCCGTCCGCGGGCGTCCGGTGGGGCGCGCGCTGAGCGACCGCTGGCCGGAGCTGGTGTGGGAGTGCACGCACGTGGGGGGCGACCGGTTCGCCGCCAACGTCCTCGTCGCGCCCGACGGCGTCTACTACGGCAACCTCGACGCCGCTTCGGCGGTGACCGTGGTCGAAGGGCACCTGGCGGACCGCATCCGCGCGGACCACCTGCGCGGGTACACCGACCTCGTCCCGTCCCAGCAGGCCGCCCTGTCCGCCGTGCTCCGGCACGCGGGCCCCTCGGGGCGGCACGACTACGCGATCGGTGAGACGGTCCGCGAGGGCGACCGCTGGCGGATCCGCGTCACCGGCCGCCTCGCCGGACTCTCGGCCTTCGAGGCCGAGGTCCACACCCACCGGTCCCCGCCCCTCCGACTCACCTGCCGCGGCCTGGCCGCCGCCTCGGCGGTGTCCTACGAGGTCGTGTCGCTCCGCGTCGGCTGACCGGGCGCCCGGGCCGTCCACGACGGGCCGGGCGGGAAGCCCGAATCCGGGCGGTCGCGGAGCGTTTCCCTTTCGGGCCGCTCGTCGTTGCCCGAGCGGCAGGGTGCGTTCCCGCACCTTGTTCCCGGCACGTGCCCACCTGCGAGGAACGATGATGACCAGCCAGGACTTCCTGACGGCGAAGATCGGGCGAGGGTTCGACCAGCTCGACGTGAACGGCACCGGTGTGCTCACCGAGGACGACCACGTGGAGATGGGCCGCCGGGTGGCGGCCGCCCTCGGTCACGCCGACGGCTCCCCGGAGACCGGTCGGATCGTCGACGCCTACACCGCGATCTGGCGGGAGGTACACCTGCCGTTCCTTCCGGCCGGCAGCCGGGGAATCCCCAGGGAGCGGTTCATCGCCTCCACCCGTGCGCTCGCCGAGAACCCGGAGGCCGCGCGGGCCGCCCTCGGCCGGATCGCCGAGACCTACCTGCAGATCGCCGACATCGATCAGGACGGCCGGATCAGCCCGGCCGAGTTCCTCGCCTTCCAGCGCGGGCACTTCCCTGAGCTGACCGAGCAGAGCGCGGCCGAGGCGTTCCGCCGCCTCGACACCAACGGCGACGGTGCGCTGTCGGCCACCGAGTTCACCGACGCGGTCATCGAGTTCTGGACCAGCTCGGACCCCGACGCCGCCGGCAACTGGTGGATGGGGCGCCCCGTCGCCCCCCACGCCTGACCCGACCGCACCACGGCGTCCCGGCCGCCGGCGCCGTCGGCTTCTTCCTCCGGTGTCCGGCCCCCGGGGCATGGGCCGGGCCGCCTCCGGCAGTGCGGTGACCTACGGGTGACCGGGGCCGGCGGGGCCGTGGGTCGGCAGGACGTGGAGCAGTTCCAGGAGGTAGAGGAAGGCCTTGGCCATCGGGGCGTCCTCGGTCTCCTGGCGCACGCGCGCCCAGTCGACCCGCTCGCGCAGTCCGCGTGCCACCGGCAGGAGGGTGCCGAAGTCACAGTGGTGCTCCGAGAACGCCATCAGCCGGGAGACCAGGAGGTCGGTCGGCGCGATCACCGGCATGTGGACGGAGTCCACCGGGAGCGTCTGGGCCCGTTCGAGGAGCTCGGTCGTGACCGGCTGTCCCGCCAGGGAGAAGATCAGGTCGATCTCCTCGCCGCCGGAACGCGCCTTGACCAGCCAGTCCTCGGGCGGCTCGACGATCCGGATGCCGTTCTCCCGCAGCGCGTTCGTGACGGCCTCGGCGTCCTCCCGCCGTACGGCGAAGTCCGTGTCGTGCTGGAGCCGGACCGGGATGCCGTGCGCGTAGGCGGCGACACCGCCGACCAGGGCGAACGGGCACCCCAGTGCCTTCAGGACGGCTCCGACCTGCTTCGTCGTCTCCAGGATCGCCTGGGTGTGGTCGGGCGGCAGCGCGGTCATGTCGCCCTCGCGGGCTCCCCGGCCTCCGGACTCCTCCCGCGGAGCCTTCCGCGGTTCGGGAGAGCCGGTACCCGCGTACACGGGGTCGTGGCCGGCGGACGCGGGGTACGCCTCTCCGTTCGCCGACCGGCGCGCGGCCGGGTCTTCCGTGAGGTTCATCGCCTGCTCCTGTCCTCGCCACTGGTCGCGATGGCCCCTCCCAGAGGGGTGGAACCGCATCTACCCAGACCGGGCCCGGCCATACGCCCCCGACGACCGGTCGCCACCGGGGACAATTCGCCGTCCGTGACCTGTCTGTCCTCCTCCGTACCGGGTAGTCGCCGGAACGAGAGAGCGTCATCGGAACGATCTTGAGGAGGCCCGCCGTGCGGAGCACGGAGCAGCGGACGAAAAGCGAACGGAACCGGCTCACGGACGAGGAGTTCCGCGCCCTGATGCAGGAGGCGTCGGCCGAGGCACGACGCCTGTCGCTCGGCGATCCACCCGGGGCGGAGTCCGACTTCGCCCTGCGCACCCAGCACGCCGAATTCGGAGCCGCCGCCCACTGACCGGCGGTCCGGGCGCCGCCCGCCGCGCGGTCGGCCCGCCGCACGCCGGATAGGGCCGACGCGGACGGGTAGTCGCGTACCGGCCGTGCGACATCCGGATTCCGGAGGGAGATGGACGCCATGACCGGACCGAGCAACCCCGACCCGGAGCCCCGGGACACACCCGGCTTCGGCGCTGGGGGAGGAACCGGCACCCCCAGCACAGGTACGCCCAGCAGCGGCACACCCAGCACCGGCGCACCCGGCTTCGGCCCCGGGGGCGCAGCCGGTGCGCCAGGCCTCGGCGCCGAAGGCAGGACCGGCGCCCCGGGGCCCGGCGCCGAAGGCGGGATCGCGCCCGGCGAGACGCCACCGGCCGAGTCCGGGACGGGAACGGGGACCGGGCCCTACCGGCCGCTCAAACGGGGATGGGCCACCGGCCCGCTCCTCGCCCTGTGGGCCGTCGTGATCGTGTTCGCGCTGTTCTTCCTCGCGTACGCGATCATCCTGGCCACCGACTGAGCCGGCACCCGCCGCTTCCCGGACCGTATCGGGCCGAGCCGCCCCGCCCGCGCGGGCGGCTCCCGAACCACGACTTCCACCCTGTGAAAGGAAACCCCCCATGGACCGCAACGAGCCCGACACGGACGAGGCCCGCGGCGACGACGTCTACCAGCCCACCCACTCCGACGTGGACAACCGTCCCACCGACGAACTCGATCCGGACAACGCGATCCTGACGGACCCGCTGGAGGACATGTCCAACCCCGGCTACTCGCCCCCCGAGCGCCCGCGAGGGGTGACCCGGTACGGCACCACCCAGCGGGAGCAGCGCGAGGGCGAGTCGCTCGACGACCGGCTCGCCCAGGAGGTCCCCGACCAGCAGCCGCCGGAGGGCGACAGCATCGGCGACCTCCCGGGCGGCACGGGCGAACCCGTCGACGAGCAGGCCGGCACCACCCGGGCGGGCCGCCTCACCTCCGTCGACACCCCGAGGGAGACGGGGAACCGCACCGTCGCCCGGGACGTCGGCCCGGACGACTGGGCCGCGCCGGCCGAGGAGGCCGCGATGCACGTGGACACCGGGGCGGACGCCACGGTGGACGAACCCGAACCGTTCGGGCGGCGCGAGGAGCCCGGGACGGAGCGCTGACCGCCTCCGGACCCCGCCCGTTCCGACCGACCCCCGTGGGGACACCATGAACCTCGACTTCCTGAAACCGCTCCTGGGACACCCCGGCCCCTGGGCCTCCGTCTACGTCGAGACGGGCCGGTCCACCGAGGACGCGGCGCAGATCCAGCAGCTGCGCCACCGCGCCGTGACCGGACAGCTCGTCGACGAGGGCGCCGAACCGGCCACGATCCGCGCGGTCGCCGAACGGCTCGCCGCCGAACCCGTCTCCGACGCGCCGCCCGGACGCGCCCTCTTCGCGACGGCGGGCGAGGTCGTCCTCGACCTCCCCCTCGCGACGGCCCCGCCGTCCGCCGGGGCCACGTGGACGAGCCTCCCGCACATCGCACCCCTGGTGCTCCTGCGGAGCGACGAACCCGCCTGCCAGGTGGCCCTCATCGACCGCGCGGGCGCCGACCTCGAACTGCGGGACTCCCGCGGCACGCGGAACCTGGGCGAGGCGCACGGGAAGCAGTGGCAGGGCCGCGGACACCGCTCCCTCCCGCAGGACCGGTACGAATGGCACTACAGCAACAAGGTCGAGGACGCCTGGGAGGAGACGGCCGACATCATCGCCGGCGAACTCGTCAAGCGCTGCCCGCAGGACGGCGGCACCCTCCTGGTCCTGGCCGGGGACGCGCGCGAGCGCAAGGCGGTACGGGAACGGCTGCCGCAGCGGCTCCGGAGCGTCGCCGTCGAGGTGGACCACGGCAGCCGCGCGCCCGGCGCCTCCACCGAGCTCCTCGACCGGCAGATCGAGGAGGCCCGCTCCCGCTACGCCCGGGAACGGGTGCGGAGCGCGCTCGACGACTTCCGCAGGGCGCGCGGCCGTCCCGGCGAACACCGCGAGACGACCGTCGACACCGGTCGCGGACCGGCCGCCGAGGGAATCCCGGCCGTGGCCGCCGCCGCCCGGGAGCACCAGGTCGCCACCCTCCTCCTCGGCCGGGACGCCCCCGACGCGAGCCGCCCCGTGTGGGTCGGCCCGGGGCCCGACGAGATCGCCGCGGGCCGTGCCGAGGCCAGGGGATGGGGCTTCGGCCGGCCGGAGGAGGCGCGCGCCGACGACGCGCTGCTGCGCGCCTGCGTCGCCGCGGGCACCGAGGTCCTCGTGGTGCCGGAGGAGATGGCGGGTCCCGCGGGCGGCCTCGGAGCCGTCCTGCGCTGGAGCGACTGACACCACCGCTCCGTCGCGGCCGGCCCGCTCCCGTACGTCGTCCGTCATCCGTCGCCGTAGAACGACCTGTGCCCCCGCCGTCCACGGCGGGGGCACGGGTGTGTCCGTCGGCCTACGCCCCCGCCGCCGTACGGGCGGGAGCGCCGGTCAGGGCTTGCGCCAGTCGTCGGACGTCAGGTGCGAGCCGGCCATCGGGCCCATGCGGAGCATCCCGCCGTCCACCGCCCAGGACGCCCCGGTCACGTACGACGCGTCGGGGCCCGCCAGGAAGGCGACGACGGCGGCGACCTCGCGCGCGTCCCCCGGCCGCCCGAGGGGAACGCCCGGCCGGGACGTGCTCCGGACGTCCTCGTCCTCCTGGCCGGTCATCGGGGTGGCGATCTCACCGGGCGCGACGGAGTTGACCGTGATGCCGTACTCGCCCAGCTCCAGGGCCATGACCTGGGTGAGCAGCCCGAGGCCGCCCTTGGCCGCGCAGTACGGCCCGGCGCCCACCCGGGGCTGGTGCTCGTGCACCGAGGTGATCTGCACGATGCGGCCCCCGCGCCCCCGGTCGATCATCCGGCGGGCGGCGCGCTGGGCGCACAGGAACGGGCCCGTCAGGTCGACGTCGAGCACCTCCCTGACCTTCTCCAGGCTCAGGTCGAGGAAGGACTCGGCCGTGCCCGTGCCGGCGTTGTTGACCAGGACGTCGACCCCGCCCAGCTCCTCCGCGAGCCGGTCGACCACGTCGGCCGCGCCCGGCAGCTCCGTCAGGTCCAGACGGGCGACGGCCGCCCGCCTCCCGTGGGCGCGGACCTCCTCCGCCGTGGCCTGCGCGCCCGCCTCGTCGGTGTGCCACGTGATGCCCACGTCGAGCCCCGCCTCCGCGAGCCGTACCGCGACGGCGCGTCCGATGCCCGAGTCCGAACCGGTGACGATCGCCGTACGCGGGTCGAAGCCCTGGATGTCGGCCATGGCTCCGCCTCCTCTCGTGCTCCTGGTGCTTCTCGTCCGTACTGCCCCCGCCGCTACCCCCGTCGCGGCCGGCCATGCTCCGCCACCGTCGGTGACGACCCCGCCCCCCACCTGTGGAGAGCGGCACGGAAACGGACGACGAAGGGGAGACGGGCATGGCGCCCGCCGGATCGGGGAGACGCGTCAGGAGAAGGGCACCGGTACGCAAGGACACCGGTCCACCCGACGTGAGGAGAAGCCATGAGCGGTCCGCAGAGCCCTGAACAGCGCAGGAGCGGAAAGGGCGCGGCCACCCCGCAGGACCTCGCCGAACTCAAGGCTCGCCAGGCCCACCGGCCCGACGAGAAGGGCCGGGGCACGGCACACGGCACGGACAAGGGGGAGAAGGGCGGCGGCGAGGGCGGCGGAACCCCTCCCGACCAGCGCCCCGACGAGACCTGACCCCGCGGAACGACCCCGCCGCGGGCCGTGGGACGAAGGACCACGCGCCCCGGCGCACCACCGGCACCCCGACGGTTCGCACCGCCGGGGTGCCGGCACGAGTGGACCCCGCCCGACCGGGCAGGGGCCGGGTGCCGCTGTCCGGGCCCTTCCCCTCCTGCCCGGGCAGCGGTCCGGGCCTCCGGGCGCCCCGCCGCCGACGCCCGCCCGTCACTCCTCCGCCCCGCCGCCCGTCACCCCTCCACGCCCGTGGCCTCGTGCGTGGCGCCGACGGGCTTCGACTCCGGTGAGCCGCGCTGGCGCAGGTACACGGAGAGGACCGCCATCGAGGCCACGGCCAGCAACTCCGACTGCCAGTTCTGCAGGGACCGGCTCCAGAAGTCGGACGAGGCCAGATAGGAGCGCCAGGGGATCGGCGTCTGGAGCTGCCGCAGCCGCAGCTCGTCGTAGGCGGCGACGCCCGAGACCGACTGCGCCAGCCAGGACAGCAGGAAGAAGGCGGCCATGACCAGGCCGAGCGACCGGGAGTACAGGGCCTGCCGCCAGTCCTTGGTGCTCGCCCACCGGGGCGAGTCCGCCTTCGCGTGGTCGCCCATCCGCTGGTCGCGTTCGCTCTCCGTACCCACCCTGTCCAGGGGCTTGGACTCGGGCGAGCCGCGCTGGAGCAGATAGACCGTGCCGAAGATGTACAGGAAGAACTGGAGGAACTCCGACTGCCAGTTCTCGGTGACGTCGACGGCGAAGTCCGAGGACATCAGATAGTCGCCGAAGCCGACCTGCTGCAGCCCTTCGAGGGCGAGCTGCTCGTTGAACTCCGCACGCCCGGCGACGGCCTGCGCGCCGAGCACGATCAGGAAGGCGGCCCCGAAACAGAGGGTGAGGCTGTTCGACCGCCAGAAGCCCTCGCGGTCCCGGCGGGCCGTCATCGGTGCATCATCCCGATCGCGGTGAAGTACGCGAGGCCTCCCACGACGGTCAGCACGCACACGGTGAACACGGTCCGCACGGTCACGCCCCCTTCAGTGCGCAGCGGTACGGCTCGTCGCCGCCCTCCGGCACGCATCCGGCGGCGGTCACCCGCCACCCGTCGTCGAACTGCGACAGGAACAGCGTCTCGCCGCCCAGCCGGAGCAGCGCCTGCCGGCCGTAGACGTCCACGCTCGACGCGCCCTCGCCCCGGGGCAGGTCCTGCGAGGGCAACGCCCGTGCGCACGGCTGCTTCTCGTCCTCCTCCAGCTGCTCGCGGCTCTCCGGCGCGAGCAGCGCGCACGCCGCGCCGTACGCGCCGGAGGCGAGGGCCTCCTCGAAGGCGCGGCCCGCCCGGGTCGCCCCGTCCTGACGCGCCTGCGAGGCACCGCACCCGCACAACACCATCGCGGCCGCCAACGCTCCGAAGAGCACGGGGATCCTCACCCAGTTCCTCCGTCCGGTCCTCACGGCCACGGCGCCAGATCTCGTAGGCCGTCTCCCAGCTACGCGCTTCCGGGCCGGGACGGCAAGAACGGCGAGGCCGAATGCTCCTGTACCTCACCTGTTCGAGTGCCCCGAGCCGCGGCTTCTGCGACCGGGGTCCGAACATCCGTTGTCAGTGGCCCTGGTTAGTCTCCCCGCATATCGCAGTTCAGGGGCTTTCGACCCCCTGGTTCGGGCTGCGCGGATCCGGACGACAAGCGGAGGGGACACGGCCGATGGCGTGGCTGACAGCGGACGAGGGGTACGAGATCACCCTCGATGAGGGGCGCGTGGTCGCACGGCGCGCCGGGGGACGGCAGTTGAAGTCCCTGCCGAAGGCACTGCGGGACCATCCCGAGGTCGACCGGCTCCGGCGGCTCGCCGAATGGCTGGACCGGCACGTGGCCGCGTGCGTGGCCCAGGTGGACACCTGGATGGTGTCCTCGCTCCCCGTGCCCACCGGGCTGATCGCCCGCGTGTGGCCGGACGAGGCCTGGCAGTCCGCCCTCCGCGACATGGCCGTGGTGGGCGACGACCCGGACGAGGTCGGCTTCCTGCGGGACGTCACCGCCGACGGCGGACTGAAGGTCGTCGACCTCGACGGCGAGACCGTACGGCTCTCCCCGCGCACCGTCACCCTCCCGCACCCCGTGCTCCTCCCCGACCTCGACGACGTGCGGGACTTCGCCGCCGAACTCGGCATCACCCAGCGGGTGGAGCAGATCCACCGGGCCACCTGGACCAGGCCGGCCGCCGCCCATCCGGAGACGGCGACGGAGGTACGGGACTACGCGGGCGGGAAGTTCGCCTCGCGCTTCGGCCTCGCGGCCCGCGCGACCTCGCTCGGCCACCGCGTCTCCGGCGGCTACGCCACCTGCAAGGTCCGCGACGGGGGCCGCGCCACGGAGGCGTCGGTGTGGATCGGCGAGCCGTACTGGGACGGGGAGTCGGAGACCGGCGCGCTCGGCTGGCACGACGACGACGGCCGCGCCGTGCGGCTGAACGAGGTCGGACCGGTGGCCTGGTCCGAGGGAATGCGCATGGCCGCGGCGCTGTACGCCGGCCGCACGATCGAAGAGGGTGGGGACGCGTGACCGGCACGACCGCTTCCGACAGGACCGTGGACGGGGCTCCCGGAGGAGCCCGCGACGACGCGGAACTCCTCGCGGCCGGAGCCGTGCTCCCGCCCGACGCCCGGGACGCGGGGGCCTCGGCGGTCGACCTGACCGCCCGGACCTACCGCCACCCCGTCCTCGGCGAGGACCGGGTCGTCGTCCGCCTCGCCGCGGCCGAACTCGGCCCCGCCGAGGACCTCGCCGCCGGTTTCCTCGGCCTCGAACCCCACGGGGAACCGGCCGTCGTGGGCCTCGGCCGCCGCCAGGAGCTGGGCTTCCCCGAATGGGTCCTGGTGCACCACCCCGAGGACGGCCACCACGCCCTCGCGGTCGTGCCGGAGCTCGACCGCCTCGCCCGGCAGGCCAGGACCAAGCCCAAGGCCGCCCTGGACGCCTGCCTCGAACTCGCCGGCCGGCTCGCCTCCGCCGTCCCGCACTTCCTGCCCGTCTTCTACGAGCAGGCCGCCCGCGTCTTCCTCGGCGTCGAGAACACCACGTACGCGGGGCAGCTCTTCGCCCGCGCCCGCACCAGCGAGGCCCAGCACGGCCTCGTCGTCGACGAGGACCGGCTCGACGCCGTCTTCCTCGAATTCGCCCTCGTCGGCGCGCTGCCGGTGAAGGTCCTCACCGGCTACGGCAAGGAGCTCGCCGCCCGGCTCGCGCCCACCGAGGCGTACGAGCGCTTCCGCCGCCTGTGCGTGCGCCGGACCGCCGGCGGACTCGCCCCCTCGGCCCAGGCCACCACGGAACTGCGCCGCCTGGCCCGCGCCGCCGGCCTGTCCGCCGCCGAGGCGGAGCAGGACCACCTCGCCGAACTCCTGCCGCTGCCCGCCACCCTGCGGGCGGCCGAGGGCTGGTGGAAGACGCACCGGTCCGCCCTCGTCGCCCTGGCCCGCCGCGTCCCGGCCGTACGGGGCACGCTCCTGGAGATGATGCCGCCCTCCGACGACGGCGAACTCAGCGAGCTGTGGCTGGGGATCCTCACGGAGTCCGGGGCCGACGCCGGGCTGACCGGCGCCGACGTGCCGCCGGAGGAGCGCTGCGCCGACGGCGCGGCCGGCTGGCTGGAGCGCTTCCACACCGCCCGGCACCGGGGCTGGGGCGACCGCCGCACCCTGCCGGCCCTCCTCGACCTGGTGGAACGGGCGGCCGGACGGCTGCGCGCCGACCTGGCGGCCCGCCCGGACGACCGGGCCTTCCTGCGGATCGGCGTCGAGGACCTCGACCTGCTCGACCTACTGCTCGCGCTGGACCTCCCGGTCGCCGACCCGAAGCCGGAGAGCCCCAGGGCGAGCGGCGCCTCCCTCAACCTGTCGGACTGGGCGCGCGGCGAGAACCCCCGCGACCTGACCGCGCTCGCCGCCGACCCGCGCTTCCGCCCCGCCTTCCGACGCTCCGCGAACGCCTACCACGACGCCTCCTCCGGAGCGGACGTGATGCGCCGGCTCGCCGCGGCGGCCGGAGGCCGCCCGATGCTCACCGAGTGGGTGCGCGAGGTCGCCCGCGACTCGGTGGCGGCCGGACTGCCCGGAGTGCCCAAGGCGATCGCCCGCCTGTCGTGGCTGCCCGCCGAGGCCCTCGCGCTCGCTCCGGAGGAGGTGGCGGCCGCCGCCGGAGCCGACCTCGGCGAGACCCTGGCGCGCACCCTGCGCGGCGGCCTGTGGGAGGAGTTCCACTGGCCGGCGTGGGAGGAGGCCGTCGCGGACCTGACCCCCGGGCGCGACAAACTCGACGACCTCGCCGTCTTCGAGGCCTGGCCCCACCTGATCGTGGCCAACTCCACCCGGGTGCGGGTCATCGACGCCGACTCCACCGTCCTCACCCACGACCTGCGCGTGCCCGCCGGCCGGTCCTCCCACCGGTGCGGCTTCCACTACGTGGACGGCGCCCTCCTCGTGTTCTGGACCGGCTACGGCAACAGCTCCGTACAGGGCTACTGGCACACCTCGCCCGACCGCGTGTTCACCCTGGACGCCGAGATCAGCTACTGGTCCCTCCGCTCCGACCGGCCCACCCTGCCGCTGCCCGGCGGCGGCCGCACCATCGGCGGCGGAGTCCTGCACGTCGGCGACACGAAGCTGCCGAGGGAACGGGCGGTGATCTCCGACGGCACCTCGTACTGGGTGTGGGAGAACACGGGGGACCACCGGGGGGAGGGCGCCTGGGTCGAGTACGACCCCGCCGAGAACACCCGGGGCCGGCGCTCCCTGCCCGGCTTCCTCGCGGACGCGACCCGCTCCCACGCCCCCGGCGCCGAACTGGCCCCGCACTCCTCGTGGGTGCGTCCCGCCCCCGTGGTGGAGGGCTCGGCCCTCGGCGCCCCCGCCGACGGCCTGCTCGGCTGGCGGGTCCTGCGGATCCCCGGCGACGGCTGGTGCGCCGACGACACCGCGGGGCGCACCGTCTCCCTCCCCGAGGGCTCGGACATGCCCGTCGCCGCCCTGACGTTCCCCGGCGACGACCGGCCCAGGGCCCTGACCCGCCAGTGGCGGGAACTGCTGCTCACCGACCCGGACGGCGTGGTCACGACGGTGTCCGACGGCGACCGGAACGACATCTACGGCACCGCCGCCACGCCCCTGCCGCCGCTGACCCACTTCTACGCCCTCCGCCCGCGCGACCCGCGGGGCTCGGACGCGCTGCGCGCCGCCGACGCGGAGACGGCCGGCACCCTCCTGAAGGCGGCCGTCCTGGCCGAGCGGGCCGCGGACGTCCCGGACCTGGTGACCGCCGCGCTGCCGGGGATCACCGCGCCCGAACTGGTCGCGGGCGTGGCGAAGGCGCTGCGCTTCGCCGTCGCGCAGCAGAACGCCCTGGACGCCGTGGCCGCCCGGCTCGACCCGGCGGCCGAACCCGGGGAGGCGCGCGCCGAGGGCCCCCACGACAGCCTGCTCGCCGAGGCGCTCGACGGCCTCACCGGCTCCGGCTACTACAGCCGGGGCGCCGCCTCGGACGTGGCCCACCGCTTCCTGGAGGAACTGGCGGCGGCGCGGGCCGGCGCCTCCGCCGCGGCCGCGCCGGGGACGCTCCACTACGACCTGCCCTCCCTGCCGTACTCCCCGTTCTCCCTCGTCCCCTTCCTGCACGAACCGGCGGCGCTCGCCTACCGGGCCGTCGCGCCCGGCAGCGGTGCCGAGCACCGGGCCGCGCTGCTCGACGTGCTCGGCCGGGTCGACGCCCTGGGCCTCGCCTCGACGGCGGGCTCGACCGACCACTGGCGGCGGGTGACGCTCCACCTCGCCACCCCCCACCTGCACACCCCCGACGGCCAGGAGCGCGGCACCTCGTACCGCACCGTCCTGCCGCTCGGCGGGGGAGCGGTCCTCGGGATCACCGAGAACGACCGGGGCGTCGCCGACGGGCGGGAGTTCGAGGCGCTCCTCCACGACCCCGACGGCCGGTTCGGGGCACCCGCCCCGTACACCCTGCGCACCGCGACGCCGGTGGGCGACCGCACGCGCGGCGCCGACTGGCTGACCGCCTTCCTGCGGGAGGCGGAGAACCGCGCCGAGGTCCCCTTCCTCGACGAAGCCTCCTTCCTCGACGGGGCGGCCGAGGAGTTCAGCGGGCTCACCGGCGTCCCCGGAGCACTGGCCCGGCTCGTCCTCGCCGGCATGCCGAACGTGGACGACTGGGAGAACAACTTCCTGCCGACGGAGCTGCGCACGTCCCTCGGTCTGAAGGTCGCCGAGGCGGCCCGGGCCCGCGACGAACTGCGCGGGCTCTCCGTCGAGGTGCGACGGGCCGTGGTGGCGGCCCTGCTGCCCGAGGACCCGGCGCGCCTGTGGACCGAGGGCCCCGACGCGGCGTCGGCGGCGGCGGTCTGGAACGCGCACGTGGGACGGCGCACCCGGGTCCCCGACCGGCTGATCGCGGAGGCCGACCGCGAGGTCGTCACCGGCTGGCCCGTCCACCGGGCCCTCTCGGCGCTCCTCGGCCCCGACGCGTCGCCCGAGCTCTCCACCGACGTCGCGTGGCACATCGCGGGGGACCGGCCGGCGCCCGTGACCCCGGTCGACCACCCGTTCACCGAATCGGTGCTGACCGCCTCGATGGGCCTGGCCGCCTGGCTGGCCCACCGGCTCCCCGCCGGCGATCCCGCGCGGGCGGCCCTGCCCAGCGCCCTCACCGCCGTACGGCAGCGCCTGGCCTCGCCCGAACTCCTCGTCTCCGCCGGGCCCTACACCAGCCTCACGGACTTCCGGAAGGTGGCGGGCACGCCGACCGAGACGGCACCGGACCACGAGCGGTACGGCGCGGTCCTCATGGCCACGCACGACGACCGGCCCCGGCCCGCCCTGCGGCCCGCCCTGCTCGACTCCACCGGCTCCGACCCGTACCTGACGGTCCTGCGCGGCCCCGACCAGCATCCGACGGGGGTCGAGACGGCCCTGCGGCGGGCCCACGACCCGGCGTTCGCACGGCTCCTCGCCGACCCGGGCGCGCCCGCCGCCGGGGAGACGGACCGGGACGGCACCTGGTGGCCGCAGGACCCCTCGCGCTCCGTGCCCGACCTGGTCGCGGAGGTCGCCGGGACCCACGGCCTGGGGGCGGACGCGGCGACGCTGTACCTGACGCTCCTCGCCCTGCCCGACCCCACCGACCGCAACACCGCCCGGTGGACGGGGTGGAAGCCGGCCCGCCTCAAGGCGGCCCGCGCCGAACTGGCCGCCACCGACCTCGTGGTGTCGGCCGTACGGGCCCGGGCGGGACGCTCGCTGTTCCTGCCCGGAGCCTGGTCCGAGCAGAAGGGGCGCGGACTGCCGGTCGAGCAGTGGAAGCTGCCGATGTACGGGCCTTTCCTGTGCGCCCCGGTGCCGGTCGAACCGGCCGCCGAACTGTTCGCCCGGGCCTGGCGGCGGATCCTCGACGGCGACGTCCCCCGCTTCGAGGAGCTGAAGGTCCGGCGCACCAGGCGCCGCCGCTGACCGGCCGTCGTCACTTACCGGCCCTCATCACTGACCGGCCGCCGCCGCTGACCGACCGCCGTCGGTCCGGCCGCCGCCCGGTCGACCACCCGCCGAACACGGCGGTGGCACGGCACACCGCCGCCCGCCCGCCCGCCGCACGCGGCGACGGCGCGGCGCACCCCGACCCGGGTGCGCCGCGCCGGCCCCCGTACCCCTTTCCGGAGGAACCCCGCATGACCGTCACCGAACAGCCCGCCCCCGCCCGGCAGGTCCGGTCGGCCGAGGAGCGCCACGCCGCCGAACTCGCCTTCCTCGCCGCCCAGGACCCCGGCCCGCGCCCGCCCGGCTGGGCCCTGACCCCCCGCGCGGTCGTCACGTTCGTCTGCGGCAGCGACGGCGCGGAACTGACCCTGCCGAAGCGCCGCGCGGGCCTGCCGGCGAAGCTGGAGATCACCCCGAAGTTCGTCGGCGAACGCGCCCTGGTGGAACGCTGCGTGGTCACCCTCGCCGGAGAGCGCGGACTGCTCCTCACCGGCGAGCCCGGCACCGCCAAGTCGATGCTGTCGGAACTGCTCGCGGCCGCCGTCAGCGGCACCAGCTCCCTCACCGTGCAGGGCACCGCCGGCACCACCGAGGACGCCTTCCGCTACGGCTGGAACTACGCCCTGCTGCTCGCCCAGGGCCCCACCCCGCAGGCCCTCGTCGACTCCCCGGTCCTCGCCGCCATGCGCACCGGCCGGGTGGTGCGGGTCGAGGAGATCACCCGCTGCCTGCCCGAGGTGCAGGACGCCCTGGTCTCCCTGCTGTCCGACCGCCGGATCACCGTCCCCGAACTGACCTCCACCGAGGACGCGGTGGTCGCCGCCGCGCCCGGATTCACCGTCATCGCCACCGCCAACCTGCGCGACCGGGGCGTCTCCGAGATGTCCGCCGCGCTCAAGCGCCGCTTCAACTTCGAGACCGTCGACCCGATCGCGGACGCCGACGCCGAGGCCGTCCTGATCCGCCGCCAGGCCGTCGCGGCGGTCCAGCGCGCGGGCGCGTCCTTCGGCGTCGACGACGCCGTCCTGGACGCCCTCGTCACCGTCTTCCGGGACCTGCGCTCCGGCCGCTCCACCGAGGGCTGGGACGTGGAGCGGCCGGGCACGGTCATGTCCACCGCCGAGGCCGTCCAGGTCGCGGCCTCCCTCGGGGTCGCGGCCGCCTACCTCCCGGGCGGGGACGTCCTCGACCTCCTGCCCGGCCACCTCCTCGGCGTCGTCCGCAAGGACGACCCGGCCGACCACGCGCGCCTCCTCGGCTACTGGGACGGCCCGGTCCGCCGCCGGGCCGAGAACGGCTCGGCGATGTGGCGCCGCCTCTGGGACCTGCGCGGGAGCCTGCGGTGACGACCCTCGACCCACGGGCGGCCGTGGACGCCCTCGCCGCGTCCCGCGGCCCGTACCTCCTCGGGGTGCGCCACCACAGCCCGGCGCTGGCCGCCGTGGTGCCCGCCCTCCTCGACGAGGCGGGCGCCGAGGTGGTCTGCGTGGAACTCCCGGCCGACTTCCGGCCCTGGCTGGAGCACCTGGCGGACCCGGAGACCGTCGCCCCCGTCGCCCTGGCCGGGGCGGGCGGGGACGGACGCCTGTCGTTCTACCCCTTCGCGGACTTCTCCCCGGAACTCGCGGCGGTCCGGTGGGCCCGGGACCACGGCGCGGAGGTCGTCTGCTGCGACCTCCCCCTGTCCGACCCCGGCTGGTCCCTGCCGGGCACGGACCGGAACCGCGACGACGGGATCGACGACGGAGCGGACGCTGGGGCGGACGGCGACCGCGCCGCCCCGGGACGCGGCGCCTTCGCCGCCGCGCTCGCCGCCGCCGGCACCGGCCGGGACGGCGAGGACATGTGGGACCGCGCCGTGGAGGTGCTGGCCCCCGGCTGCGCCCCGGAAGCGGTGCGCCGCGCCGCCCTGGGCGTGGGCTGGGCCCTGCGCGCCGACGCCGACGTGCCCGCCGTCGACCTCGCCCGCGAGGCCCGGATGCGACGGGTGATCGCCGAGGCCTCGGCCGGGGGCCGGCGCGTCGCCGCCGTGATCGGAGCCTTCCACGCGCCCGCGCTGCTCGTACGGGGGGAGGGGCCCACCGATGCGGACCGGACGGCTTCGGGCACGACCACGGCGGTTCCGGCCACGGCCCCGGAGAGCGCTGTCACCGGCACCGGCGTCAACACCGGTACCGGCCCCGGTACGGACGCGCCTGGCAAGGCCGGCCGGGGCCGCGCTCCGGGGACCTCGGGCGCGGTTCCGGCCGTGACGCAGCCGGACACGATTCCGGAGGCCTCGGGCACGGCCGTGACGGTTCCGGCCACGACCTCGGAGGCTCCGAGTACGGGCGCGACGGTTCCGGCCACGGCCCCGGAGGCTCCGAGTACGGGCGCGACGGTTTCGGCCACGGCCCCGGAGGTCCCGGGCACGGACCCGGCCCCGGCGGTGACCTCGTTCGTTCCGTACTCCTTCGACCTGCTCGACTCCCGGTCCGGCTATCCCGCCGGGATCCGTGACCCGCTGTGGCAGCAGGCCGTGCTCACCGCGGCCGGGGACCCCGGCCGGATCCGGGAGGCGGCCTCCGCCGCGGTGACCGGCCTGTGCCGGGAGATGCGCCGCGCCGGGCACACCGCCGGCACCGGCGAGGCCGCCGAGACGCTGCGGCTTGCCTGCGACCTGGCCGCGCTGCGCGGTCTCCCCGCCCCCGGGCGCGGAGAACTCCTGGAGGCCGTCACCACCGTCCTCGGACAGGGCGAACCCCTCGGCCGGGGCCGGGCGCTGGCCCGCGCCCTGGAGGCCGTGCTCGTCGGCACGGCACGCGGCCGGATCAGCCCGCACGCGCCCCGCTCCGGACTGGGCCCCTCGGTCGAGGAGGAGCTCGCCCGGCTGCGGCTGCCCCGCCCGGAGGAGCCCGAGCCCCGGGAGGTACGCCTCGACCCGCTCCGTTCGCCCCTCGACGGGCGCCGCGAGGTGCTGCTGCAACGCCTCCTCGTCATCGGCGCCTCCTACGGCGAGCCCCTGGCCGTCGCGGCCACCGGCGACGGCACCGCGCTCGGCACCAAGTGGCGCCTGACGTGGAACCCGTCCGTGCCCGCACGGCTCGACCTCGCCGGAGTACGAGGGGTCACCGCGGCCCAGGCCGCCGCCGGCACCCTGGCCGAGACCGCGCGCCGCGAGGCCGCCGAGGGCGGCCCCACCCCGGACCAGGTCCTCGCCGGGCTCGCCGCCGCCGCCCGCTGCGACCTGCCCGACCTGGTCGACGCGCGGCTGCGCGAGGCCTCCGCCGTCCTGCCCGACACCGCGGGACTGCCCGAACTCCTCGAAGCGCTGGACCTCCTGGAGGGCGTGCGGCGCGGCCACTACCCCGGCACCACCGAGGACGCCCGCGCCGCGGCCGGCACGCTCACCGGTGAACTCCTGGAGGCCGCCGTGCGGTCACTGCCCGGCCTGGCCGGCAGCGACACCCCCGCGGACGCCGGAGCCCTCGTCGCACTCGCGGACCGGTCGGCCGCCCGGCACCTGGGCCTCCGGATGGACCGGGCCCTCGCCGAACTCGCCTCCGAAGGATCCCCGTTGATCCAGGGCGCCGCCCTGGCCGTACGGGTGCTGCTCGACCTGGACCCGGCCGCGGACCTCGGAGAGCGGACGGCCGGCTGGATCGACGGCGCGACCTCCCCCGACGCGCGACGGGCCCTGACGAAGCGCCTCGCCGGACTGCTCACGGCCGCCGGCCCGCTGCTCCAGGCCTCCCCGGAGGCGCTCACCCCGCTCCTCGACCGGGTCGACGCCCTCGCCGACCAGGACTTCCTCGACCGGCTCCCGGCCCTGCGCGGCGGCTTCGACGCCCTCGCCCCGGCCGCCCGGGACCGGCTCCTGACCACGGTGACCGAGCGGCTCGGCGACCGGCTCGACCTCTCCCTCGACGCCCCGCCCGAGCTGCTCGCCCTGTGGGCGGCGGCCGACGCGGCCGGACTCGCCGCGCTCAAGTCCCTGGCGCTGCCCGACCCGTACTCCGTACCTGAGACCGACGCCGACGCCGAAACCGACGCCACCGCCCTCGCGGACACGCCCCCCACCCGGGCACCGGACCGGCGACTCGCCCCGGCCGACCGCTGGCGACTCCTCCTCGGCCGCCACCGGGACCGGCTGTCCGCCGACGCGCGCCGCTACGCCCGCGCCCTGGACGAGCTGTACGGCAGTGGGCGCGGCGAAGGAGCCGACGACCTGGACGCCGGATCCGGCGGGGGCGCCGGACAGGAGCACTCCTTCCCCACCGCGCGCGAGTGGTCGCGGGAACTGGAGGCCCTCTTCGGCGCCGACGTGCGCGAAGAGGTCCTGGCCGAGGCCGCCGATGCGGGACGCACCGACGTGCTCGCCCAGCTGGACCCGGCGGCGGTCCGCCCCTCGGTGGAACTCCTCGGCTCGGTGCTCTCCCTGGCCGGAGGCATGCCCGAGGCCCAACTCGCCCGGCTGCGACCGCTGGTGAAGCGGCTCGTCGACGAGCTCGCCCGCGAGCTGGCCACCCGCCTGCGCCCGACGCTCTCCGGACTCGCCACCCCGCGCCCCACCCGTCGGCCCGGCGGACGCCTCGACCTCGCCCGCACCCTGCGCGCCAACCTCGCCCACACCCGGCGCACGGACGACGGCCGGGTCGTGGTCGTGCCGGAACGGCCGGTGTTCAGCACCCGGGCGAGCAAGGAGTCGGACTGGCGCCTGATCCTCGTGGTCGACGTCTCCGGCTCGATGGAGGCCTCGGTGATCTGGTCGGCGCTGACCGCCGCGGTCCTCGGCGGCGTGCCGACCCTGTCCACGCACTTCCTGGCCTTCTCCACGCAGGTGGTGGACCTGACCGACCGGGTCGACGACCCCCTGTCCCTGCTCCTGGAGGTGCGGGTCGGCGGCGGCACGCACATCGCGGCGGGCCTCGCGCACGCCCGCTCGCTGATCACCGTGCCGAGCCGCACCCTCGTCGTCGTGGTCAGCGACTTCGAGGAGGGCGCGCCGCTCGCCGGCCTCCTCGGCGAGGTCCGCGCCCTGGCCGCCTCCGGCGCGCACCTGATGGGCTGCGCGGCGCTCGACGACGCCGGGGCGCCCCGCTACTCGGTGCCGGTGGCGCGCCGGCTCGTCGCCGCCGGGATGCCGGTGGCCGCCCTCAGTCCGCTCGCCCTCGCCCGCTGGGTGGGCGACCGCCTCCGTGGAGAACCCCGTTGAGCCCCGCATCCCTGCCGCCCGTCGCCCCCGACGTCCTCGCCGAGGCCGTGGAACAGCTCAGCGCACGGCTGCGCAAGAAGCTCGACGCCGCGATCGAGGGCTGTGCCGAGCACGCCGCCCGGGCCGACGACGGTTCCCTCGGCGTGCGCTTCGGCGAGGACGCCCTCGTCACCCTGCGCCCCGGCCCCTCGGGCACGGTCACCGAAGCCGGACAGGCCGTCTGCACCTGCCTGCTCGCCCCGCGCTGTCTGCACCGCGCCGCGGTCCTCGGCGCGGCACCGATCGCGGACGCGGAAGCGGCACCGGACCTCCCGGACCCGGCCGCAGACCTTCCGGACCCGACCGCAGTCCCTACGAAGCCGACCGCAGACCTTTCGGACCCGACCGGGTCCACCGCTGACACCACGCCCACCTCCGGAGGATCCGCTCCCACCGCCCCCGAGCCCTCCGCGCCCCCGCTCACCCCCGCCCAGGTCCGGGCCGCCAGCGCCCTGTGGGAGGCGGCCGCCGAGGCCCTGTCCGCGGGAGTCACGGCCGGCGGGGCGGTGGTCCAGGCTGAACTGCTGCGCGCCGCCCACACCGCGCGCCTGGCCGGACTGCCCCGCGCCGAAGCGGCCGCACTGCGCGTCGTACGGGGACTGCGCGCCGCGCGGGAGCGCGGCCGGGGGCAGCGCCTCGGCGACCTCGCGGGCGCCTTCCGCGAACTCCTCGCCGGGGCCGCCCTGCTCGCCTCGGGGACGGCGGGGCCCGGCGCGGCCGGGACCGCGCGCCGCGCCTACGTGCAGGGCGGCAGCCTCAGGGCGTACGGCCTCTGCCGGGAGCCGGTGCTCTCCGCCACCGGGTACGGAGGCGTGTCCACCCACCTGGTGGGCCCGGACGGTTCCCGCTACACGGTGTCCGACGTGCGCCCCGGCGGACTGGCCAGGGCCAGGGGAGCGGGGTCCGCGTCCGTGGCGCTCGGCGGGGCCGTCCTCGACCACGCGGGCCTCGCGCGCGGAGGGCTGCGGATCGTCGGCGCCACCGTCTCGCCGGACGGGCGGCTCGGGGCGGGCCGGGGCGTGAGCGCGACCCCGCTGCGCGGGGTGGACTGGTCCGAGGAGCCCGCCGCCGCGCTGTTCGCCCGGCCGGTGGGCGAGGCGATGGCCGCGGCGCTCGACGACGGTGCACGGGAGGCCGACACTCCCGAAGCCGCCCTCCTCGGCTGTGACGTGGAGGTGGTCGGCGCGGCGGGGGAGTACCTCGTGGCCCGGGTCGCCGGGGGCGGACCGCTGCTGCGGCTGCGCCCCGCCCACCCCCATCCGGAGCTGCCGCACGCCGCCAACCTGCGCAGGATCGCGGAGCACCCCGGGCTCGCCCTGCGCGTCCTCGGCCGTCCGGACCTGGACCGGGCGGCGACGCTCCGGCCGCTGGCGGTCGGCCCGGTGCCGGGGGAGCCGTACACGCTGCGGCTGCCGGAGGAGTGGCTCGGCAGGGCCGACCTGGGCTACGACCGCCTCCAGGGAAGCCACTTCCCGCGCGGGGCCGCAGGCCCGGGGCCGGTCGTCCCGCCGGCCGCCGTACCGGATCCGCTGGCGGACGCGCCGCTGTGGCGGGTGCGGCGGCTCCTGGAGACGGGGGTCGCGGGCGGGCGGCGCGCCGTGGCCGAGGCCGGTCGGGGGACGGACGCGGCCGCCCTCCTCGCCCCGCTGCGCCGGGCGGGCCTCGGCGGGGCGGCGCAGCTCGCGGCGGCCCTGACGGCGGAGGCGGACCGCCGCCCCCGGGACGCCTTCGGCCGCCTCACCGACGCCTCGGCCGACGGCTACGCCCGGGCGTGGCTCGCCTCGGCGGTCCATCTGGCGGCCGCGGAACGGTCGTTGGTGGTGGCGTCCTGGTCCTGACCGAGCCCCGGGGCCGGGCACCCACGAAGACCCGGCTCCTGGCCCCGGTGGACTGCGCGAAAGTGCGGACCTGCGTGGGACGGTGCTCCTCCACGAGGACCCGGACGTGCTTCGCACAGCGACCACGGAAGAAGGGCCCGCTCTCCAGGGGGAGTTCACCGTTCCTCCCGCTCACCCGGAAGGACCGGCGGCTTCCGGTGCACGCGTCGGCGGCGGGGCGCGTGCGCCGGTGGTCCCCGGGACGAGCGGCCCGTACGGCCGTACTAGCGTGGGACGACGACCCACTCGCTCTCCCCGGGGATCCGCGACCGGTGGCGTCCGGACGCCGGGGCGCTCCTCCGGACGGGGCGCCGGACGCTCTACCTGCTCACCGCGCCGGTGACCGCCGCGGCCGGATTCCTGCCGGTACTCGGCGGAGTGCTCGCCGCGGCGGTCGCCGCCCTCGTCTGCGCCGCCCTGGGCGCGGCGCCGTGGAAGAGGCGGAAGCGATGGACGGGAACGGACCTCGCCGGGTCCTCCGACAGGCGCGGGAAGCGGCTGCTGGGAGCCCTCGGCGCTGTTCACCGGCGTGGTCGCCGTGGCGAACACGACGACCGCGGCGGCCCCCGGACCGGCCCTTTCGGCGTTCCTCGACGGCGGCTGGTGACACACCGCCGGCCCACCGGGCGCCGCGCCCCGGGCCGGTGTCACCCGCTCGGCGGACGGAGACCCCGCCGGGGGCGGGGAACGGTAGGTCCCGGACCGTGCGACGGGCGGACACGAGGACGGGACGAGGGCATGCGACATGTGCTGCGGAAGCGGCGGGAGGCCGCCCGGGCGCGGCAGGAGAGGCTCCAGCGGCTCCGCCGCGACGACCGGACGCTCCTCGACCGCCTGTACGGGACTCCGTACGAGGACGTCGCCTTCCCGCCGCCCCGCCCCCTGGACGACGCCGAGGCGGTGGAGATCCTGGGGTTCGCGCTGCGCCTCGGCCGTGCGCTCTTCCTCGCCGGGGCGGAGACCCGGCGGATCGAGTCGTCCGTCGTGGCCGTCACCGCCGCCTGGGGGATGGGCAGCCAGGAGGTCGACATCAACGCCCGGTCGATACAGGTGCAGTACGCCCCCGAGGGCCGCCGGCCCGTCGTCATGCTGAAGGTGATGGGCTCGGAGGACAGCCGGGACCTGGACCGGCTCGCCGCCCTCGAACGCCTCACCACCCACGCCGCCTCCGGCCGGCTGACCCGGGAGGCCGCCGCCGGGGCCCTGGACAGGATCGAGACCGGCACCTCCCGCTGGCCCTGGTGGTTCGGCCTGGGCGGCGGGGCGGTCCTGGCGGCGATGCTGTGCGTCCTGGCCTCCGGGACCGTCCGCGCGGCCCTGGTGTCGCCCCTGGTGTTCCTGCTCGCCGACCGGGGCGCCTGGGCCCTCTCCCGGGGCGGGCTGCCGTCCTTCTTCGTCACCGTCGCGCAGACCGTCCTGCTCCTCGTCGCGGTCACGGGGCTCACGGCGGCCGGGGGCCTGAGCCACGCGGAAGCGGCCAGTGTGATCGCGGCGAACGTGATCCTGCTGCTGCCGATCTTCACGATCATCTCGCTGACCGAGGACGCGATCGACGGCTTCCGCTCCATGGCGGCGGGCCGCGCGGTGAGTCTGCTCGCCTTCTTCACCGCCCTGGGCTGCGGCTTCCTCGCGGTCGGCTTCCTGCTGCGGGGCGCCGACGCGGACGCCCGCTCCACCGCCCTGGTCCCCCTGCCGGTCGTCCTCTCGCTGCTGACCAGCGCGATCGGCGCCCTCGGGAACACCGTGTTCATGGGCGGAGGACCGCGGATCGTCCCGCCCGCGGTCACCACCGCGGTCCTGGGCGCGGGGGTCAAACTGGCCTGCGTCGACGCGTTCGGCTGGTCCGCGCCCCTGGCGACCGGCCTCGCGACGGTGGTGATGGGCCTCGCCGCCGCGGTCCTGTCGCCGCGCACGGGCATCCCGGTCCGCGCGTTCGTGATCCCCGGCATCGCCGGAGGCGTGCTGCCGGGCCCGGACCTGTACCGGAGCCTGCTGCAGTGGCTGCTGCACGTGGAGGGCGCGGGGGCCTATCTGGTGTCCACGATGGCGTCGGTGGCCGCCATCGGCATCGGCGTGGTCTTCGGAACGCTGCTCGGCACCGGCGCCGAACGCCGGTGGCGCTACCGGAGCACCGGGACCGGAACGGGGGCCGGCCCCTCCCGTACCGCAGGGGGAACGGTCCCCGCCGCGGGCGAGCCCGAGCGGGACGCCGGGGCCCGCTGAACCGCCGTCCTTCAGGCGGGGTGACCCGGCGTGAGGTCCGCGACGTCACCGAGCCGGAGGAGCGGCGCCCCGTCCGGCCCCGACGGGCTCTGCTCGACGGGGGCGAGCAGGAAGCCGACGTGGTCCCCGCCCTCGACGCGCTCCAGGATCCGGCCGACCAGCCAGGCGCGGGAGTCGGCCAGCACAGGCGCCCCGCCCTCGGCCGGCCGCCAGTCCACCCGGGCGAACTTGTCGGTGTCGTCGCCCGTCCGCCCGCCGAAGAGCGCCGCCGTCTCCTTCTGGTCGCTCCGCAGGACGTGGACCGCCAGGTGGGAGGCGCGGCACGCGACGCGATAGGTACGGTTGGCGGTGGAGAGCCACGCCATGAAACGGGGCGGGTCGATCGAGCACGGGGAGGCGAACCCCACGAGGCAGCCTCCCCGCTCGCCGTCCGCCGTCGCCGCCGTGACGACGTACATCGGATAGTCGAGGGCATCGGTGAAACCGTCGGCCACGGTCGGCTCCTGGGGGACGAGCCCCGGAGCGCCTCCCCGGGGGGTGGTACCCCTTGCCCCGATGGCCGACCGGCAAACGCGCGACATGGGCCGCTTGTATGACATAAGGCCTCTTCGGCGGGGTAGCGGCAGACCCATGGACACGACACCCCTGCGCGCCGTCGCTCTCGTCTGCACCCTCTCCCCATCACCCGCACGTTCCAGTTCGCAGCTCCTGGCGGAACAGGTCATGGCGGCGCTGGGCGAGCACGGCGTCACCGGCAAGACCATCAGGATCGCCGACCGCAACGTCCTGCCCGGCGTGAAGACCGACATGGGGGAGGGGGACGACTGGCCGGAGATCCGCGACACGATCCTGGGCGCGGACATCCTGGTCCTCTCGACCCCCATCTGGCTCGGCCACCCCTCCAGCATCGCCCAGCGCGTCCTGGAGCGGCTGGACGCCGAACTCTCCGAGACGGACGACGAGGGCCGGATGCTGACCTACGGCAAGGTGGCGGCCGTCTGCGTGGTCGGGAACGAGGACGGCGCGCACAAGGTGAGCGCGGACCTCTTCCAGGGCCTCAACGACGTCGGCTTCTCCCTCGCGCCCAACGCCGTCACCTACTGGGTCGGGGAGGCCATGCAGGGCACCGACTACCAGGACCTCGACAAGACCCCCGAGGCCACGGCCGGCACCACCGCGACCCTCGCCGCCAACACGGCCCACCTGGCCCGCCGCCTCAAGTCCGCCCCGTACCCGCCGTCCTGACCCCGGCCCCCATCCCGAACCCGATCGAGACCGAGGAGCGACCGACATGACCCACCACCGGAACGACGGACCGCACCCCCGCACCACCCCTCCCTCCGAGGCCCCGGGGGAGAGCGGCGACGAGGAGGCGCGCAAGGAGGCGGCCGACGCGGTCGTCGGCGAGGCGGGCGACGAAGAGGACCGTGACGAAGAGGACCGTGACGAAGAGGGCGACGAGGTCTCCCCGTAAAGGGATGCGCCGCAGCGAAAAGCCGGGGAGGGCCGTGAGAACGTCACGGCCCTCCCCGGCGTACAGCTGCGTACGCGCGCGCCGGAGGGCTCAGGCGGTCATGGCCGGAGGCGCGCTGCCCGGGGCCTGGAGCGGTACGGAACCCGGGCCGGTCACCGTCAGGGCGATGCCGAGGCTCGCGCACATCCTGCGGGCCCGGGCGAGCGCGCTGTAGGAGGCCGGGGACGGGGAAGGGGTCGGGAATTCGAGGAGGACCCGGGCGGGACGGTAGGCGGAGACGATCGCCTCGATCTCCAGGGCCGCCGCGGCACGGCTGGTGACGTCGAGCTCGCGCAGGAGTCTCAGGTGCAGGGTGCCGTCCTCGAGGACATGGCTCACGAGCATGGTCTACCTCCCGGACCGGGTGGGCGCCGCGGACGCGGCACAGGGCGGTGATGAGGAGAGGGACCGACGAGCGGTCCCGGTGCGGCGCACGGTGGGCGGTTCGTGGAACTCGACGGGAAGACCGTGAGCGCCGCATCCTCGGCGCGAGCCGGCCTCGATGCCGTTCTCCGCCGCAGGACGCTCCGTGTCCAGCCTGAAGCAGCTCGACAGGTGGCTGCCACCCTCCATTATGCAAGGAACGCGCCTGCCTGCACCTTTCCCGTTCCGGCTCCGCGCACCGGACTCGTGGGGCCTGATTGAGGCAAGGGCGGCCGGGTACGCGGGTGACGACCACAACGGAACGAAGGAGGCAAACCGGTGAGTACGGTCGAGAAGACCATCGATGTGGACGTCCCGGTGCGGAGCGCCTACGACCAGTGGACGCAGTTCGAGGAGTTCCCCCACTTCATGGAGGGCGTGGAGGAGGTGCGGCAGGTCGACGACCGCCACTGCCACTGGCGGACCAAGGTGGCGGGAGTGCGCCGCGAGTTCGACACCGAGATCGTCGACCAGCTTCCCGACGAGCGCGTCGCGTGGCGCACCGTGGGCGGAGAGGTCCGGCAGAAGGGCGTCGTGACCTTCCAGCGCCTCGACGAGGACCACACCAGGGTCCGGCTCGCGATGGAGGTGGAGCCGGAAGGCGTGGTGGAGAAGACCGGCGACGCCCTCGGGATCCTCGACCTGCGGGTCAAGGGCGACCTGAAGCGGTTCAAGGGGTTCATCGAGGAGCGCGGGCAGGCGACCGGCGGCTGGCGCGGCCGCGTCCGTCCCTCGGACGCCACGGGCACCGGCCCGGCCACGACCGGCGGCACGACGGCGCCGACCGGCGGCCCGGCGAGCACCCGGAGCACGACGGCCACCCCGGGCCCGGCCGGTCGCTTCCCCACCGTCCCGGGCCAGGCCGACAGGTCCTCGCGCGGCGCGGACGCCTGGCCGCCCGCCGACCGTCCCTGAGGTTCCCGGACACCGCTGAAACACCGATCAGGGCCAGGGGCCGGTCGCGGGGACGGACGACGTCCCGCGACCGGCCCCGCCGCCGTCCACCGGCCCCACGACCGCCCGCCCCTCCCGCGGGACCGGGCCGGGACCGGGAACGGTCCCGGGGACGCCGAGCGCGCGTCCGGGCCGATGATCTGGAAACTTGGGGTACATGAGCAAGACCGCCCTCGTCGTCATCGACATGCTCAACCGCTACGACCACCCGGACGCCGAACTCCTCGTCCCCTCCGTCGAACGGGCCCTCCCCGCCGTGGTGGGCCTCCTGGAACGGGCCCGCGAGCGGGACGTGCCGGTCGTCTACGCCAACGACAACTTCGGCAAGTGGCGCTCCCACCACGGGGAGATCCTGGAGGCGGCCCTCGGCGGCCCCCGCGCCGACCTGGTCGACCCCGTCCGCCCGGACGAGGCGTCCTACTTCGTCGTCAAGGCGCGCCACTCCGCCTTCTACGAGACCCCGCTCGCCTACCTGCTGGAAACGCTCGACGTGGACCACCTCGTGCTCTGCGGACAGGTCACGGAGCAGTGCGTGCTCTACTCCGCCCTCGACGCCCACATCCGGCACCTCTCCGTCACCGTCGCCCGGGACGCCGTCGCCCACATCCACGAGGACCTGGCCGACGCCGCCCTGCGCATGATGGAGACCAACATGGGCGCGCGCATCACCCCCGCCGACAAGGCCCTGGACTGAGCGCGGCGCCCGTCCCGCGCCCCGGGACGGACCCGTACGACGGCGGCTGCCGGGCGGCCCGGCCCCTCCCGGGGCACATTGGTACGGAGGGGCGACCGCGCCCCCGCGTCGGCCGGCCGCGCGTACGGCACGCGGTGCCGGGTAGTCGGGGGCAGGAGACCCTTTCCGGAAGCGAGGAGGCTCCTTCCGGCAGCGGGCGGAGAAGAGACGGGGCCGGTCCCCGCCGCCCGGGCCCGAACCGTCTTTCCCGGCGTGAGCGAGAAGGGGCATGACATGAGCACCGATGACGGCACTTCCCGCGTGGTGGTGGGCGTGGACGGCTCCCCCGCGTCGCACGCCGCCCTGCGCTGGGCGCTCCGGTACGCGCGGCGCACCGGCACGACCGTGCACGCCGTGGGGGTCTACGACCTCCCCGGGGCGGAAGGATGGTCCGCGCCGGCCGTGGACGTGCTGTTCGACGAGGAACAGGCCCGCCTGTCGCTCTCCGAGGAGCTCACGGCCGTCCTCCCCCCGGACGACGACGTCCCCGTGGTCCAGCACGTGGTGCGCGGGAACGCCGCCCGGGTGCTGATCGACGCGTCGGAGGGCGCCGAGCTGCTCGTCGTGGGGAGCCGGGGCCGGGGCGGTTTCGCGAGCCTGCTCCTCGGCTCGGTGAGCCAGCAGAGCGCCGCGCACGCGTCCTGTCCCGTCGTCATCGTCCGCCCGGAGACGGCCGACGGCGCTCCGCCCGCGGGCGACACCACCCCCTGACAAGCGTCGGTGACACGGAGGTCGGACCATCATGAACGCATCCATGTCCTTGGTGCTTCTGCCGGACGGCCATCTCGTCCTTCCCGCCGACGAGGTGACCGGCCTGCTCCGGCACCTCGCGGCCGGGTGGCTGGAGTCGACCGGCGAAGACGACCTCGACCTCGCACCGGAGACGGTGGTGGCCCTGGCGGGAGCGCTGACGGAGGTCGCCGACCGGATCGACGTGGAGTGCATCGCGCTCGCGCCGCGCGGCGACGAGGACCCGTTCGACCAGGAGAGGCCGTTCGCCGACGGGAGCGGCGAGGAGGGCCCGCCCGACGACGGGGCCCCCTTCGACGGCGTCCCGTACAACGAGGGCAGCCCGTTCGACGAGGGGCGCCCGTTCGGCGAAGGGGGCCGCTTCGAGGACGGGAACCCCCTCAGGGACGAGCACGGAGACCCGTACGACGGAGGCGGTCCGCCGCAGCCCTGAGGGAGCGCCCGCGCGGAGCCGGGCTCCACGGGTCCTCCTTCAGGAGCAGGTCCACGTCGGTGAGGCGCCGGGCGCGCGCGTCGAGCGCCGGATCGCCCAGGGCGTCCCAGGCGAGCGGGGCGGCGACGGGCGCGCCGGCCCTGGCCCGCACCGTGTACGGGGCCACCGCGGTCTGCCCGTACGCGTTGCGCTGGATGTCGAGGTAGAGGCGCCCCTCCCGGGCCTTCTTGCGCACCTCGGTGGTGAGCAGGTCGGGGTGGCGGGCGGCGAGCACCCCGGAGACGTCGGCGGCGAAGGCCCGCACGTCGTCGAAGGGGGCGCTCCGGTCCAGCGGCACCAGGACGTGCAGCCCCCGCGAGCCGGTGGTCATGAGCAGCGACGGCAGCCCCAGCTCGTCGAGGAGGTCGCGGAGCCACCGGGCGGCGTCCCGTACCGGCGCGAACCCCTCCCCGGACGGGTCGAGGTCGAAGACCAGCCGGTCGGGGTGGTGGGGGCGGTCGACCTTCGACAGCCACCGGTGCAGGGTGACGGAGCCCTGGTCGGCGAGGAGGACCAGGGTGGCCGCGTCCTCGGCCAGGACGTACGTGACGGTGCCGCCCTCCTTCGGCATCTCGGCGCGCCCCACCCAGTCCGGGAAGTGGTCCGGCGCGTCCTTCTGGAAGAAGCCCCGGTCGCCGATGCCGCCCGGATGGCGCTCCAGGGTCAGCGGGCGGCCGCGCAGGTGCGGCAGCATCTTCGGTGCCACGGCGCGGTAGTACTCCGCGAGGTCGGCCTTGGTGACGCCGTCCTCGGGGAAGAGCACCTTCTCCGGCCTGCTGACCGTGACGGCGCGCCTGCCCGCCCGTACCTTCAGGGTCTCCGTCATCGCGTTCTCCCTCTCCGTGCCCGACGTCTCCGTGCCCGAGGTCTCCGTGCCCGAGGTCTCCGTGCCCGACGTCTCCGCGCCCGACGTCCGTCCCCGGTCGCCCGTGCGTTCGCGCGGGGTCCCCTCACGAGCCGCTACCCGCGAAGCCGCGCGCCTACCGTGCGTCCCCGGCGGCCGGCGGACCCGCGGGACGCATACGACCCGGTGGTCCGGGGCACTCGCGCCGTGACCCCCGGAAGCCGCATGTGAGGAGTTTGACCATGAGGGCGTTGACCTGGCACGGACACCGGGACGTTCGTGTGGACACCGTGCCCGACCCCCGGATCGTCGACCCGACGGACGTGATCGTCCGGGTCACCTCCAGCGGAATCTGCGGCTCCGACCTGCACCTGTACGAGGTGTTCGGGCCCTTCCTGGACCCCGGCGACATCCTCGGCCACGAACCCATGGGGATCGTGGAGGAGGTCGGCCCCGAGGTGAGGAACCTCAAGGTCGGCGACCGGGTCGTGGTGCCGTTCAACGTCTCCTGCGGCACGTGCTGGACGTGCGACCAGGGCCTGCAGTCCCAGTGCGAGACCACCCAGGTCAGGGAGTACGGGACGGGCGCCTCCCTGTTCGGGTACACCAAGCTCTACGGGCAGGTCCCCGGCGGACAGGCGGAGTTCCTGCGCGTCCCCTTCGGCGACACCCTGCCCATCAAGGTCGGCCAGGACGCCCCCGACCAGCGCTACCTCTACCTCTCCGACGTGCTGCCGACCGCCTGGCAGGCCGTGGCGTACGCCGACATCCCGCCCGGCGGCACCGTGACCGTCCTCGGACTCGGCCCCATCGGCGACATGGCCGCCCGCGTCGCCCTGCACAAGGGCGCGAGCAAGGTCATCGGCGTGGACCTCGTCCCCGAGCGGCTCCGCCGCGCCCGCGGCCGCGGCGTGGAGGTCCTGAACCTCAAGGAGCACGGCAAGGACCTCGGCGACCGGGTGCGGGACCTCACGGACGGCCGGGGCACGGACGCGGTCATCGACGCCGTCGGCATGGAGGCCCACGGCGCCCCGCTCACCAAGCTCGCGCAGAAGGTCCCCGGGTTCCTGCCCGACGCGATCGCCCAGAAGATGATGACCAAGGCCGGCATGGACAGCATGGCCGCCTTCGACACCGCGGTGGACGTGGTCCGCCGCGGCGGCACCATCAGCCTGTCCGGCGTCTACGGCGGCGCCGTCGACCCCGTGCCGATGTTCAGCCTCTTCGACAAGCAGATCCAGCTCCGCATGGGTCAGGCCAACGTCTGGCGGTGGGTCGAGGACATCCTCCCGCTCCTCGACGACGCCGACCCGCTCGGCGTCGACGACTTCGCCACCCACACCCTGCCCCTGGAGGACGCCCCCCAGGCGTACAAGACCTTCCAGGACAAGGAGGACGGCATGATCAAGACGGTGCTGACCCCCGGCCGCTGAGCGGGCGCGTCCCGCTCCGCCCGACCGGGCGCGTGCCGTATCCGCCCCGGTCGGGCGGTGTGAAACCGCGACTTCGTGGAACCCGTCTCTCATGAAAGCGACACCGCAGGACATGCCAGGACCCACGCGCGCCCCTCTGCTCGACAGCACCGCAGCCCTGCTGATGAAGGGGTACGCGTGGCTTCCCGATCTGCGCCGGCGCGCCGGGAACGCCCCGGCCGTCCCCGTGCGGATCCTCGGCCGGCGCGGGGTGGCGCTGCACGGCAAGGAGGCCGTGGACTTCTTCTACGACGAGCGGCACGTCCGTCGGCACGACGCCCTGCCCGGGCCCGTCCTGGACACCCTGTTCGGCCGCGGAGCCGTCCACACCCTCGACGGGGGGCCGCACCGCGGCCGGAAGGCGATGTTCCTGACGCTGCTCAAGGACCCGGAGCGGATCGCCGCCCTGGTGGAACACGCCCAGCGCGCGTGGGACCGGGCCGAGGCCGGCTGGCAGGGCCGGGAACGGGTGGTGCTCTTCGACGGGGCCGCCCGCGTGCTGACCCGGGCCGTGCACGACTGGGCCGGCGTCCCGCTGTCCGACGGCGAGGAGGAGACCGCCGCGCGGGACCTCGTGGCCATGGTGGACGGCTTCGCCGCCGTCGGCCCCCGGCACGTGCGCGCACGGCGGGCGAGGACGCGGCAGGAGGAGCGGCTCGCCCCGCTGATCGAGGAACTGCGGTCCGCGGGCGCCCCCTCGGGGCAGGCGACGATCGCCCAGGCGGTGGCCGCGCACACCGACGCGAACGGCCGGCAGCTCGACCCGCACACCGCGGCCGTCGAACTCCTGAACGTCCTGCGCCCCACGGTCGCGGTCAGCTGGTTCCTCACCTTCGCCGCCCACGCCCTGCACCGCTGGCCGGAGCACCGTCCGCTCCTGGCGGCGGACGAGCGGTACGCCTGGGGCTTCGCCCAGGAGGTCCGCCGCTTCTACCCCTTCGCACCGTTCACCGGCGGTCTCGCGGCGGCCGACACCCGGTGGGGCGGCGTCCCGATCGAGAAGGGCACCCTGGTCCTCCTCGACCTGTACGGGCACGACCACGACCCCGACCTGTGGCCGGAGCCGTACGCCTTCGACCCGACCCGCTTCACCCGGCCGGGTGCGACGATCGGCCGTGACGACCTCGTCCCGCAGGGCGGCGGCGACCCGGCGGCGGGCCACCGCTGCCCCGGCGAGGACATCACCCTCGCCCTCCTGGCCGCCCTGGTCCCGCGCCTCGCCCGGCTGCCCCACGACGTGCCCGACCAGGACCTGTCGATCCCCCTGCACCGCGTGCCGACGCTCCCGCGCAGCGGATACGTCATGGAACGCGTGCGCCTGGGGGCGTCGACGGCCGCGGGCTGACCGCCGTACCACCCGACCGGACACCGGAAGAGGAGAACGGAATGAGCGACGCGCACACCCCCGGGAACTCGGACGACCCGATACCCCGCGACCGCGAGGACGAACAGGCGGCCGAGGGCGAGGACCCGCTGGCCATCACCGTCACGCGGGACCCCGGCGAAGAGGAGCTGCCGGACACCGAAGAGTCCGGCACGGGCCCCAGAGGGCGCCCCGAGAACGGAACCGTCAACCCCGAGCAACCCGTCCCCGACGAACCGGCCGACTGACCGGGGCGTCACCGTCGTCACCACCCCCGCAGCCCTTGGAAACGGAGAGCCCCGCCCTTGAGCCCCGCCGACCTCGTGTTCACGGCCCTGGGCCTCGGAGCGTTGGCGGCGGCGGTCCTGCCGCGACTCGTCCGGCGCATGCCGTTCTCGATGCCCATGGTGTTCCTGCTGGTCGGAGCCCTGAGCGGCCTGCTGCCCCTGCCGATGCCCGCACTCGACCCCGTGGCGGACCGGGTCTGGGTCGAGCACGTCACCGAGATCTGCGTGATCGTCTCCCTCATGGGCGCCGGGCTCGCGCTGAACCGGCGCTTCGGGCTGCGCGCCTGGGCCGGGCCGTGGCGGCTCCTGGGCATCACCCTGCCCCTGACCGTCGTCGCGACCACCGCGCTCACCTGGTGGCTCTTCGACTGGCCCCTGGCCACCGCGCTCCTCGTGGGCGCCCTCCTCGCGCCCACCGACCCGGTGCTGGCCGCGGAGGTGCGGGTGGGGGAGCCGACCGACGAGGAGGACGACGAGGACGAGGTCCGCTTCACGCTCACCGCCGAGGCCGGCCTCAACGACGGACTGGCCTTCCCCTTCGTCCTCGCCGCCGTCGCGCTCGCGGGCGCGGGCGGCGTCTGGGCGGAGGCCGACTGGGGGAACTGGTTCGGCTTCGACCTCGTGGCCAGGGCGGTGATCGCCGTCGCCATCGGGATCGTCCTCGGGCGGCTGCTCGGCTGGATGTTCTTCCGGGCCGAAGCTGAATCGTTTCGGCTGTCCGAACACATGGAGGGCTTCGTCGCGCTCGCCGCGACCTTCCTGTCGTACGGCCTCACCGAACTCGCCCACGGCTACGGCTTCGTGGCCGTCTTCGTCACCGCCTGTGCCATCCGGGCCGCCGAGCGCGGCCACGGCTACCACAAGGTGCTGCACGGCTTCACCGAGCAGATCGAGCGGCTCCTGACGGCGGCCCTGCTCTTCCTCCTCGGCCACTACCTCGCCGCCACCGGCATCGAGGCGCTGACCTGGCCGATGCTCCTGCTCGCCCTGGCCCTGATCGTGGTCGTCCGTCCGGTGACCGGGTGGATCGCGCAGCTCGGCTTCGTCACCGGCCCCCGGGAGCGCGTCGTCGCCGCCGTCTTCGGACTGCGCGGCATCGGCTCCCTCTTCTACCTCGCCTACGCCCTCGGCCACCACGGATTCGAGGACCACGCGCAGGAGTTGTGGGTCCTGACCGCCACCACCGTGGCGCTCTCCGTCGTGCTCCACGGCGCGAGCGCCACCCCGGTCATCCGCCGTCTGGACCGCCTGCGCGAGATCCGTCCCTCCGACGCGCCGCCGTGAGCCCTCGCGCTCTCGCCCTGGTGGGCCCGGCCGGAGCCGGGCCCACCAGGGCGAGAGGAGCGGACGAACCGTCAGCGGCGCTTCCTGAGCCTGCCGAGGAGCTGCCGGGCGCGGGCCTGGTTCCGGGGATCGGCGGCGGCGCGCCGTACCGACGCGATCGCCCGCTGCCCCTGGGGGCTGCGGCCGAACCGCTTGATGCGGGCCAACAGTGCGGACATGGAACCTCCTGTGCTCGTACGTCGTCTGCGTGGTGCTCCGGGGCGGAACGCCGGACGGCGGGACCCGGTCCCGACGGGGCGTCGATCACCTCCCGTGACGGCGCCTCCACGGTTTCCGCATACCCCTGATGCGGCCGGACACGCGACGCCCCGCCACCCGGCCGCCGCCCGGCCCGATCGAGACCGGTCGGACGCCGACTCCCTTTGCCTGAAAGGGTTTTGAGGGGGCACACATACCACATGACCGTTTCCAAGACCGGCGTCCTCGTCCTCGACACCACCGACCCCGAACCCCTCGCCCGCTTCTACGCCGCCCTGCTCGACGCCACCGTCGAACCGAGCCCCGGCGACCCCGACCTGCTGCTGCTCTCCGGCTCGGAGGGCCTCGTCCTGGGCATCCGCCGCGACCCCGGCCAGGCGCCGGCGAGCTGGCCCCGGCCGGACGACGCCCAGCAGGCCCACCTGCTCATCCTCGTGGCGCCCGACGCGCTCGACGAGGCCGAGCGGGAAGCCGTCTCGCTCGGCGCGCGCCCCGTCTCCGCCGACCGCAACGGCAGCCGCCTCGACCGGCGCACCGACACGCGCCGCTACACGGACCCGGCCGGCCACGCCTTCGTGCTCGCCCCCGTCGGCGGCGTTTCCGCGTGACGCCGGGGGGCAGCCGCCCCACGGACCCGCCCGTACGACCGAGGAGGACGACCATGAGCCATCACGAGCGCCGACGCACCCTGCCCGCGGACTCCCCGCCGCGCACCACGCCCTCGGAGGCCGTCGGCGAGAGCGGCGACGTCGAGGCGCGCCGGGAGGCCGAGAAGGCCACGCGGAAGCACCCGGACGGGGCCGCGGACGACGAGGGCGGCATGAACGCCAAGCGCCAGACCCCGGGCCTGGGCCGCGAGGAACAGCGCCGCCCGCACGGCCGCAGGGGCGAGGCCGAGACCGAGGAGGGCCGGCCGTAGGAGGTCAGGACCCCGTCCGGGACGCGTGCCGCCCCGCGCCGGTGACGACGAGCGAGACGTTCTGCCCGCCGAAGCCGAAGGAGTTGCTGAGCACGGCCTCCTGGGGAACGTCCCGCCGCTCCGCGACCACGTCGAGGTCGATGCCGGGGTCGACACCGGCCGCGGCGAGGTTGCGGGTCGGCGGGATGACGCCGTGCTCCACGCTGAGGACGGCGATGAGCGCCTCGATCGCACCGGCGGCGCCGAAGAGGTGCCCGAGCGCCGCCTTGGGGGCGGTCACGGTGGCGCGGCCGAAGACCTTCCCGATCGCGAGCGCCTCGGCGACGTCGCCGACCGGGGTCCCGGTGGCGTGGGCGTTGACGTGGCCGATCCGCTCGGGAGCCAGCCCGGCCTGCGTGAGCGCCTTGCGCATGGCCGCGATCTGGCCGGAGCCGTCGGGCGCGGGCGCCGTGATGTGGTGGGCGTCGGCGGCGATGCCGGCGCCCGCGAGCACCGCGTGGACGCGGGCGCCCCGGGCCTCGGCGTGTTCGGCGCTCTCGAGCACCACGACGGCCGCGCCCTCGCCGAGGACGAATCCGCTGCGGTCCGCGGCGAACGGCCGCGAGGCCGAGGCGGGTTCGGCGGTGTGCCGTGACAGCGCCTGCGCCTGGACGAAGCCGGCGACGGTGATCGGGGTGATCGCGGCCTCGGTCCCGCCCGCGATGACCACGTCCGCCTCGCCGGCCCGGATGAGCCGGGCCCCCAGGGCGATCGCCTCGGCACCGGAGGAGCACGCCGAGACGGGTGTGTAGACCCCGGCCCGCGCGCCGTACTCGATGCTGATCAGCGCCGCCGCCGCGTTGGGCATGAGCATCGGGACCGTGCGGGGCGAGACGCGCCGCACCCCGGACGCCTCCAGGACGTCGTCCTCCCTCAGCAGCGTCTGTACGCCCCCGATGCCCGTGCCGACCGCCGACGCGAGCCGGTCCGGGTCCACCCGCGGGGCGCCGGCGTCGGCCCAGGCCTCGGCCGCCGCGGTGAGGGCCGCCTGCTGCGAGCGGTCGAGCCGCCTGGCCCGCGCCGGCGGCAGCGCCCCGGCGGGGTCGGCCGCCATGATCCCCGCGACGGTGCCGGGAAGGCCCGTGTGCTCGTGGCCCGGCAGGACGTCGCCGCGGATGCCGGACTCGCCGGCGAGCAGGGCGTCCCAGGTGGACGCCACGTCTCCGCCGAGGGGCGTGATCGCGCCGAGTCCGGTCACGACGACTTCGGTCCGGTGCATGTCCTTCACCTTTTCTTGTATGCGATACAAGCGAACGGATCCATGTTGTATCACATACAATTCGAGGGTGGAGAAGAAGCGAACCGAAGCCGGATCGACGCCGACCCGGCCGACATCCGCCCGATCGACGGCACCGGCCCGCTCGCGCGACCGCGGCCGCGCGACGCGACGCCGACTGATCGAGGAGGCCGCGCGGCTCTGCAAGGAGCGGCCCGGCGCCGAGGTGAGCGTCGCGGAGATCGCGGAGGCGGCGGGGGCCTTCCCCAACCAGGTCACCTACCACTTCGGCTCCAAGGACTCGCTGCTCGTGCACGCCGCCTTCCTCGGCCTGCTGCACGACGCCCGGCGGATCGAGCGCATCGGCCGCCAGGCCCCCGACGCGGCGGCGTTCCGGCGCAACATCGCCCGCGCCGTCCTGGCCATGCCCTCGCTCCCCCCGGTCGCGCGGGCGCTCGCCGCCGGGATCTCCAAGCCCGAACTCGCCCCCGTGGTCGACCGGCACCTCCAGTTGCTCTTCCGGCAGTCCGAGCGCTTCGTGGGCCGGCTCGTCGACACCCGCGGCTGGCGGACCCGGCGGCCGCTCGACGTGGAGGCCAGGACGTTCTGGAGCACCGCACTCGGCGCGGTGCTGCTCGTCCGCGCCGGGGCGCACGGCACCGTCGCCGACCTCGACCTCGCCGGAGCCCTGTCCCTCCACGACGCGTCCGAGCGCGAGCCCGCGTACGACCGGCCCGGCCGGGCGGATCCGGAAGCCTGAGGCCCCGTGCCGGAACGCCGCGACCCGGTGTCCGGCCCTGTCGGAGACGGCTCGCCGTCGCCGCGTGCGCGACCGGTTCAGCCGAGCAGCCGGAGCACCGCCCGCTCCACCGCGCCCCGCGTGGCCGGATGCCCGAACCCGCCGTCCTCGCCCAGCCGTTCCAGCGCCCCGGCGACGGTGACGCCCTCCTCGAAGCGCTCGACGACGAGCGGGTCGATGTACGAGGCGCGGCAGACCGACGGCGTGTTGCCGAGGTGGCCGCTGACCTCGCACACGGCCCGCCGGACCGCCTTCGACCGCGCTGTCCGCGACTCCCCGGCCACCGGGGCCGACACCCCCAGCGCGACGGCGGCGAGCACCGTGGCGTGCCAGGTGCGGAAGTCCTTGGCGGTGAGGTCGGCGCCGGAACGCTCCCGCAGGTACGCGTTCACCTCCGCCGCCCGCACGTCGTGCCAGTCCCGGCCCTCCCAGTACGCGAAGAGGCGCCCACCGCCGCCGCGCCGCCGGAGCAGCGCCCGGACGACCTCGTGCGCCGGCCCGTCCACCAGGCTCCGCGTCTGCCGGACGCCCGACTTCGCCGGGTAGTCGAGGGACACCTGCCCGCGCGCGCAGCGGGCGTGCTCGCGCAGCAGGGTCGTGAGGCCGTGCGAGGAGTTCTCCCGCAGGTAGCGCTCGCCGCCGACCCGGAAGAACCCCAGGTCGAGCAGGCGGACCGTGCAGGCGAGGACCCGGTCGCGGCACAGCCCGCGCAGGTCCAGGTCGTGCTCGACCGCCCGCCGCAGCCGGGGGAGCCGGCGGGCCACCTCCCGCACGTGCTCGTGCTTCGCCTCCTCCCGGCGGCGCCGGAACTCCTCGTGGTACAGGTACTGCCTGCGGCCCGCCGCGTCCGTCCCCACGGCCTGCACGTGCCCCGTGGGCCACGGGCAGACCCAGACGTCCCGCCACGCGGGCGGGATCGCCAGCGCGAGCACCCTGTCCCGGTCCTCCGCGCCCAAGGGGGCGCCGTCCGCGTCCAGGTACCGGAAACCCCTGCCGTGGTGGACGCGCCGCCAGCCGGGCCGCCCGGGATCACTCGTTCTCAGTCGCACCCCTTCCCATTGCCCCGGCGCGGCCCCGCCCACTCCCCGGCGGGCCGGGGGAGGAATGGTGCGTACGGGACGGGGGAGACGCGACGGTGAGGGCGGCCGTCCCGCACGGAGCGCGCCGCCCCGGGACCCACACCGGCAGGACGAACAGGACGGAGGAGCGCGATGGACACCGGCGAGAACGAGTACCGGATCGCCCGGTTCAGGGAGCGGCTCGCGCGTGAGGACACGGCCGAGCTCGGGGTGCGCGTCGAGGCGCGCGGCACCGCCGTGCTCCTGACGGGCACCGTCCCCACGGCCGTGCACCGGGAGGAGATCCTCCGGCTCGCCGAGACGGAACTGGCCGGCCTGCCGGTCCACGCGGACCTGACGGTCGCCTGCATCGATCCCCCCGAGCGCCCGGAGGAGCTGCTGTGACCGCCCCCGAGAAGCACGAGGACGGGGCCGTCGTCCGGGTGGCGGCCGTCGGCGACATCCATCTGAGCCCGGACTGCCGGGGCCTGTTGCGCCCCTCCTTCGAGACCCTGCCGCTCTGCGCGGACGTCCTCCTCCTCGCCGGGGACCTCACCCGGCACGGAACGGTCTCCGAGGCGGAGGTGGTCGCGGACGAGGTCCGGGACCTCGGCGTCCCCGTGGTGGCCGTCCTCGGCAACCACGACTACCACTCCGACCAGGAGGCGGACATCGCGCGCGTCCTCACCGACGCGGGCGTCGCCGTCCTGGAGGGCGACCGGACGGTCCTGCCGGTGGACGGCGGCCGGCTCGGCATCGCCGGTACGAAGGGGTTCTGCGGCGGCTTCGCGGGCCGCAGCGCCGGGGAGTTCGGCGAACGCGAGATGAAGGACTTCGTCCGCACCACGCGCAAGGCCGCCGAGGGCCTCCACGAGGCCCTGTCCGAGCTGGCCGACTGCGAGGCGCGGATCGCCCTCACCCACTTCTCGCCCGTCCCCGACACCCTCGCGGGCGAACCGATCGAGATCTACCCCTTCCTGGGCAGCTACCTCCTGGCCGAGGCCATCGACGGGGCGGGCGCCGACCTCGCGGTGCACGGCCACGCCCACATGGGCACCGAGCACGGCATGACGGCGGGCGGAGTGCGCGTCCGCAACGTCGCCCAGCCCGTCATCGGCAAGGCGTTCGCCCTCTACCACCTGCCCCTCACCCGGACGCGGGAGCACCCCGAGGCCCGGGAAGCGCCCGGCAGGGCCGGCCGGCCCCCGGCGGCCGACGCCCCCATGTGACACCGGCCGCGCCACCCCGCACGACGCGGAAGCCGTACGACCCGGAGGTCGTACGGCTTCCGCGTCCCGGGCCACGGAACGGCCCTACGGCAGGGGGGTGCCGCCGGTCGCGTTGACGATCTCCCCGGTGATGTAGCTCGCCCCGGGCGAGGCCAGGAAGACGTACGCGGGCGCCATCTCCGCCGGCTGGGCGGGGCGCCCCAGGGGCGACTGGCCGCCGAACTCCTTCACGTCCGGCATCGTCGAGGGGATCAGCGGGGTCCACACGGGCCCCGGGGCGACCCCGTTGACGCGGACGCCGCGCTCGGCGAGCAGCTGCGCCATGCTGTGGGTGAAGGAGACGATCGCGGCCTTCGTCATCGCGTAGTCGAGGAGGTGCGGGCTCGGCTGGTAGCCCTGCACCGAGGTGGTGTTGATGATGGACCCGCCGCGCGGCATGTGGGGGAGGACCGCGCGGGAGAGCCAGAACATCCCGTACAGGTTGGTCTTCATCACCCGGTCGAACTGCTCCGTGGTGATGGCCTCGATCCCGTCGGGCTGGGACATCTGGTACGCGGCGTTGTTGACGAGGACGTCCACGCGCCCCAGCTCGTCCACCGCCCGGTCGATCAGGGCCGCGCACTGCTCCTCGTCGCGGACGTCGCACTCGACGGGAACCGCCGTGCGGCCCGCCTCGCGGACCAGGCGCGCCGTCTCCTTCGCCTCCTCCGTCTCCTCGGGAAGGTGGGTGAAGACGACGTCCGCGCCCTCGCGGGCGAACGCCAGGCACACGGCCCTGCCGATCCCGGAGTCCCCGCCGGTGACGACCGCCGCCCGGTCGAGGAGCAGGTCGTGGCCCCGGTAGGAGTCCTCGCCGTGGTCGGGCCGCGGGTCCATCCGCTCGGTCGAACCGGGATGCTCCTGCTGCTGGTCGGGGAACGGGGGGACGGGGTGGTGAGGGGTGTTCTCGCTGGTGTTCATGAGGTTCGGCTACCCGGGGGCCCGGCCCGTATCCCGCTTTCCGGCCGGACAGGAGCCGTCCGGCCGTCCCCCGGGGGCACGCGAATGAGTCGCGGGGACCGGGGCAGGCGGAGTCCGGACGCCGGCGGACCGCCGGCCGTCCTTTCCCCACCGGAGGAGTTGGTGACGCATGACCGAGCACGCGTGGAGTTACCGGTCGACCGCGGGGCACCTCGCCGGCGCCGACCTGACCGGTTACAAGGTCGAGGCGTCCGACGGCGCCATCGGGAAGGTGGACAAGCACTCGGACGAGGTCGACGACGCCTATCTGGTCGTGGACACCGGGGTCTGGATCTTCGGCAAGGAGGTCCTGCTGCCGGCGAGCACCGTGACCCGGATCGACCCGGAGGAGCAGAAGATCTTCGTGGACCGGACCAAGGAGCAGATCAAGGACGCTCCGGAGTTCTCCCGCGAGACGCACCTCGGCGACCCGGCCTACCGCGAGCAGCTGGGCACGTACTACGGCCTGGGCGGACCTTTCGGCGGCCGTCTCGTCTGACGCGCCGGGACGCCCTCCGCACCGTACCCCCCCCGGACCGGATGGCCGCGGGGCTGGGCACGGAGGGACGTGGGGGGGCCCCCAACACACGGTTTTGGGGCCCGCCCCTCGTCCGTCCGGCCCCTGCTCCGCCGGACGGGGTGCCCACTAGGCCGCGGCGGCTCCGCTCCGCAGGGCCACCTCGCGTTCCTGTTCCGTCAACCCGCCCCAGACTCCGTAGGGTTCCGCCACGCTGAGGGCGTGCTCCAGGCAGCGGACGCGCACCGGGCACGTCGCGCAGACGGCCTTGGCCGCCTCCTCGCGGGCCGTGCGGTCCGGTCCCCGTTCGCCCTCGGGGTGGAAGAACACCTCGGTGCCCACGCCGCGGCACGCGGCCGACATCTGCCAGTTCCACTGGTGCTCCGCCCGCCCGGGCAGATGCGACACCTTAGCCATCCCGCTTGTCCTCCTCGCGTCGGTTCGTGAATGCCTCCAATGTCGCGTCTGGCCGCAAAGGGCACCTCGAAACGCCCGGGCGCGGAAAACGCGCCGACGCGTGGGGACGGAAGGGCTACCCGGGCAGCTCGACCGAGAGGTGCGGGGACAGGGCGCGCAGGAAGGCGGGCGCGTCGAAGGCCGCACCGGCGGAGGTAACGCCGAGCGCCCCGGACCGGCCGGTGAGGAGGCGGTCCAGCGCCTCCACGGCGAGCGGCGCGCTGACGGCGTAGATGTCCCGGCCGCGCGCCACGGCCCGCCGCTCCTCCCCGCCGGAGCGCACCACGACGTCGACGAGGAACGTCTGGTCGGACCGCCCGCGCTCGTCGACGGCGGCCGGCGCCGGCGTGTCGGGGGCGGCCAGGTCCCGCGCCGCCTCGACCGTCATGTAGGTGCGCACCTCGGCAACGGCCAGGTGGCTGGGGACCGTGACGACGTCGGCCATGGTGAACTCCCCGATCACGGACCGGACCCCCAGCGGCTCGGGGAAGGTCCACTCCAGGGTCGGCGGGGCGTCGTCGCGGTGCTGAAGCCTCCCGCCCTCGAACACCACGCGCCGGCCGTCCCTGCGCTCCCGGGAGACCGCGCCCGCCGTGCGGGTCCCGGCGGTGGGGTGCCAGCCGCTCAGCCCGTACGCGACGTGCACCTCGTCGGCCTCCGTCCGGTCGCCCATCGCCGCCGTGACCAGCAGATCGCCGAGACCGCCGAAGAACGCCATCGCGGGGACCACCGGGACGCCGGCCGCGGCGGCGCGCTCCGCGAAGTGCGCGAACGTGTCGAGGTTGGCCTCGATCTCCGCGGCCACGTCCACGTACGGGATCCCGGCGCGCAGCGCCGCCTCGACCACCGGTCCCGCGGTCGTGGCGAAGGGACCGGCGCAGTTGACCACGGCGTCCGCACCGGCCAGCGCGCGGTCGAGCGAGACCGGGTCGTCGACCGTGGCCGGCCGGACGCCGAGCCCCGGGCGGGAGTCCGCGAGCGCCCGCAGCCTGCCCTCGTCGCGCCCGGCCAGGACCGGCACGAACCCCCGCTCCAGCAGCTCCGCCACCACGAACCGCCCGGTGTGCCCGTACGCGCCGAACACCGTCACGACCTGCCCCGCACCCATCACGAATCTCCCACCGCTCTTGATTGTTCAACCGTGAACCATCTTGGTGGGGGCGGCCGATCGGCACCAGGACCGGAAGTGCCGTCGGCCGCACACTTTCGGACAAGGGCCTCGGACGGGCTTTGGGGGAGCTCTAAAGGGAGACGGAGCCGGGCAGTTCGGTGACGGGCCGGCGGTCGGCCCGGGGGAGGCCGAGGGACTCGCGGACCCGGTGCACGGCCGCGAGCTCCCCGGCCCCGTGCGGACCCCGGTCGAAGAGCTCCAGCGCCTGCTCCGGAGTGGCCAGGACCCGGACGGGCGCGCGGCCGGTGTCCGGATCGACGGGAGGGGGACCGAGACGCGTGAGGACGGCGGCGTACCGGACGAGCGCGTACGGCCCGGCCGGGTCGAGGAGGTGCCCGAGGTACAGGGGACGGGCGGCCGTGCCCGCCGCCGTCCCGCCCGCCTCGCGGACCGGGACCGCCCAGGGGGCGTCGCGGTCCGCCGGTCCGGGCGCGCCGCCGGGCAGCCGGGCCGCGCCGGTGCCGGGCTCGAGGAGGACGAGGACCCGTCCGTCCGGGGCGAACAGCCAGCCCCGCGACCGGTGGAGCGGCAGGCCGTCCGGGACGGGGCCGGGCCGGAAGGGGTGGTGGAGGCGCTCCCGCGCGGTGCCCAGGGCGCCGACCCGGTCGAGGACGCCGGGAGCGATCGGGACGCCGTCCTCCAGGAGCGCGGGGCCGCCGCCGTTGATCCGGGCGCGCAGCGCGGACAGGGCGCGGCGGGCGTCGCCCGGGATCATCAGACCGGGCAGGTCGGCGGGCTCCACGAACTCCACGGCCTCGACCTCGTGCCCCGGCAGCCGGATCGCGGCGATCCGCCCCTCGTCCCAGACGCCCCCGTCGTACACGTGCACGATCTCGCCGGGGAACCGCATGACCCCGGGCGCCCCGAAGGCGTCGGCGGAGACCCAGTCGACGGCGAGGCCCCGGTCGACGACCGCCGTCACCCCGAGTTCCTCCCACAGTTCCCGGGCGGCGGCCCGGGCGGGCGGCTCGCCCCTGTCGACGGCCCCGCCCGGCAGGAGGCGCGAGGGGCGGTAGTCGACCCGCTGGACCAGGACCCGCCCGCGCTCGTCGGTGATCAGCACGGACGTCCCGGCCCACAGCGCGGCGGAGGCGCGCAGGGCCCCGTACTCCTCGTCGGTCATCGACGTGCCGGGAGACCCGTCGGGTGCGGAAGGCGTCGTCGTCATCTCTCTCCGATCGGTGCGGCGCCCCGGAGGGCGGCGAAGACGGGCCGCGCTGCGGCCGGTGGGGACGCCACGGAGCCGTCCGGTGCCGTGGGGACCGTCTCCTTCCCCGGCGGTCCGACGGGCACACGTCCTCCCGGACCGCTCAACGGACGAGGGGAGCGGGGCGTCACGCCCGGTCCTCCCGCGAGGGAGCGACCCCACCGCCGGGCACGCCGTACCGCGTGCTCAGTCCACCCGGATCCCCAGGACGCACGCGTCGTCCTCGTGGCCCGCGATCCCGGGATCGGCCAGCAGCGCGTCGACCACCTCTCGCGGCTCCAGGAGCGACGAGGCCGCCACCGCGTCCGCCAGCCGCGCGATCCCCACGGCCACGTCCTCGCCCCGGTGCTCGACCATGCCGTCGGTGTAGAGCACCAGCAGGTCGCCCGGGCGCAGCGGCGTCGACGAGGTCTCGTACGCGTATCCCGGCAGCGCGCCGAGGAGCGGACCGCGCTGCTTGGCCTCCAGCGGCTCGGCGCGGCCGTCGCGCAGCAGCAGCGGCGCGGGATGGCCGGCGTCGGCCCAGTGCAGGACCTTCTCGTCGTCGAGGTGGCCGACCACCACCGTCGCCGTCTGCCCCGCCGGATCGCTGCACACCAGCTCGTTCAGCCAGGTCGTGATCTCCCCGGCGGACGCGCCCGTCTGCGCGAGGCCCGCCAGGGCGTGCCGCTGCTGCGCCATCCGCGCCACGGCCTCCAGACCGTGCCCCGACGCGTCGCCGATCGCCACGAGCACCCGGCCGTCCGGCAGCAGCCGGCACTTGTACCAGTCGCCGCCCACCGCCGCGTCGGGCTCGGCCGGCCGGTAGGAGGCCGCCACCGTGAGGCCGACCGCCGCGAGCGCCTCCGAGTGCGTCGGGAGGATCGCCTCGCGCAGCGTGTCCGCGATCCTCCGCTCCGCCTCCGTCTGCCGCCGCAGCAGGTCCGTCTCCCGCTCCGTCTCGGCCAGCCGCCGCCGACTCCGGATCTGCGGCGTGAGGTCGCGGGCCACCAGGTTGAGGGCCCAGGCCCTGCCGTCCGTCCCGGTGGCCGGCCGCCCCAGGAGGTCGAGCGTGCGCACCTCGCCGAGCACCACGAAACGGATCCGGGTCCAGGCGGGCTCCTCGCCCGCGAGGACCGAGGTGAGGAACTCGGCGAACGCCGTCAGGTCGTCCGGCAGCAGCGCGTCGCACAACTGCTCCAGGGACCACGGCATGCGCACGTCGGCGTGGAGGATCCGGCTGAGCCCCTCCGACCAGGTCACCTTCCCGGAGAGCAGGTCCCAGTTCCCCCATCCCATCGAGGCGATGAACTGCGCGTCGATCGTCATCATCTCGGCCGTGCTCTGCAGCGGCCGCCACGTCACGAGGAGCTGCTCGCCGCACCGGGCGGCGGTGTACAGCAGCGGGGTCCGGTGGATCCGCCCGAGCCGCTGCTCCGTGTAGTCCACCACCTGCCCGTTCAGGGGCTTGCCGGTGCCCACCACGTCCGTCAGGGCGGCGAGCAGGCCCGAGTCCGCCGCGCCCGGCCGCGCCTCCAGGAAACGCTGCCCGACCTGGTGGTCCGGCTCTTCCAGCCAGTCGGCCGACCGGATGCGGTTGCCGGCGACGATCCGGAAGTCCGGGATGCCGCCCGACTCGTTCCACAGCGGTTCGAGCAGCACGGCCGAGGCCGGGATCGCGGCGAGGACCGAACAGGTCCCGCGGGCGCCCGGCTCGTGGCTGCCGCACAGGCACGGCGACGCCTCGCCTGTCCCCGCGGAGGGCGGCAGCACCGCCAGGGACCGCACCGGCGACGTCCGGTCGGTACCGGCCGGCGCGCCCGGCGGACGCTCCGTGTTCCGGCGCACCGCCGCACGCAGGGAGGTGACCTCGCGGCCGATCATGTCCTTGAGGGCATCGACGCTGTCGGGCAGGGGAAAGCTCATCGTCCGCCTCCGCGAACCGCACGACGTGCCGCTCGCCGCCGGGCACCGGCGGCGCCTCGCTCGGCTCCACCGGCCACCCGCCCGACGGCGACCCGCACGGCCGCCAGGGCCCCGGCCGCCAGAGGGGCGGCTGCCCACCGCCGCCCGGGTTCATGCACGGGGCCGGACGCGCCCGGGGACACCGCACCGCGACGGCCCTCCGGCCCCGGAACGTGCCCCACCGGCGGCTCAGGCGGCCTCAGCGGCCCCGGTCGGTGTTGAGCCGGGCCGCCCGGCGCGTCAGGTGGTCCCGCTCGGCCAGGTTGGGCGCCTTGCGGGCCGCCTCCGCGTACAGCCGGGCCGCCGTCGCCGTGTCACCGGCGCGCTCGTGGAGGTACGCCTCCACCGCCGTGTACCGGGGCAGCGCACCGTCCAGGGCCGCGAGCGCCGCCAAGCCGGCCCGCGGCCCGTCGGCCTCGCCGACCGCCACCGCGCGGTTGAGCCGGACGACCGGGCTGTCCGTCAGGCGCGCGAGCTCGTCGTACCACTCGACGATCTGCACCCAGTCCGTCTCCTCCGCGGTGGGCGCGTCGGCGTGCAGCGCCGCGACGGCGGCCTGGGCCTGGAACTCGCCCAGCCGGCCGCGGGCAAGGGCCGCCTGCAGGATCCCGACGCCTTCGGCGATCACGCCCGTGTCCCACCGGCCCCGGTCCTGCTCGGCGAGCGGCACCAGGCTGCCGTCGGGCGCGGTCCTGGCCGCGCGCCGGGCGTGGTGGAGCAGCATCAGGGCGAGCAGCCCCGACACCTCCGGATGGTCGATCACGGCCGCGAGCTGCCGGGTGAGCCGGATCGCCTCGGCGGCGAGGTCGACGTCGCCCGAGTACCCCTCGTTGAAGACGAGGTAGAGCACGCGCAGCACGGTGGCCACGTCGCCGGGCCGGTCGAGGCGCACGCCGGAGACCGTGCGCTTGGCCCGGCTGATGCGCTGCGCCATGGTCGTCTCGGGCACCAGGTAGGCCTCGGCGATCTGGCGCGTGGTCAGCCCGCCCACGGCGCGCAGCGTGAGCGCGACCGCCGACGACGGCGTCAACGACGGGTGGGCGCACAGGAAGTAGAGCCGGAGCGTGTCGTCCACGGCGGACACGGGTCCCGGGGCCGGTTCCTCCTCCACGAGGTCCTCGCGCCGGCGGCGGGCGGTGTCCGCCCGGGTCGCGTCGAGGAACCGGCGCCAGGCCACGGTGACCAGCCAGCCCTTCGGATCCCGCGGCGGACCGGCCGGCCAGACGCGGACCGCCTCGACCAGCGCGTCCTGTACGGCGTCCTCGGCCGCCGCGAAGTCGGCTCCGCGGCGGACGAGGATCCCGAGGGCACCCGGGACGAGGCCCCTGAGCAGGGCTTCGTCCATCAGTGGCACCACTCCGTGGTGGTGGGAGGGGCGGTCAGGAAGGGGCGCACCTCGAGCCACTCGTGGATCGGCTTCCCGCCCGCCCCGGGCGCGGCCGACAGCTCGCCCGCCAGCTCCACGGCACGCTCGTAGCCGTCGACGTCGATCACCATCCAGCCGGCGATGAGGTCCTTGGTCTCGGCGAACGGACCGTCGGTGACCGGCGGGCGGCCCTCGCCGTCGTAGCGGACCCACGCCCCCTCCGGGGCGACCGCCTGGCCGTCGACGAACTCCCCGCTCTCCCGCAGCCGGTCCGCGAAGTCGTTCATGTACCGCATGTGCGCCGAGATCTCCTCCGGCGTCCACTGGTCCATCGGCACGCAGTTGACCGGCTCCGGGGCGCCTCGGTAGTGCTTCAGCAGCAGGTACTTGGCCATGGTGACCTCTCCTCGAAGGGCGTGCGACCCATTGTGGTCGCGTTCACCCCGGGGACGGAGCGGGGCACGGGATCTCGACATCACCCGCCGAGGTTTTCCCGATTTTTCTCGCGAGACGCGTGAGAGAGGACGTGAAAAGGGGCGGCTCCGGCCCGGAGCCGCCCCGAAGGCGCAGGTCAGCCGGTCGCGCCGGGGACCCAGTGGTGGTGGACGCGCATGACGCGCGGGGCGATGCCCGTATCCGGCCAGCCGTGCTCGGTGGCGACGGGCGTCATCTTCTCGGCGAACGCGTTCATCTGCTGCTCGGTTTCCCAGATGTCGAAGACCTCCAGCCCGTCGTCCGTCGACACGCACGCGTGGACCAGGCAGCCGTCGAAGACGCCGGGCGTCTGCTGGAGGGCGGCGTTGAGCTTGTCGTACTGCTCCGTGGTGACTCCCGGGACGACGGCGTGGACGAAGAACGCCATGGCGGTCCCTCCTCGTGAGGCGGGGCGGAGGGCCCCGGCCCGCCCCTGTGGCGGCGGTCCGCCCCTCTCCCTCTGCCGGCACACCACCTACTGCCCCGTACGGCACCCGAGCGCCCCCGGCACCGCCTCAGCGGCGCCGCCGGGGGAGGTGCGGGCCCCTGAGGGCGGCGCGGGCCGCGTTGGCGCCGGGGGCCCCGTGGACGCCGCCGCCCGGGTGCGCCGTGGCGGAGGCGAGGTAGAGGCCGCGGATCGGGGTGCGCGGCCGCCCGGTGCCCGGTACGGGGCGGAAGACGAGCTGCTGGTGCAGATTGGTGGTGCCCTGGTTGACGGCTCCGCCCACCAGGGCCGGATTGAGCCGCTCCAGGTCGGGCGGCGCCAGCACCCGCCGGGCGCGGACGGTGGCGCGGAACCCGGGCGCCAAGCGCTCGATGCCCGCCTCGACGCGGTCGGCGATCGCCTCCTTCTCGCGCTCGTCCCAGCGTCCGCGGATGTCGTCCTCCCCGGCGTCGGACCGGATGTGCTGCGGGACGTGCGTGTAGCCCCACGCCGACTCCGTACCGGCGGGGGAGCGGCTCGGGTCCGCCGTGGTCATCTGCCCGAGCACGGTGAACGGCACCTCCGGCACCTGCCGCATGGCGATCTGCCCGGCGAAGCGGGTGAGCGCGTCCATGCCCTCGGCGACGTGCACGGTCCCGGCGCGCCGCGCGCCCTCGGAGGTCCAGGGGATCGGACGGTCGAGCGCCCAGTCCACCTTGACCGTGGAGAAGTCCCACTGGAAGCGGCGCAGCTCGGCGCGGAGCCGCGGCGGCAGGTGCTCCTCTCCGACGAGCCGCTCGTACAGCAGGGGCGCCGGGACGTCGGCGAGGACCGCCCGCCGCGCGGGGACCTCGGTGCCGTCCTCGGTGCGGACGGCGACCGCCCGCCCGCCGCGGACCACGACCTGCGCCACGGGACGGCCGCAGCGCAGCTCGCCGCCCCGGTCGAGCAGCCGGGCCACGAGCGCGTCGGTGAGCCGGCCCGCACCGCCCACCGGCACGGGGAAGCCGTGGTCCTGACCGAGCATGCTCATGAGCCAGCCGAAGCCGCCGCCGAGGGCCGACTCGGGGCCCAGGTCCGCATGGAGCGCGTTCCCGGCGATCAGCAGCTTCCCGCCGTCGCCCGCGAAGTTCTCCTCGCCGAAGCGACGGGCGGGCAGGAGCATCGTGCGCAGCAGCCGCAGCGCGTCGTTCGGACCGGTCCGGGCGAGGAGCCGCGCCCCCGCCCGTACCGGCGGGAACGGGGTGAACAGACACCCGATCAGGTCGTCGGCGACACCGCGCCAGAGCCGGTGCAGCCGCTCCCAGGCCGCGCCGTCGCCCGCGGCGAAACCGGCCGCCGACGCGGCGGTCTCCCGGACGTCGCGTTCGAGGACCGCGCAGCGCCCGTCGGCGAGCGGATGGGCCACGACGGCCGGGGCGTGGCTCCAGCGCAGGCCGTACCGGTGGAGCGCCAGGTCCCGGATCACCGGCGACGCGGCGGCGAGCGGGTAGAAGGCGCTGAACGTGTCGTGGACGTAGTCGGGGTGGACGCCCCGGTCGCTGCGCACGGCCCCGCCCGGCTCGTCCCGGGCCTCCAGGACGACGACGTGCCATCCGGCGTCGACGAGGAGGTTGGCCGCCACCAGGCCGTTGGGTCCGGCGCCGATGACCACCGCGTCGGGCGCCGTCACGGCCGGGCTCCCTGCCCGCGGCCCGCTTCCCGGGCCCGGGCGACGGCCAGCTCCTCCAGGCGCGCCAGCATCCCGCGGTGCCGCCAGCGCGTCAGCGTGTCGACGGCCGCGTTGTGCCAGCGCGCCGCGGGGCCCCGGAGGGGGTGCTCGTCGACGATGACGAGGGTGTCGCCGCCCCACGGCACCAGGCGGAAGGCGATGCGGGCGGTGCCCAGGTCGGTCTTCGCCTCCAGTTCCAGGCGGCGGCCCGGCTCGCAGATCCGGGAGGTGGTGCGGCCCCGGTACGACTTCGGCCCGAGCTTCAGCACGTATCCCAGCTCCGCGCCGGGGGCGGGCCAGTCCCCGTCCTCCTCCCACGTGTCGTGGGTGCCGACCACGAACCGCGAGTACAGCCGGCCGTCGCTCAGGACCGACCAGACGTCCTCGGGCGTGGCCTCGACGAGGCGGTTCCACTGTGCCATGGCTGCGATCTCCTCAGGAGGAAAGTCGGGAGGGAGGTCAGAAGGGAAGTCAGGAGGAACGTCGGAAGGGAAGCCGGGAGGGAGATCAGGAGGGAAGCCGGAGCGGACGCCGGGAGCGGACGCGGAGGGCGCCGGCCACCACTCCGGCCCCGGCGGCCAGGGCGGCGGCCCGGCGCCCCGCCGTACGGAGCCGCGCGTGCCGGCCGCCGGACACCGCCGCGGTGTCCCCGGACGGGTCGTGGAGGATTCCGGCGGTGTCCGGGGCCGTGCCCGGGCCGCCGAAGTACGTCTTCTCGGTACGCCGCCGGATCGCGCGCCGCACCAGACCGGGCGCCAGGGCGTGGGCGGCCGGCAGGAGCCGCGCACCCGGTCCGACGACCACGCGCCGCCGGGGGCGGACCGCCGCGCGCACGACGGCCGCCGCGACCCGCTCCGGGGTGGCGACGGCCGGCAGGGACCGCACACGACGGCCCGTGCGATTGGCCGCGTGCTGGAAGAAGGGGGTGTCGACGCCGGTCGGAAGGACGGTGCAGACGGCGACCCCGTGGTCCCCGGAGAGCGCCAGCTCCTGGCGCAGCACCTCGTCGAGGGTGATCAGGGCGGCCTTCGAGGCCGCGTAGGGACCCTGGTAGGGCGCCTCGACGGCGCCCCCGAGCAGGGACGAGACGTTGACGATCACGCCCCGGCCCCGGCGGCGCATCGCGGGCAGTGCCGCCCGCAGCCCGTGGAACACGCCCAGGACGTTGACCTCCCACAGCCGCCGCACGTCGTCCGACGGCACCTGGTCGAGGCGGCCCAGGACGCCGACCCCGGCCGCGTTCACCCAGACGTCGATCCGGCCGTACCGGTCGAGCGCCGCCCGGGCGACCCTGGCCGTCGCGGCCTCGTCCGTGACGTCGGCGGGGACGGCCGCCGCCTCGGCCCGGGCGTGCGCGGCCGTGCACTCGCGCGCCACCTCCGCCAGGGCGTCCGTGCTGCGGGCGGTGACGACCAGGCGCGCGCCGCACTCGGCGAACGCCCGTGCCACGGCGCGTCCGATCCCGCTCGACGCGCCCGTGACCACGACGACGGTGCCGGGCGCGGGCCCGCGTTCTCCTGTCCTCATGCGTCGCATCTGACCCGCTTCAGGGGGTTCATGCACTCGGGGTGGTCCATCGGAGCGGGACCGGACCCCGCCCTACGCCTGCTTCCCCGGCGTGTCACCGGGCGACCGCCGGTCCCCGGCGTCCCGCTCGATCCCCTCGAACCGGCGCACGTCCTCCTCGTCCCAGGCGCGGGTGTCCCGCGGCTCGGTGTACGGCTCCTGGTCCGGCGGCATCCCGCCGAGCACGGCCCGCTGCCGCACCGTCTCGGCGTCGAACTCCAGCCCCAGGAGCAGGGCGAGGTTGCTGATCCAGAGCCAGACCAGGAAGACGATGACGCCGGCCATCGTGCCGTACGTCTTGTTGTACGAGGCGAACTGGCTGACGTACAGGGCGAACCCGGCGGAGGCGAGCATCCAGATCAGCAGGGCCAGGAAACTGCCGGGGGTGATCCACTTCCACCCCTTGACCTTGGCGTTGGGACTGGCCCCGTACAGCAGCGCGATCATGGCCGACACCAGCAGGACCAGGACCGGCCACTTGGCGATCGACCACACCGTCAGCGCGGTGTCACCGATGCCGAGCGCGGTCCCGGCCTGGCGCGCCAGGGTGCCGGTGAACACCACGATCAGGGCGCTGACCACCGCGAGGACCATCAGGACGGCCGTCATCCCGACCCGTACGGGCAGGAGCTTCCACACCGGGCGGCCCTCCGGCATGTCGTAGACCTGGTTGGCCGCCCTGATGAACGCCCCCACGTAGCCGGACGCCGACCAGAGGGCGAGCACCACGCCGATGATCGCCATGACCGAGCCCGTGCCGGCCTGCCCCTGGAGCTGTTCCACGGCGTTGTTCAGCATGTCGCGGGCCGGGCCGGGGGTGAGCTGCCGCAGGTTCTCCATCACCCGGTCGGTGGTCGACTTCCCGCTGATGCCGAGCAGCGAGAGGAGCACCAGGATGGCCGGGAAGAGGGCCAGGATGCCGTAGTAGGTGAGGGCGGCCGCGCGGTCCGTCAGCTCGTCGTCCTTGAACTCCCGCACCGACCCCTTGAGGACCCCGAGCCAGGACCGGCCCTTCAGGTCGGTGGGGGCGTCCGGCGCGCGCCGCTCGACTTCGGGCCCCGGACCGACCTCCTCGGGCGTCGGCGTCGCGCGCTCCGCGGCCTCGCCGCCGCGTTCTTCGTCTCCTGCGTGGTGAGATGTGACCATGCCCCTGCGGGTGCCCCCGCTCGGCGCGCATAAGCCCACGTCGTCAGGCCGCGTCGGCCCGTCCGGTGTCCGTGCCGGCCCTGCTCCCGGACGCGGCCCCGCCGCGGACCGACCGGTGCCGCGCCGGGCGGCGTTCGGCGGCCGGCCGGCCGGGGGCCTTCACCAGCCGGAGATGGCGGCCGGCGTGGCGCGAGGCCCTCGGCGGACCCATCACCCGGTCCTCGACCCGGTCCATGAGGAACAGCAGCAGTCCCAGCAGGGGGAGCAGCAGGACGGCGATCGCAACCACGGCACATTTCCTCCTCGTCGAACGCGTCGGACTCGCCGAACCGCGTTTCCTCGCTCCTCGTGCGGGTGCCCGGATCGGCGTCCGACGCGCGACGGCTCGTGTGAAGGTTCTGCGACCACCCGAACGGGCCGGCCCCTGGTGCCGGCGGGCCGGTCTTCGCCGTCGGCGGGCCCGTGCTAACCGGCGGCCATGTCGGGGCCGGGCAGGAGCGTCTCGTCGAGGTGGTAGCCGAGTTGGTGCAGGCCGCGGGCGACGGCGATCGCCCGCCCGCGCAGTTCGGTGACCTCTGCGGGTTCCCGGGCGCCCCGTGCGGGAGCCGGGTCGGTGCCGGGGTCGGGCGGGGGCGGCGTGGCGGCGAGGACCGCGTCCCAGGCCTCGCGGGCGATGCGCTCCGCCGTGGCGTCGTCGATGCGGCGGTCGCCCGGGTCGGCGCCCTCGCCCTCCCGGGCGTCCTCCGGGGGCTTCTCGCCCGTACCCGTACGGCTCAGATAGGACTCGATGGCCGCCCGGGCCGCGCGGACGTCGGCCGATCCGGCCCGGTCCCCTTCCGGTTCTGTCGTCATGGGGGCACCGTAAGCACGCGGGGCCGTCACCGGGGCGGTGCCACGCGGTACCCCGCCCCGGTTCGGACCGGATGCCGTCCCGCCGCGGTCACACCGCCCCGCGGCCGTGGGAGGACGGCCTCAGTAGGTGTGCCCGACGTGCGCGAGGGCCTGCTTGAGGAGTACTCCCCGGCCGCCCGGCATCTCGCCCTGCACGGCAGGGGAGGCCGCTTCCTGCGGGCTGAACCAGACGAGGTCGAGGGCGTCCTGGCGGGGTCGGCAGTCGCCGGTCACCGGCACGATGTAGGCGAGGGACACCGCGTGCTGACGGGGGTCGTGGTACGGGGTGATGCCCGCCGTGGGGAAGTACTCGGCGACGGTGAAGGGCTGCAGGGAGGCGGGCACCCGGGGGAGGGCCACCGGGCCGAGGTCCTTCTCCAGGTGGCGCAGCAGCGCGTCACGGACCCGCTCGTGGTGCATGACACGGCCGGACACCAGGGTGCGGCTGATCGTTCCGTCCGCGCCTATGCGCAGGAGCAGTCCGACGCTGGTGACTTCGCCGCTGTCGTCCACGCGCACGGGCACGGCCTCGACGTACAGGATGGGCATGTGGGCCCTGGCCATCTCCAGGTCGTCCGTGGACAGCCAGCCGGGCGTGGTCTCGGTCATGTCAGACATCGCTTGATCATACTTACCCGGTCGGCTCCAGCGGAACGGGGCAGGACGGCCACACCCCTCGTTCGGGTGACGTTTCCGGGGAACCCCTATGCGGCTCCCCGGTCCGCGAAGGGCCGGGCCGTACGAGCCGCGTGGGCCGTACGGGTCGTGCGCGTCGTGCTCCGGGGCGGACGGAGTTCGGCCCTGCCGAAGAGGAGGGCGTAGCCGGAGGGGAGCTGGTCGACGATGCGGTCGACGAGCTCGGGACCGGCCAGCCGGGCCACGGGGGCGAGGACGGCGCCGACGTCCCAGCGGGTGGTGGCGGGGCTGCCGCCGGTGCGCCGGGCCAGGTCCTTGACGAACTCCCAGCCGGTGAGGGGGGTGGTGGCGGGCACCTGGGCGGTGAAGGTCAGGGCCGCCTCGACGGGGAGGCGGGCGGCGAGCTCGACCCGCTCGTCACCGACGAGCTGCCGTCCCAGGGCCGCAAGCACGGCGCTCACGGACTCCTCGGCCCGCTCGCGGGTGGGATAGGCGCCTTCGTAGCGGACCCGTTCGAGCAGGCCGGAGTAGGAGACTCCGTCGGGTGCCGACGCGGGTGCCGACGCGGGCCGGGGCGCGGGGGCCGTGGGGGACAGGGGGGTCGTCGTCTCGGTCCGGAGGGTCATGATCGTGTGTATCGCCGTTCTCTTCGGGCCCGGCGGGGCCGGGCGGAGCGGACGGGTTTCGACGGGGTGGGCCGGACTCACCGGGAGAGGTGCGGCCGGCCGAAGAGGAGGTCGTAACCGGGCGGGAGCTGGAGGAGGAGCTGGCCGGTGAGGTCCTCCCCGGCGGCGTCGGCGACGACGCTGAGGACGGCGCTGACGTCCCAGGCCGCGGTCCGCTCGGTGGCTCCCTCGATCCAGGCGGCCGTCGCGCGCACGAAGCGTTCCGGCGAGAGCGGTTCGGCGGCCTGGAGGGGGTTGAGCAGGACGACGGCGAAGGTCTCCGGGAGGCGGGCGGCGAGCGCGGCCCGCACGTCGCCGACCAGATGGGCGCCGAGCAGCGCCAGTACGACGCGGGCGGCCCGTTCGGCTTCCTGGGGCGTGTCGTAGTCGCCGCGTTCCCGGACGTGGTCGAGGAACGTGTGCCATCGCGGTCTCATCACGGCCCCTTCCTTCGGGTGGGGAGGCGGAGCGACGGGGAGCGGGAGCGAGGAGAGGTGACGGGGGAGCGGGGGAGGGGAGACGGGCTTCCGTCCCCCGCTCCGGTCTCGCGGCGGCTCAGCCGCTGATCTGCTTGCGGCCGTCGCCGCGGCCGATGGCGATCTTGCGGGGCTTCGCGCGCTCGGCGATCGGGATCCGCAGGGTGAGGACGCCGGCCTCGTAGTCGGCCGTGATCTTCTCGGTGTCGAGGGTGTCGGCCAGCATGAGCTGCCGGGAGAAGACACCGAGGGGCCGCTCGGACAGCTCCATCTGGACGTCGTCGGCCTTGGGGACGGGCCGGCGCTCGGCCTTGACCGTCAGCATGTTCCGCTCGACGTCGATGTCGATCGCGTCCGTCGACACCCCGGGCAGATCCATGACGATCACATACGCGTCGCCCTCGCGGTAGGCGTCCATCGGGACCGCGGAAGGACGGGACCACGTGCCGCTCGTGCCCAGCATCTGCTGCGTGAGGCGGTCGAGCTCGCGGAACGGGTCGGTGCGCATCAACATCGCGAAACACCTCCAAGTGGGATCAGGCAGTGACTGCCAATGCGCTTCACCTGACACCGTTGTAACATGTCAACGGATGGACGACAAGTCCATCGTCAACGGAAAGACGACAAGGGGAAAGGATGTGATCCCATGACAGGAGCCGACCTTCCCGTCACCTTCCACGCAGCTCTCACGGCCCTCGCCGCGATGGACGAAACCGTGCGGAGGGCCCGGTCCGCGGACGCGCCGGGTGGGCCGGGCGCACCGGACGCGCCGGACGCCTCGGGCGGGCGGGGCGACCCTTCGAGAACCTCCTCCGAGGAGGCGCTCGCCGCGCTCCTGCTCCTGCGCGAACTGCGCGAGCAGCTCGCCGGCTGGGAGCCCGGCCTCATCGAGGCCGCGCGCGACGCGGGCGCCAGCTGGGCCGAGCTCGCCCGCCCCCTCGGGGTCACCAGCCGGCAGGCGGCCGAGCGCCGCTATCTGCGGGTGCGCCCCGGCAATCCCGGCGCCACCGGGGAGCAGCGCGTCCAGGCCACCCGCGACCGCCGCGCCGCCGACCGCACCGTCACCACCTGGGCCCGGGGGAACGCGGCCGACCTGCGCCGCCTCGCCGGTCAGATCACCGCCCTCGACGCCCTCCCCGCCGCCCTCCGGCGCGACCTCGGCGAAGCCCTCGCGGACGACGACCCGGCCCTGCTCCTGGAACCCCTCGCCCGCACCCACCGCCACCTCGCCCCCCGCCACCCGGACCTGGCCGAGCGGGTCGGCACCCTCACCCACCGCACCGCCGCCCTCCGCGAGGAGAGCGACCAGCGCCGCTCCGGCCCCCCGTAGCCGTGCCAGGAAAGGGCGCCGACCACTCCTTGCGGTGAGGGCATACGCTGTTGCCCATGAGGCAAGAGGACGAGGACCTGGACGGCCTGGTGCGCAAGCGGATCCGCGCCCTGCGGTTGGCGCAGGGCTGGTCCCTGGAGGAGCTGGCCACCCGCGCCCGGCTCAGCCAGTCCTCCCTCAGCCGCATCGAGAACGGTCAGCGCCGTCTGGCCCTCGACCAGCTGGTCGTCCTCGCCCGAGCCCTGGACACCACGCTCGACCAGCTCGTGGAGACCGCCGCCGACGACGTCGTCATCAGCCCGATGATCGACGGCGCGCGCGGGCAGATGCGCTGGCCGATCAAGGGCGAGCCGGGCATGACCGTCATACGCCAGCGGATGACCGACCCACCGCCGGACAACCCCTCCCGCATGCGTGCGCACCCGGGACGGGAATGGCTCGTGGTCCTGTCCGGCACCGCGACCCTCATGCTGGGGCACCGCCGCTTCCGCATCGAGACCAACCAGGCGGCGGAGTTCCCGACGATGATGCCGCACGCGATCGGCGCGGAAGGGGGGCCCTGCGAGGTCCTGGGCATCTTCGACCGCGACGCCCGCCGCGGCCACCAGCGCGACAACGGCGACCGCGAAACCCGGGAGCCGCCCGGCCGGTGAGGCGGCACGGACGGCCGCGTCTTGCGCCTCGGGCAGCGGACGGGACGATCTCCTTGCGTAAACGGAATGAAGTCGTGCCGCACGCGCATGGCCGTCCTAGCGTGGAGCCATGACCCACGCACACCTCCCCTCCCACGCTCACGACGCCTCCGCCGGCCATTCCCACGGCCACGACGCCCCCCACGGCCACTCCCACAGTCGCTCTCGCAGCGCGGAGGACCAGGCGGAGCTCCTCGACCTGGACGCGGAAGTCCTCGCCGAGCACCTCGCCGACCTCGTCTCCTGGCTCCCCGTCCGGACGCCCCCGCGCGAGATCGTGGACCTGGGCGGCGGCACGGGAGCGGGCACCTTCGCGCTCCTCGACCGCTTCCCCGAAGCCCACGTCACCGCCGTCGACTCCTCGGCCGCGCACCTCCAGCGGCTGAGGGAGAAGGCGTGCGCCAGGGGCGTGGAGGAACGCGTGCGCACCGTGCAGGCCGACCTCGACCTGGTCGACTGGCCCGACCTCGGCACCCCCGACCTGGTGTGGGCCTCGGCCTCCCTGCACCACATGCGCCACCCCGACCGCGCCCTGCGCCAGGTCCACGGCCTCCTCGCCCCCGGCGGACTGTTCGCGGTGGTCGAACTGGCCGGGTTCCCCCGCTTCCTGCCCGAGGACGCCCCGGAGGAGCGGCCCGGTCTGGAAGAGCGCTGCCACACCGCCAGCGAGCGCTTCCACACCGAGCACGTGCCGCACCGCGGCGCCGACTGGGGGCCGATGCTCGCCGACGCCGGGTTCGCCCTCGACGGGGAACGCACGGTCACCGTGAACATCGAGGCCTCCCGCGACGACACGGTCGGCGCGTACGCCCTCGGCGGCCTGCGGCGCATCCGGCACGGCGTCGCCGACCTGCTCCCGCCCGAGGACCTCGCCGCGCTCGACCGGCTGCTCGACACCGACGGGCCCCACAGCATCCTGCGGCGCGAGGACCTCGGCGTACGCACCGAGCGGACCGTCTGGGCCGCCCGCCGAGAGGGCTGATCCGCGGTGCCGCCGTCGGTCCGGGGCGCGGAGGGAGACGACCGCGCCCCGGGCCCGTACCCGTGGGCACCGCCCCCTCAGTCCCCGTCGTCGACGGGGATGCCGAGGCGGTCGGCCACGTCGGTGAGGGCCGCCCCCAGGGGGAGCGCGACGCGGGTGACGGCGTGCCGGTCGCCCCGGGTCGGATCCCTATTGACGATCAGTACCGGCTTCCCGTCCTGGGCCGCCTGACGGACGAACCGGAGCCCGGACATCACCGTCAGCGAGGAGCCCAGTACCAGCAGCGAGGTCGCCCCGCGGACCAGCTCGCGGCAGTGCTCGACCCGCGCCGGCGGCACGGCTTCGCCGAAGAACACCACGTCCGGCTTGAGGACGCCGCCGCAGACCGCGCAGGGCACCACGCGGAAGTCCCCGACCTGCTCGTCGGTGAGGTCGGCGTCGCCGTCCGGGTTGATCCCGGCCGCCACCGGATCGAAGCCCGGGTTGGCCTCCTCCAGCCGCCGGGCGAGGTCACGGCGCGGGCTGAAGGTGCCGCAGGAGAGGCAGACGACCCGGTCCAGGCTGCCGTGGAGCTCCACGACGCCCTCGCTGCCGGCGGCCTGGTGCAGACCGTCGACGTTCTGGGTGATCACGCCCGAGAGCAGGCCGTGCCGCCCGAAGGCGGCCACGGACCGGTGCCCGGCGTTGGGGCGGGCGCGGCCGAAGGTGCGCCGGCCCAGGTGGCTGCGCGCCCAGTAGCGGCGCCGGGCCGGGGCACTGGCGGTGAAGTCCTGGTAGGTCATCGGGGTGTGCCGGCTCAGGCTCCCGCCCTCGCCCCGGTAGTCGGGAATGCCCGACTCGGTGGAGAGGCCCGCCCCGCTGAGCACCAGCACGCCGCCGGCCCCCAGCGCGTCGGCGACCGGCTCCGGATCCGTGGTGCCCGGCGGCAGGTCCTCGGCGGGGGTCCAGCTCAGAGTGGGACGCATGCGCATGCCGCCAGGGTACGGAACGGGCACCGCCGTCCGCCGCGACGGCGAGGATCCCTCCCTCACCGGCCGGTCAGACGAGGCAGAACTCGTTGCCCTCCGGGTCCTGGAGGACCACCGCGTAGTAGTCCATGCCGTTCGGCCGGTCCATCGCGTACAGGACGGTCGCGCCGATCGCCGTCAGCCGGGCCACCTCGCCGTCCACCCGCTCGCGGCGCAGCGCGAGCGGGACCTCGCGGCCGCCGCCGACCTTGAGGTCGAGGTGGACGCGGTTCTTGACGGTCTTCGGCTCCGGGACGCGCTGGAACCAGATTCGGGGGCCCGTGCCCTTCGGGTCCACGATCGACTCCGGGAGCTCCCCGGCGTCCCCGCCCAGCTCCTCCTCCGGGACGCCGATGGCCTCCCAGTACGCCCGCCAGGTGGCGTGGCCGACGGGCGGCGGATCGGGGACGTACCGCAGGGCCTCCAGCCAGAAGGGCACGAGGCGCTGCGGGTCCGCGCAGTCGATGGTCAGTTGCAGGGTCAACTCGGGGCGCTCGGAACGCCCGGGGCGCTCCGGCGGTGCGGTTCGGTCCATGGCACGAGCTTCCCAGACGCCACTGACAGACGACCGTTCCACGCCGACGGCCCGGACACGGCCCGCTGCCCAACCGTCCCTACCCGTCGGTCACTTCCTGGGGGAGAATCACCGGCAGACGACGATCGAGGGGGAACCGTCCATGGCCACCACCACCGGTACCGAAGCGCCCGAGCTCGCGGGATTCCCGCTGCTCGGCTCCATGTTCGACCTCAAGAACGACTCCCTGGCGACCTTCCTGCGCGCCCGGCGCGAGCACGGGGACGTCGTCCGGATCACCGCGGGACCGCCCGGCATCCGCACCACCGTCTACGGGGTCTTCTCCGCCGAGGGCGCCCAGCAGGTCCTCGCCGGGGAGTCGGCCAACTTCCGCAAGGACAACGCCTTCTACCAGGAGGTCCGCGAGTCCTTCGGCAACGGCCTCCTCACCAGCCAGGACGAGGACTACCTCCGTCAGCGCCGGCTCGTCCAGCCCCTCTTCACCCGCCGCCGCGTCGACGGCTACGCCGCGGCCGTCGCCGCCGAGGTCACCACCCTCACCGGCGAGTGGCGGGACGGCGGAGCCGAATCCGTCGACGTCCTCCAGGAGATGGCCCGGCTCGCCCTGCGCGCCGTCGCCCGCATCCTCTTCGGCACGGACGTCGACACGGCCGTGGAGATCGTGGAACGCAGCTTCCCCGAACTCGGCGCGTACGTCCTGCGCCGCGGCTACTCCCCCCTCAACGTCCCCCGCGACTGGCCCACCCCCGGCAACCGCAGGGCCGCCGCCGTCCACCGGGCGCTGTACGACGTCTGCGACCGCATCATCGCCGAACGCCGGGACTCCGGCCGGGCGACGGACGGGGGAGACGACCTCCTCACCCTCCTCGTCGGGGCCGAGAGCGCCGAGGACGGCAGTTTCGACGCCACCGAACTGCGCGAACAGGTCCTCGTGTTCCTGCTCGCCGGGCACGAGACCACCGCCACCTCCCTCGGCTTCGCCCTCCACCTGCTCGGCCTCCACCCGGAGGCGCAGAAGCGGGCCCAGGAGGAGGTCGACCGGGTCCTCGCCGGCCGCACCCCCGGCGCCGCCGACCTCGACGCGCTGCCCTACGTCACCCAGGTGCTCAAGGAGGCCATGCGCCTCTTCCCGGCCGCCCCGGTCATCGGCCGCCGCGCCGTCGCCGCCACCGAGATCAACGGCGTCGCCATCCCGGCGGGCGCGGACGTCGTCGTGGCCCCCTGGGTCACCCACCGCCACCCGGACTACTGGGAGGACGCCGAGCGCTTCGACCCCGACCGCTTCACGCCCGAGGCGGAGGCCGCCCGCCCCCGTTACGCCTGGTTCCCCTTCGGTGGCGGCCCGCGCGCCTGCATCGGCCAGCACTTCTCGATGCTGGAGTCGGTGATCGCCCTGGCGATGATCCTCCAGCGGTACGGGTTCGAGGCCGTCGACACCGAGGTGCCCCTCACCTCCGCGATCACCCTCCAGGCGACGGGCCCGGCCCGCTGCCGCCTGACCCCCAGGGAGGCGTGACCACCGCCGGGTCCTCGCACGGGCCCGGAACAGCGCGTCCGGAACGGCGGGCCCCGGAATATTCGGTGCCGTACCGGCCGGCGGAGGCGCAGACTCTCCCCATGGCGGACATGAGGGCGCTCCGGGACGAGATCGGCCGCTGGGCGGACGGCGGTTCCGGGACCGCGGCGAGGGAACTGGCCGCGGCCCTGGGGCCGCGGACGGCGGTGCTCCTGGAAGGACCGAGCGACTCCGCGGCCGTCGAGGCCCTGGCCGCGCGGCACGGCCGGGACCTCGCGGCGGAGGGCGTGTGCGTGGTCGCGATGGGCGGGGCGATGAACATCGCCCGCTACGCCGCCCTGCTCGGACCGCCCGGCCTGGGCCTGCGGCTGACGGGACTGTGCGACGAGAACGAGCGGGGCTTCTACGACCGAGGCCTGGAGCGGGCCGGAGCGCCGGCCGACGGCTTCTTCGTCTGCGTGGCGGACCTGGAGGACGAACTGGTCCGCGCGCTGGGCCCGGGAGCGGTCGAGGAGGTCATCCGGACGGAGGGCGACCTGCGCGCCTGGCAGACCTTCCTGAACCAGCCCGCCCAGCACGGCCGGCCCCGGGAACGGCAGGTGAGGCGCTTCCTCGGCACGAAGAAGGGCCGCAAGATCCGCTACGGCCGCCTCCTGGTGGAGGCCCTCGACGCCGGGCGGGTGCCGGGCCCCCTCGACGACCTCCTGACGATCCTGTGACCGCCGTACGACGGCACGGCGGCGCACCGCGCGCAGCGTACGACACCCTCCAGCTCTAGGGGTTCCGGATCTCGAAGCCGGAGCGGGCCTTCTCCAGCAGGTCCCCGGCGGTCTTGGCCGCGCCCTTCCCGTCGGGCACGTCCACCCCCAGGGTCACGCGCTCCTGCCGGGTGGTGACGACGATGAGGGTCTTGTACAGCCGCCGCGTGACGTTGTCCTCCTCCTGCCGGCTGTAGGTCTCGGTGATGACCGCCGCGTCACGGCCCTGCTGGGTGGTGGACTCGACGCTGGCGACGCTGGGGGCGCCGCCGGTCGGCGGCGAGGCCGACTCGTGCTCCCTCTTCCACCGCTCGGCGATCGCCCGGGGGGTCTCGGTGGCCTGCTCCATCCGGTCCACGAGCAGCCACGTGTCGCCCTTGGGCGTGGTGTAACGGGTGCCCCGGTAGGCCCCGTTCTCGTTGTCCAGCTTGTCCTCGACGGCGATCGCCCAGTCGGTCGGGGCCGCGACGGACAGTCCCATCCGGTACTCGTCGTACCTCTTCCAGCCCTCCGGCGGCCCGTCGCCCGTGAACCGGAGCACCAGGGTGACGAGCAGGGCCAGGACGACCACGGCGGCGGCCCCGGCACCGTAACGGCCGCGGAGCAGCCGTACCGGCAGCGGGGCGGGCGGCTCGCTCGGCGCACCGTCCACCACCACGGTGGGCGTACGCACCGGCGCGGGGTGGAGCGGGGGAGCGGCGAGGGCGTTCAGGAGGGGCCGTGCGGCCTGGACGGTGAGGCGGCTCTCGGGCTCCTTCCGCAGCAGGCCGGTGATCAGCGCCGTCATCTCCCGCGAGCGCTGGGGCGGGGGCAGCTCCGCGAGGAGGATCGCCTGGAGGGTGGAGGGGGTGGTGCGGCGGCGGAAGGGCGAGACGCCCTCGACCGCCTGGTAGAGCATCACCCCGAGGGACCACAGGTCGGACTCCGGGCCCGGCCGCCGCCCCAGGACGCGCTCGGGAGCGAGGTACTCGGGGGAGCCGATGAAGCTCCCGGTCTCGGTGAGCTTCTGCTCGCCCTCCACCTGGGCGATGCCGAAGTCGGTCAGGACGACCCGGTCGTGACGGCAGACCATCACGTTGCCGGGCTTGACGTCCCGGTGCAGGACGCCGGCCTCGTGGGCGGCGTGGAGCGCGCTCAGGACGGCCTGCCCGATCCGCGCCGCCTCCCGGGGCTCCAGCGTGCCCTCGTCGAGGACCTCGGCCAGGGACCTGCCCCGCAGGAGTTCCATCACGATCCACGGCCGGTCGTCCTCCACGACGACGTCGTGGAGGGTGACCACGGAGGGGTGGTCGATCCGGGCCGCGGCCCGTGCCTCGCGCCGCATGCGCTGGTGGGCGGTGCGGCGCTCGGCGGCGGAGAAGTGCTCGGGGACGCGGGGCTCCTTGACGGCCACGTCACGGTCCACGACCTCGTCCCGGGCCCGCCACACCGTGCCCATGCCGCCCGCACCCAGGCGTTCGAGCAGCCGGTAACGGCCGCCCAGCAGCCGTCCGGCACCGGTCTCCGAGGGAGACGGCGCACCGGCCGGCCGGGCCCCCTCCGCCGGCCTTTCGTGCCGTTCCCCCGGACCCGCGGAATCCCCGGAGCTCGCGGAGCCCCCGGGGCCCGCAGGATCCCCGGGGCCCGCGGATCCCCCGGGGCCCGCGGATTCCCCGGGGCCCGCGGCACCCACCGGGCCCGCGGGATCCGCCGGGCGCGGGGCGGTCGCTCCGGCCCGGGGAGGCGGCACCGGCGGCCGCAGCCCGTAGCTGGTGGGCTCGTCCCCGGTTCCCCCGCGCGTCGTCATGTCCCTCTCGCCCTCCCCGTTCCGTGCCCTGCGTGAGACGGATCCCCGAACGCCCCCGAGTCAAGGGGGAGTTCTGCCGGCCGCTCACCGTGCTCCGACCATAGACGCCCGCCGACGGGCCATCATCCCTTCCTGGAACTATTCGCACCTCCACCCGGCGCGGTAGGGACCGGACGCCTGCAACGCACGCGGTACGCGCACCCCGTGACCGGACACCGGCTCCGGAAGGCCCGTGCGGCACACGACTCGTACCGCACACGGCCCGCACGGCTCCCGGACCGTACAACCACCGTGGTATGCCGCTGGGTTGACGCCCGTCCGGTCGAGGGTGGCTAGGCTGCGGCGATGCAGCTCCGTCCTCTCCGCAGCCCCCTCGTCAACGCGCTCATCGGCGTCGCGATGACGGGACTGGCGCTGCTCCTCGGACAGGACGCCGCCGCCCAGCGCTGGCCGGTCCTCGACCCGGTGGCCTACGCGCTCATCGTCGTGGTCAACCTGCCCGCCGTGGTCCGGACGCGCTTCCCCGTCGCCGTCTTCGTCCTCGCGCAGAGCGGCTTCGCGGTCTACGTGGCCTTCGGGTACTGGCCCGTGGTCAACTCCCTGGCCACGCTCCTGGCGACCTACACCCTCGCCTCGGAGCGCCCGGCCCGGATCTCGGTGCCCGGCGCGGCGGTCACCGGCCTGACGTGGCTCGGCGCCGGCCTGCTCGACGAGGTGAACGGCGGACACCACGGCTCGCTGGCGGCCGCCGCGGGCCAGGCGGTGGTCTTCCCCGCCGTGCTCTGGTGGTTCGGCGCGCTCTCGCGCAGGACCACCGAACTCACCCGCGCGCTCGCCGCCGAGCAGGAGGAACGGGCCCGGCGGGAGGTCGCGTACGAACGCGGCAGGATCGCCCGGGAACTCCACGACGTGGTCGCCCACCACATGGCCGTGATCTCCGTGCAGTCGGGCCTCGCCCGGTTCGTCTTCGACAGCGATCCGGCCACCGCGCGCACCGCCCTGGACACCATCGCCGACACGGGCGCCGAGGCGCTCGACGAACTCCGCCGCATGCTCATGCTGTTGCGCGAGGGCACCGACCCGCGCGCCCCGGACCGCCCGATGCCCGGCCTGGCCCGCCTCGACGAACTCGTGGCACGGGTCGGGGCCGGAGGGACGCCCGTCGCGCTGACCGTCGCGGGGATCCCCCGTCCCATCGGCTCCGGCGCCGACCTCTGCGCCTACCGCGTCGTGCAGGAGTCGCTCACCAACGTCCTCAAGCACGCGCCCGGAGCCGCGACCGAGGTCGTCGTCCGCTACGGGCCCCGCCACTTGGAGGTCGCCGTCACCAACGAGGGCGGGCGAACGATTCCGGCCCACCTGCCCACAGGAACCGGCCACGGCTTGATCGGCATGCGGGAGCGCGCCAAGCTGTACGGCGGGCGGATCGACATCGGCCCGCGCGACGACGGCGACGGTTTCGCCGTGCGACTGACCCTGCCCCTCACGGCACGGGCCGGCGCACTGCCCGCCACCGGCCGTCGCGGTGGCCCCGCCCCGGACGACCGGCCCCCGCCGGCGCCCCGGGAGGGCTGAACCCGCCGGCGCGACAGGAGAGCCACCCCTCGGATGAGCCAGGTGATCAGGGTCCTGGTCGTCGACGACCAGTTCCTCATCCGCGCGGGCCTGGTCGGGCTCCTGAAGGCCGCCCCGGGCACGGAGGTGGTCGGCGAGGCCGTGGACGGCGAGGAGGCCGTGGCCCTCGCGGCGCGACTCCGCCCCGACGTCATCCTCATGGACATCCGCATGCCCGGCGGCAACGGGATCGACGCCACCGCCCGCATCCTCGCCGAGGCACCCGACCCGGCGCCCCGCGTCCTGATCCTCACCACCTTCGACCTCGACGAGTACGTGTACGGGGCGCTGCGCGTCGGCGCCTCCGGCTTCCTGCTCAAGGACTCCGGCCCCGAACGGCTCCTGGCGGCCGTGGCCGCCGTGGCGGGCGGCGACCACCTCTTCGCCCCGAGCGTCACCAGGCGCCTCGTCGAGGCCTTCGCCCACCGCGCCGCACCCGCCGCCGAGGAGACCGTGCGGTCCGGGGCCCCCGAACTCGACGCGCTGACCGGCCGGGAGCGCGAGGTGCTCCGACTGACCGGCAAGGGCCTGTCGAACGGGCAGATCGCCGGGGAGCTCCACATCAGCGAGGCCACCGTCAAGACCCACCTCAACCGCGCCATGGGGAAGCTCGGCCTGGCCAGCCGCGCGCAGGCGGTCGTCGTCGCCTACGAGAGCGGCCTCGTCGTCCCCGGCCTCTGACCCGACGTGCCCGGGGGCGACCCGGGGCGACCCGGGGCGACCCGGTACGGGACGGAGTTCCGGCGCCGTCGACGACACCGCCTGTGGACCGCCGAAGGCCCCCTCGGTAACCTGCGTCACCATGACGCGCGCCTGGACCCTCCCGACGTTGTTCCTGCTCTGCGGCTCCGCCGTCGCCGGCCTGACCTTCCGCGAGAACCCCGGTGGAGCGGCGGCGATCCTGCTGCTGTTCGTGCTCCTCGCGGGCGCGCACTCGCCCCTGGCCTTCCCCCGGTCGATCGGCGCGGAGGAGGCGCGACGCCTCGGCGCGCTCGACGGCCGGCCGGTCGTCTTCTGGCGGCCCGGTTGTCAATACTGCCTGCGCCTGCGCGCCCGGCTGGGCCGCGACGCCCACCGGCTGCACTGGGTCGACATCTGGCGCGACCCCGCCGGCGCGGCCGTGGTGAGGGCCGTCAACAACGGCGACGAGACCGTGCCGACCGTCTTCGTCGCGGACCGGCCGCACGTCAACCCCGAGCCCGCGTGGGTGCGGTCGCAGCTCCCCCCTCCCGCGTGACCCGGCGGGCGCACGGGTGTGAGGTCCGGTCCTCGGGGCAGGCGGTCCCCCTCAGGAGACGTCCGAGAACGGAGGAGTGAGCGGTATGGCGGAGAACGTGTGGAGCTACGGGCAGGCGTTCGGGCATCTGGTGGGCACGGACCTGACCGGCTGGCGGGTCGAGGCGTCCGACGGGCACATCGGCAAGGTCGACAAGCACTCCGACGAGGTCGACGATTCCTACCTGGTCGTCGACACCGGGGTGTGGATCTTCGGCAAGGAGGTGCTGATCCCGGCGAGCGCGGTCACCCGGATCGACCTGGAGGGGCAGGAGGTGCACCTCGACCTGACCAAGGAGCAGATCAAGGACGCGCCGGAGTTCCACTCCGACAAGCACCTCGCCGACCGGCAGTACCGGGAGGAGATCGCCGTGTACTACCGGACGGGCGGACCGTTCGGAAACGGGCCGCTCGGGGGCGGGCCGACCCCCGTCTGACCCCGGTCGGACACGACGAGGCGGTCCCCCGCAGCCGATCGGTTGCGGGGGACCGCCTCGTCCCGTGTCAGCCCTTCAGCTCCCCGCGGTCCGCCCTGCTCCTGGCGGCCGCCGAGTGCAGGGCCCGCAGGGCCAGCAGGAGGACGCCGACGTCGTCCAGGTAGACCGGGTCCGGGACGAGGTCGATCGGCGACACCGTGTACACCACGGCCGTCCAGAAGAGGGCCTTGGACTGCAACGGGACGCCGGCGTCGAGCAGCAGCCTGCGGGCCCGGAAGACGCGCACGAGCAGGACGGCCGCGTATCCCGCCACCACGAGCGCGAGGACGACGGCCACCACGATCCAGAAAGAGCTGTCCATGCCGCCCTTCTACCCCGGTTTCCCCGAACCGCCCCCGCCGGCGTTCTCGCCGGCAGGGGGAGGGGCCCTCCCCGGGCACGGGGAGGGCCCCTCGCGCGCACCTCGTCAGGCCGCCCGGTACGCCGTCGTCAGCCGTGCGACCGCGCCCGTCAGGTCACCCGAGAGCAGCAGCCGGTCCGCCTCCGCGAACGGCCCGGCCGTCGCCGGGGTGATGTCCTGACCGATCCTCTTCTGGACGACGTCCCGCGCCCGGGACAGCAGCTCCCGGCCCTCCGGAGACGTCCCGCGCCCGGCCGCCTGGAGCACCTTGGCCGCGACCCCGATCGCCTTGAGCGTCAGCTCGCCCCCGGCCTGCGGGACCGGCCGGGTCGTCAGCCCCCAGCCGAACGGGAACTGCGGGTCGTACGAGGCGTCGCCGACGTTGATCGGCAGCTGCGCCTCGGACTTCGGCCAGGTGACCGGGAGCTGACCGGTGAACGGCCGCGTCCCGTACAGCACGTCCGCCACGCCGTCTCCCTCGGTGCCGGGCAGCCAGGACGCCACCAGGGCGTCGATCGCCCCGAGCCGGTCCCCGATCAGCTGAGGCCGCCCGGAGACGACCAGGACCGCGCACGGCATCGCCGCGCAGACCTTGTCCACCGCCGCCTTGTCGGCCGCCGTCAGCTCCAGGTCGTGGCCGTTGCCCACGTCGCCGATGCCCTCGGCGTACGGCGTCTCGCCGACCACCACGACCCCGACGTCGTACCCCTCGGTCGCGGCCGAGGCGTCCTTCGAGTAGTCGACCGTCGTGTCCGGAGCCGCCTTGCGCATGCCTTCGAGGATCGTCGTGCCGGTCGTGTTCCGGCCGGACGAACCCTGCCAGCTGATGGTCCAGCCACCGGCCTGGTTGCCCAGGTCGTCGGCGTTGGAGCCGGCGACGTACACCTTCTGCGTCCTCTTCAGCGGCAGGACGCCGCCGTCGTTCTTCAGCAGCACCTGGGACTTGGCGACCGCCTCCCGTGCCACGGCGCGGTGCGCGGCCGAGCCGACCGCGGAGAGGTGCGTGGTGTCGGCGTACGGCTTCTCGAACAGGCCGAGCCGGAACTTCTGGGTCAGGATCCGCGCGACCGCGTCGTCCACGCGCGCCCGGGAGACCCGTCCGGCCGTGACCTCCTCCGCCAGGATCCGGGTGAAGTCTTGGTAGTTGGTCGGCACCATGATCATGTCGAGTCCGGCGTTGATCGAGGTCCGCACGTCGCTCGCGTAGTCGCCCGGGATCTGGTCGATCGCCTGCCAGTCGCTGATCACGAACCCCTCGAAGCCCATCCGCCCCTTGAGGACGCCGTTGATCATCTCGGCGTTGGCGTGCATCTTCACCGGGCCCTCGTCGTCACCGACGACGTCGAGCGAGGAGTACGAGGGCATGACCGTGCCCGCCCCGCGCTTGACCGCCTCGGCGAACGGCGCCAGGTGCACCGCCTCCAGCTCCTGCCGGGTCACCTTGGTGACGCCCTGGTCGATCGTGTACGAGCCCGTCGTCGACGACCCGAACTCCGTGCCGCCGTCGCCGACGAAGTGCTTGGCGCTGGTGAGCACCTTGTCGTTGCGGTCCAGGTCCGCGCCGCTGCTCGCGCCCTGCATGCCGTTGATGACCGTCTCCATGGCCTTCACCAGGGCCGGGTCCTCGCCGAACGCCTCGTACGAACGGCCCCAGCGCTCGTCCCGGGTGACGCACAGGCAGGGGGCGAAGTCCCACGGGATGCCGGTGGCCCGGACCTCCTTGGCGGTGACCGCCCCGGTCCGCTCGGCGACCTTCGGGTCGCGCCCGGCGCCGATGCCGATGTTGTGCGGCATGATCGTCGCGCCGATGACGTTGTTGTGCCCGTGCACCGCGTCCACGCCGTAGATCAGCGGGATCTGGAAGCGGGTGGCCCGGGCCCTGAGCTGGTAGGCGTCGATCATCTTCGCCCACGCCTCGGGCGTGTTGGGCGTCGGCACCGAGCCGCCGCCGGAGAGCAGCGAGCCGAGCCGGTAGGAGGCGATGTCGCCCTGCGACCGCAGCGCGTTGCGCTCGGCCTGCGTCATCTGCCCGGCCTTCTCCTCCAGGGTCATCCGCCCGAGCAGGTCGGCGACCCGCTTCTTCACCGGCAGCCGCTCGTCGAGGTACGGAAGGCCGTGGGCGTCCACGACGACCTGCGGCGTCTCGGCGGGCGCCTTGGCGCCGGTCACGTCGAGGGTGAGCGGGATCGTCTCGGCCTCCTCGGCCGCACCGTCCTTCCTCGTCGCCACGGTGACGGTCTGCGAGGTGCCGGACGGGGTGCCGGCCGGGAAGGTCAGGGTGCCGCTGACCGGCGCGTAGTCCTTCCCGGCCTCGGCGGTCCCCTTCCCGGTGGTGTACGCGACGGTGACGGGCTCGCCGATGGGGCCCGAACCGGTGGTGGCCACCGACACCTTCACCCGCGCGCTGCCGCCCTCGGCCACCGGGTACACGGCGGCGTCGGTGATCACCCTGGTGTTCAGCGCGGGCTCCGCCTTGCCGTACAGCTCCACCCCGTCCAGGGCGAACGAGCCGGGGGAGCCGGGCGGCAGGGTCAGGGCGTAGCCCCACATCTCGTTGAGCCCGAGGATCTGGTCGATGCCTCCGACGGGCTGGTAGTCGGCCCGGTACTGGAACTCGGAGAACGGGATCTCGACGAGGTGCCAGCCCTCCCAGTCGTCGGTGAAGGACGTGGTCCACAGCTCGGACGCCTCGCCATTGGCGCCGCCGTCCTTGAGCTCGAAGTTGATCCGCTTGCCCGAACCGGGCGGCAGGGGAGCGGTGTTCCGGCCGTACCACCAGAAGCGGATGCCCTTGGACGCGGTCCAGTCGTGGGCCGGCTCGTCGAAGGCGAAGTCGTGGGTGAAGCCGCCCCAGCCGCTGATGTCGAACGTGCCCTCCAGGACCTTGGAGCCCTCGGGCGCGTCGGCCCGCTCGGCGATCCGCAGCGCCGGGTGGTCGTCGGCGTCGCTGCCCCAGGTGAAGATGCCCTCCGCCGGCGGGTTGCCGAAGGGGACCTCCCCCTCGAACCGGTCGACGGCCACCGGCGCGGGCTCGTCGGCGGCGGCGCTCGGCAGCGCCCCGGCCAGCAGCCCGCCGAGCACGGCGACGGCGCCGGCCACCGCCGTCGCGGTTCTGCCCCGGACACGGTTCCCGAAGCGGCTCTGGTGTCTGGTGCGTGGCATTGCGGCTCCTTCAGTACGGGCGGGATCCTTCGATCACTTCACGAACACGGTCCGCGACCGCGGAGCCCCCGCGTCAAGGGACGACATCGCTGCCGGGACCGCTCTGGGAGCGCTCTCAGAGCGGTGCGGGCGAGTCAACCGTCAGCCCGTCACGTCGTCAAGAGTTCACACGGACAACGACTGAAACCGGCGCGGCTCCCATCGGGAGGCCTTCATGCGACCTGTGTGTATTCAAACCCTGAACGCTCGAAGGGGCTTGACGAGCCGTCCCTCCAGGGGGAAGAGCCCCGGCATGGGGTGGGCGGGGCGCCGGTTAGGGTGCTGGTTCGACGTCGAAGGGGGAACCGCACCATGACGTTTCCGCATGCGCAATCGCATCCACCATCGCATCCACCGCACCACCCGCAGCAGTACCCGCCTCCGTACCCGCAGCAGCACCCGCCCGCGTACCCGTACCCGCCCGCGTACCCGTACGCACCCGTGTACCCGTCGGCGCCCGGCTGCGAGGTCTGCGGGGCGCAGCCCGCGACCGCCGTGACCGCCCGCGCCCACCAGGGCATGATCGTCGTCATGCGCACGGTCACGCGGCGCGGGACCTTCTGCCGCACGTGCGGACTCGCCGTCTACCGGCAGATGACCTCCGGCACCCTGCTGACCGGCTGGTGGGGCCTCTTCTCCCTCTTCGTCACGCCCTTCGTGATCCTGGCGAACGTCTTCGGCGCCCGGGCCGCCCTGCGCCGCCTCCCCGAGCCGTACGGCGCCGTGCGACCGCCGCTCGACCCCGGCAGGCGAGTCCTGCGCCGGGCTCCCGCGATGCTGATCCTCACCCCGGTCGCCCTGCTCGCCCTGGCGGTCCCCACCCTGGTGCTCGTGGGCCTGTTCACGGACGACGGGGGGCCCGCCGCGCTGTCCGTGGGCGATTGCGTACGCAACGAGGCCGACTGGCCCGACCAGCAGTTGCGGAAGGTCGACTGCGGGTCCCCGTCGGCGGAGTACCGGGTGCTGGACGAGGCGTCCTGCGGCCCCGGCGACTACCTCCTGCGCTCCGAGTACGTGATCGACTCGCCCGGCCGCCCGGGCTCCTGCGTCGCGCCCCTCTGACGGGCCGGCGCGCGAAGGCGCCCGGACCGCGTCGGCCGGGCACGAACGACACGAAGGGGAGAGACCCGTGGAGCAGACTTCGTTCGTCCGGTTCCAGGGAGTGGTGAGGCATCCGCGGGGGCACTTCCCCGGTGTCTTCGTGCTCGCCAACGAGCTGGCGGCACAAGGCAGGCTGACCGACGAGCAGTACCGGTTCTGGAGGGCCGGCAACGACTGGTACGACGCCCATTACACCAACCCGACCCACGTGGACCCCGCCGTGTACGACCCCCGGGTGCATCCGGGCGCCGTCGCCTGGTTCAAGGCGTCCGCCCGGCACCTCATCGAGCGCGTGGACGGCTACCTGGAACTCCTCGCGGCCCACGGCGTCGAGTGCCACCGTCTGGAGTCCTCGAACCCCGGCAGGGTCCTCTACGAGGACGCGGACCAGATCGTGGTGGCGGCGGAGGAGGAGCCGGACCCGGACGCACCCCGGCCCGGTGCCGCCCGAGGCGGGGGCACCGGGCCGGGGCGCAACGGTCAGGCGGTCGGCGTCACTTGCCGTACCACGCGTTGCGGATCGTCAGGGTCGACGTGTTGCCCTGCTTGTCCGTGACCTCGGCGGAGAGGGCGATGCCGCCGTCCTTCGCCGGGCTCCTCACGGAGATCCGGCCGCCTCGGACCTCCACGGACTTCCAGGTCTTCCCGTCGTCGTAACTCACGGACACGGCCAGCGCCTTGAGGTTCCCGCCGGCCGCCGAGCCCTGCACGGTCACCGGCACCAGGACCGGAAGGCCCGCGGGAAGGCGCGAGGCGAGGTCGACGGGGGGCGCGAAGCGGACCGTGGACACCGGCAGGGCGGTGGTGGCCGCGACCTGCTTCGAGCGGAACGTGAAGCCGGCGTCGATCCGGGTGGAGGCCGCGGCGACGTCCGCCGGGCGCTCCACGGAGGCCGTCAGCCGGTACTCGGCGTCGGCGGCGTCCACGGTGAAGGGCTGCGAGCCGCTCAGCGGGTCGTCGTTCCGGCCGACCTCGACGCCGTCGCGGTACAGCGTCGACGTGGCGGAGGCGTATCGCGTGCTCCCCGCGTGGCCCTCGCCGTCGGCGAGCAGCGGCAGGGCGCCGACGAGCCGCTGCTCGCCCGTGTCCGGGTCGGGGGCGGTGCGGAAGACGCCCATGCCCTCGCCCAGGAGGGGGCCGAAGACCCCGGTGTTGAACGTCTCCCGGTACGTCCCGCCGGCCTCGTACCGCTTCGGCCGGACCATCTCGTAGGCACCCTCGAAGGCCGGGTAGCCCCATTCGTCGGGCTCGCCCGTCTGGTTGAACCGGGTGAGCCACGTGACCCCGTCGCCGGTCGAGACGTGGAAGGTGCGCGTGCCCGGCGCCGGCTGGGGCGCGGAGAAGCCGTTGCCCTCCGGCGCACCGGGAAGGTGGGCGTACGGGGAGGCGAGGGCGGACTTCCCGGGGGCGGAGGCGCCGAGGCCGACCTTCAGCGTGGCCAGCTCGTTCGCCCTCACGTGCCGGGCGTATCCGGTCGCGACCCTGCTCACCTTGCCGCCGAAGGCCACCGCGTACTGGCTGGTGGCGTCCTTGAGGAAGTGCGCGTCCCAGGTCTGCAGGAGGGAGCCGTCGGTGACGGCCGGGCCCGTGTGGGCGGTGCGGAATCCGGTGAAGCCCCGGAGGACCCAGCCGTTGCCGACCCGGCCGATGTCGGTGGCGCGCTCGTAGTACGTCCCCGCGTAGTCCGCCTTGTCGATGCCCGGCACGGTGAGGGCCACCGGCCTCGTGGTGCGCGCGTCGGCGACGACCGTGGTGTCACCGGTGACGTCCAGCTTCGGCCGGGCGATCCAGTCGGTGCCCTTGGTGTAGTCCGCCGGATCCTGGTAGACGGCCGTGCTGAGCGTGTACGAGCCCTTGGGGACGCGGATCGTGCGGTCGCCCGGCTCGTCGTCGACGCGGGCCTCGAAGCCCGCGGCGGGGCCGCCGACGCCGACCAGGGTGCTGGAGAAGTTCTGTGCGTCGGTGCCGTCGCGGCCGAGGGTCCTGAGCGTGAGGTCGTAGGACTCCGCCTCCCGTACGGCCACCGCGGCCGTACGGACGGACTGCCCCGCGCCGGTGGCGGTGACGTAGCCCGAGTAGGCGCCGTCGGCGTCACCGATCCTGGTGTCGGCGACGAGGTCCACCTCGGCCGTGCCGCCGGCGGGCACGGTCACCCGCGGGGAGCCGAGCGCGAAGAAGCCGGCCGGGGCCGGCCCGCCCGCCGGGTCCAGGCCGGACACCGACAGGTCGAGGGTGACGTCGTCGGCCCCGAGGTTGCGGTAGACGACCTTCCCGGTGAGGGGGTCGTCGTCGGCGTGCGGCCACCGCGCCGTGCCGAGGTTCAGCGAGACCGGTTCGGCGATCACGCTCTGGGACAGCGCCCGGTCGACCTGGACGCGGCCCGAGCCCTGCTGGAAGGCGGTGTGGTCGCCGCCCTCGGCGGACGCGACCAGCGCGCCCTTGAGCTCGGCGGACTTCCAGTCCGGGTGCCGCTGCTTCAGGATCGCGGCCGCACCCGCGACGTGCGGGGTCGCCATGGAGGTGCCGTCGATCTGGAGGTACCCCGGAGCGGGGTGCGGGGTGCCCGGGCGGGTGTCGAGGGCGCTGCCGGGGGCGGCGGCCGCGGTGATGGCGACGCCGGGCGCGGTCACGTCCGGCTTGACGGCGCCGTCGCCGACGCGCGGCCCGGTGCTGGAGAAGGGGGCGAGCCGGTCGTCCTCGTCGACCGCGCCGACGGTCAGCGCGGCGTCCGCGCTGCCCGGCGAGCCCACCGTCGACCCGCCGGCCTCGCCCTCGTTGCCCGCCGCGACGGCGAACAGGACGCCCTTCTCGGCGGACAGCCTGTCGATCGTCGCCTCCAGCGGGTCGACGCCGGGGCTGTCGGCGCTGCCGAGGCTGAGGTTGACCACGTCCGCGCCCTCGGCGGCGGCCCACTCCATGCCCGCGACGACGGCGGAGTCGTCCCCGTAGCCCTCGTCGTCGAGGACCTTCCCGCTGATCACCTCGGCGCCGGGGGCGACGCCCTTGTACCGGCCGCCGGACCTGGCGCCGGTGCCGGCGGCGATCGACGCGACGTGCGTGCCGTGTCCGACGCGGTCCACGGCGTCGGGGGAGGCGGAGAAGTTCTTCTCGCCCACCACCCGCGTCCTCAGGTCGTCGTGGGTCTTGTCGACGCCGGTGTCGAGGACGGCGATCTTCACGCCCGTACCGTCGTAGCCGGACTCCCACGCCCGGTCGGCGCCGATCTGCCGGACGCTGCGGTCCAGGCTCGCGCCGCGCACCCCGTCCAGCCACACCTTTCCGATGCCGGAGGCGGTGGCGCGTACGCCGTCCTTGCGCCGGTCGGTCAGCGCCTCCCACACCTCGGCCAGGTCGTCCCGCGAGGCGTGGACCGCGTCGGCGCCGAGGGTCGGGAACGTGCGCCGCAGCCGGGTCTCCCCGGCCGTGCGCACCTCGGCCCGCGCGGCGGTGGCGCCCCCTTCGTACTGCACGATCAGCTTGAGCCCGTCGCGGTGGCTCTCGCGCAGCCTCGGGTCGGTGAGCACGTCGAGGTCGAAGAGCCGCTGGTCCAGCCTGCCCGTGGCGATCAGGCGCTGCGCGTCGGCGGGCACCACCAGGGTGTGCTCCCCGGTGCGCCGCAGCTGTACGGGTATGTGTGCGCGGCCCTCGGCGGCCTCGAAGCCCACCATCCGGCCGGTGGCGTCCACCACCACGCGGTCGCCGGTGACGAGCGGGATCCGCTGGTCGCCGCCGACGCGGGTGATGTCCGGTGCGGCCGTCGCGTGCGCGGCGATCGCCGTCGCGGGGCCGGTCGTGCCCGCCGCCAGGGCCGCCGAAGCGGCCACCGCGACGGTGAAGGCGCCTGCTCTCTTCACATGTGCGCGCAAGTCTCCCCCAGGAGTCAGGGATGGGGTGGATCGGTCGTTTCCGGTCGGGGCGCGAGGGCGCCCGCCACCGGCCAGCGCAGTATGTGAGGTGGAAAAGGCGTGATCAACGCCGGTGCGGGGGAGGGGAGTCGAGCCGTAGGGTTTCAGGCCATCCTGAGGTCGGCGCGTTCGATGGGACGACGACGGCGGTGTGACGGCTCCGTGACGGCCGGACGATGCTTGTACGACACCGGCGGCGCACCGGCCCGCCGGATCGCGCTCCGGCGCAGCTCCCACGGGCTTTTCGCGGAGCGGCGCCCCCGCGGACGGAGGGCGCCGCTCCGATTGGCCGTATCCGTGCCCGGAGGGAACGGCTCTCCGTCCGGGCACGGGAACGCGGTCCGGACGCCACCGACCGGGGAGCCACGACCGCGGGCCTCTCCTTACGCGTCCTCCTCCTCGTAGTGCAGCGTGCCGTCCTCGTCCATGCGCGGGTGCATCTTCGTCGGCCCGTACTCGTCGATGTCCGAGGGGCGCGGCCCCTCGGGACCGTCGGGGCCGAAGCGGACCATCCGCTCGACGCGGCAGATCCGGAACTCCCGGCCGTCCACCCGTACCTCGTCGGCGCGCTCGGCGGCCCGGAACAGCTCACCGGCCCGCCGGTACCGCTCCCGCTTCTCGTCGCCCCACTGGTACAGCCGGGCCCACAGGTCGGTGAGGTCGTCGTACAGGTCCCGCCGCGCCTCGTGCGGGGACGGCGCCAGGCCGCCGACCGGCTGCCAGACGTCGCCGGAGCGCTCCACGATGCCGAAGCCGACGGGCAGCATGGCGACGTCCGGATGGGTGGTGACCGCCTTGCGGGAGTCGGCCCGGACGGCGGCCGGGTAGCGCTTCCCGGCGTAGTGGAACTCCCGCAGCCCGATCCGCAGGGCCTCGGCCATGAGTCCGCGCACCTTCTCCGGGTCGAGCACGGTGCCGGTGTCGAGGCAGCGGCGGGCGCCGCGCTGCCGCTCCCAGACCCGGAAGACCGGCTCGGGGTCGGTGGGGCGCGGCGGTTCGAGACCGTCGTCGCCCATGCGCGCGACCTCGTCGCCCCGCACGATCCGGTACGTCGTGCCCAGCACGACGAGTTCGTCGACCGGCTCCCGTTCGAGGACGCGTACGGCCGCGAGGAGTTCGCGCCGCACCTCCGGGTCGTCGGTGTCGTCCTTGGCCCAGAAGAAGAATTTCGACTGCAGGCCGTCCCGGGTCTGCTGCGGCATCCCGTCCTGCAACGGCATCACCACCCGCCACGGGGCGTCCGCGCCCGCCTCCCGCGCCGCCACCCCGAACAGCGAACCGCGCACGGCGAGCCGCGGATACCGCACGGCGGCCTCGGCGGCGTCGGCCTCGGTCACCCAGGCGACGGGATCACCCTCCCGCACCAGCCCCGCGCGTACTTCGTCGAGTCGTCGCTTCCAGTGTTCGTCCATGCGCGCATTGTGGCGCCGGACCCGGTGGGCGGTCCGGTGATCCGCCCATCACCTCAACTTACGGGTGACAACGGGAGACGTTTCGAGACACCGCCGGCGCGGGCTCGGAGCGCGTCGGCCCCCCTTCGACCGCGCGAGCCGTCCGCCGCGTAGGATCGCCGTCGGGCGGGGCCGTAGCGCAGAGGTCGACGCGCGCGGTCTCCAAAATCGCGAGGACGCCGGTTCGACTCCGGCCGGTCCCGCCCGTCCTCCCGTACGGCCCGGAGGCCCGGCCGAGGGCGCGTCCTACGACGCCACGGCGGCGGTGGCGTGCGGATCGCCGGCGTCCGGACCGTCACTGTCCGGATCGTCGGCGCCCGGTTCGCGCGGGGGAGCGGCGAGCTGTTCGCGCAGGTAGTTCCAGACCACCGAGACCAGCGCGGCCGCGGGCACCGCGAGGAGGCTGCCCACGATGCCGGCCAGGCTGCCGCCCAGCGTCACCGCGAGGAGCACGACCGCCGCGTGCAGACCGAGGCCGCGGCTCTGGATCATCGGCTGGAACACGTTGCCCTCCAGCTGCTGCACCACGACGATGATCGCGAGCACGATCAGCGCGTCCGTCAGACCGTTCGACACCAGCGCGATGAGCACCGCGACGAGACCCGCGAACAGGGCGCCCACGATCGGCACGAACGCGGAGACGAAGGTCAGCACGGCCAGGGGGAGCACCAGGGGCACGTCGAGGAACCACAGGCCCAGGCCGATGAACACGGCGTCGAGCAGGCCGACGAACGCCTGCGAGCGCACGAACGCCCCCAGGGTCTCCCAGCCGCGCTCGGCCACGACGGGGACGTCGGTGGCGAGGCGGCCGGGAAGCTGGCGGGTGAGCCACGGCAGGAAACGCGGGCCGTCCTTGAGGAAGAAGAACATCAGGAAGAGCGCCAGGACGGCCGTGACGAGACCGTTGAACACGGTGCTCACACCCGTGACGACGGTGGTGACCATGCTGCCGACGCTGTCCTGGATCCGTGCGACCGCGGCGTCGAAGGCGCCGGAGATCTGGTCGTCGCCGATGTTCAGCGGTGGCCCGGCGGCCCACTCGCGCAGCCTCTGGATCCCCTCGACCACGCCGTCGGCCAACTCGCCGGACTGGGACGCGACCGGCACCGCGATCAGCGCCACGATGCCCGCGACGACCACGAGGAAGAGGACGGTGACCACGGCCGCGGCCAGGGCGGGCGCCCACCCGAGCCTCCGCAGGAAGCGGGCGAGGGGCCAGGTCATGGTGGTGAGGAACAGGGCCACTATGAGCGGCCAGACGACCGACCACATGCGGCCCAGGATCCACAGGGCCACGGCCGCCATCAGCAGGACCAGCAGCGACTCGGCGGAGACGCGTGCTGCCGTGCGCAGCGCGGCGGCGGTTTTCGATGAACTCAGCATGGCAGGCATGGCATCACCCTAATGAACGGCCGCGGCGCCCCTCACCGCCCGATGGCCAGGTCGAAGAGGTGGATGTTGCCGTTGCCCGGCAGCACCACGAACTCCACCCGCTTGGCGGGGTCGAGGGGGATCGAGTGGGCGAACACGCGGTACGCGATGCCGGCGTTGCCGTACCCGCCGGGCCGGTTGCGCCCGTCGCTCGACGCCACCAGGGTCGCCCCGTGGGCGTTCGCCGGATCGAACGACCAGTTCGGGAACCCGAACGAGCCGGTGCTGCTCGTCCCGTCCGTGTAGTACACGGTCGCGGTGCCCGACGCCCCGCTCGTCACGCCCGAGCCGAGGAAGACGAGCCGGGTGCCCGTACCGCTCAGGGCGACGGCCTGGCCCGCGGCGGAGACGTTGTTCCTGGTCCCGCTCGGCACGTCCGGCCAGCGCAGCTCGGCGCCCAGGGCGTTGACGGTCCCGCCGGGACGCAGCCCGGCGTCGGCGAGCTTCTGCGCGGAGAAGCTGTTGCCCCCGCCGTCGTAGTTCCCGGGCGCCGTGTCGCTCTCGTCGGTCACCCCCACGTTGTTGTACGCGGCGGCCAGGTTCGCCAGGGGAGTACCGCTGTGCTGCGTCCTGGTCCCGGTGGCGGACCCGGCTCCGTCGCCGCCCCGGTAGGTCGCGGTCGCGGTGAACGTGCGGACGGTGAAGCCGGGGCGTCGCTCCGGCACCCGGATCCGGAAGGCGGCCTCGGCGGAGGCGCCCTTGGCCAGGGCGCCGTCCACTTCGAGGACCGAGGGCTGGACGGCCCAGCCGACCGGCCCCTCGAAGGACACCTTCAGCGAGCGCATCCGCTCCGGTCCCGCGTTCGTGACGGTCACCTTCACCGTCGAGACGGCCGGCCCGTCCAGGTCGACGGGGGAGATCGTCACCGCGGTGGCCGCGGCCGCGACCGTGGCTGTGGTCGAGATCGGGGTCGAGGCCGTCGTGGGGACGGCGGTCGCGGTCGCGACGGGGAGGAGCGCGAGCGCGCCCGCCACGACGAGGGCCCCGAGCGATCCGATCGGTCCTGCTGGTCTCACGTACGGCTCCTTCACGGTGGGGGAGGGGATGGAGGCGGGGTCAGACGACGGGGGGCATCTCGGTGGCGCGCGAGTCCAGACCCGTGCGGAGGTTGACCCAGGCGCCCCGGGTGAAGTCCGGTATCTGCACGGGACGCCCCTTGGCTGCCAGGGACATGACACTCAGGGGGACGGGGGCGCACCAGGCCGCCGAGTCGTAGACGTCGATGTCGGGCACCAGGCCCGCCCGCATGAGCTGGACCGTCCGCCACTGCAGGACGTAGTCCATGCCGCCGTGACCGCCGTTGTTCTCCGCGTCGTCCCCGATCTTCTTCCACAGCCAGTGGTCGAACTCCTTGCGGTAGGAGCCGAAGTCCCGCCAGGAGTGCCCGCTGTGGTCCGGCTCGACGTAGACGCGTCCGCCGTCGGCCGACAGCACGCCCGCGTAGTCCTCGAAGATGCCCCGGCTGCCGGCGAGGGAGTTGATCCGGCTGTAGGGCCGCGGAGAGCTCACGTCGTGCTCGGCCCGGATGACCCGGCCCTTGGCCGTCTCGATCAGACAGGTGACCAGGTCGCCGTTGACGTACGTCTCCTTCCAGGAGGGGTGGTCCCTCGGCACGAACCGCGCCCGGTAGTCGGCCAGGCCCTTCGGCTCGGTCGCCGTGGCGCGCAGGGTGGTCATGCGGTCGCCCCGGTTGATGTCCATGGCCGCGGCGATCGGCGCGAGGCCGTGCATGGCGTAGAAGGAGGCGGTGCTCCGGGTGTGCCAGAGCCGCCGCCACGCGTCGGTGTAGTACGTGTCGGAGAACAGCAGCTCGCGCAGGTCGTGCAGGTAGCCGCCGTGTCCGTTCGTGACGTCGCCGAACAGCCCCTCGTGCGCCATCTTGAGCATGGCCAGCTCGTTGCGGCCGTAGCTGCAGTTCTCCGAGAGCATCAGGTGCCTGCGGGTGCGCTCGGAGGTGTCGACGAGGTCCCACAGCTCGTCGAGTTCCGTGGCGATGGGCAGCTCGACGACGACGTGCTTGCCGGCGAGCAGCGCGGCCTTGCCCTGCGGGTGGTGGAACTCCCAGGGCGTGGCGATGTAGACGAGGTCGACGTCGTCGCGCCGCAGCATCCGCGCGTACGAGTCGGCCGAGCCGCCGTACTCGGCGGGGCGGGGCCTGCCGGCCGCGACGAGGCCGTCCGCGACCCGCTTGACGCGGTCGGCGCGCACGTCGCAGACGGCGGTGACCGTACAGCCGGGGACGACGGACCAGCCCGTGGTCATGCCGGAACCCCGGTTGCCCAGTCCGATCACACCGACGCGCACCGTCCGGTGGACGTCGTAGGGCACGTCGATCATGGACTTCTGGCCCGGCTTCCGGCGTGGCGCGGACGCCGCCGTCACCGCCGCGGCCGCGTCGGGGGCGGCTCCCACCCCGGTCGCCAGGACCCCGGTGGTGGCCAGGGCGCCTCCCAGGAGCAGGCGGCGCGAGACTGCGGGGAGTTGTGACATGGGTTCATCGCTCCTCAGTACGTACGGCATGCGGCAGCGGACGCGTGACGACTCTGACGGGGCGATCAGGGGTGTGTCAATAGGTGCTCGTTGAGAGGCAGTTCTAAGCAGGATCGCGCATGGAACGGCGAGTTTCGCGCATGCCGGTGCTCCGTGCGGGGTTCGGCGTCTCCGGGGTGCCGGGGCCGGCCGGCCGGGGGACGACGCGGAGCCGGTCCGCGGCCGGGTCGTGGCCGATCGGGTCGCCCGGCTCCTGGAAGTGCAGCGCGACCCCGGCGCCGGTCCGGTACGCGTCGAGGCCGGCGCGGCAGTAGGCGACCGTCGGTTCCGGCGGGGCGTCGAGCGGGAACCACCCCATGCCGTCGCACACCTCGGGCTCCATGACCTCCGGCGTTCCGGACCAGCGGCGGACCTCGAAGAAGAACCCGACCCGCGCGCGTCCGTCCGGGGAACGGTGGTGCACGGTGACCGCGGCGCGCACGTCGTCCGGGTCCACGACCAGGCCCGTCTCCTCCCGCGTCTCGCGGACGAGCGCGGTGACGACGTCCTCGGCGGGTCTGTCGACGTGACCTGAGGGGAAGTGCCAGTGCCCCGCTGCGTAGACGGCGCCGGCCCGCCTCGACAGCAGGACCTCCGGCCCCCTCTCCCCGTCGCGGACGGCGATCAGGTGCACGTCCACCGGCACCGTGTGCCGCCCGTCCCCGCTCAACGGACCCTCCTCGGTCGGTGGGAGAGGAGCCGGGCGGGAAGAACGACCGGGACGGTGGGCAAGGGCCACATGACGGCCTCCAGGAAGGGGGGTTCGGGGTGCCGCCGGGTTCAACGAGGACGCCCGCCCTTCCGGACGCGCGTTTTCCGGACGCATGTCTTTCGGACACACGTCTTTCGGACGTGACGCGGACCCCGCGAACGGACGGAAGTCCTTTCGTGTCGAGTGCGCCGAACCGGAGAGAGGACCGGCCGGGACCCCGTGTGCCGCACGGGGTCCCGGCCGGTCGCTCACGGTCGCGGTGGCGTCAGCCGACGGTCCACCGCTGGAGCGTGCCGCCGGTGTCGGCCTGCTGGGTGACGGCCGCGCCGTCGGCGGAGGAGGCGGTGGTCAGGACCAGTCCGCTCGCCGCGGAGGCGACGGTGTGGGTGCCGTCGGCCCGGCGGGTGAGGGACCAGCGCTGGTTGGCCCCGCCGGTGCAGGTCCACTGGATGATCCTCGCACCGGCACTGGTGGAGCCGCCCTCGACGTCGGCGCACAGACCGGATTCGGCGTTCTTGAGCTCGTAGGTCCCGTCGGACCGCCGGGTGAAGGTCCAGCGCTGGTTGGCGCCGCCGGTCGGCGTCCAGGTGATGAGCCGGGTGCCGGCGGTGGTGCCGTGGTCGGGGTTGTCGAGCGCCTTGCCCGCGGCGGTGAGGGTGTGGACCCCGTCGAAGGAGGCCGTGACCGCCCAGGTGAAGGTCGTCGAGCCGGACGCGGTGCCGGAGGACGCGGTCACGGTGACCGTCGACGTCCCCGCCGTGGTGGGGGTGCCGGTGATCAGACCGGCGGCGCTGATGCCCAGACCGGCGGGAAGGCCCGTGGCGCCGAAGGTCAGGGGCTTGCCCAGGGAGTCGACGGCCTCCAGCTGGAGGGAGACGGCCTCGTTCAGCACGGTCGACCGGTTGCCCGGGCTGCCGACCGTCACCGTCTCGGGGGCCTGGGCCGTCGGCGTCAGGGTCAGGGTCTGCTCGGCGGCCGTGCGGGTGCCGCCGACCGGGTTGCCGGTGGTGTTGGTCCAGCTGCGGGCCGGGGTGGTCTCGGCGAGGCGGCCGGAGTCGGCGGAGAGGCCGATCACGAGGCCGCTGTAACGGTTGACCAGCTTGTACGTGCCGGTGGCCGCGCCGTCGGCGGGCGAGGTGCCGCGGACGACGAACCACTGCTGACCGACGGTGGGCCCGCCGGACCCGGCCGCGGTGACCGTGGGCCTGGTGCCCCAGGCACGGGCGGCGGTGGAGGCACTGCTCACGCCGAGCAGCCCGCCCGTGGCGGAGTTGGCGATGCGGTAGGAGCCGTCGCCGTTGGAGGCGAAGGTCCAGGCGTCGAGGCCGGAGCCGGTGGCGGCGGCGAGCGAGGTGGTGGCCGAACCGCCGGAGACCTGGGCAAGGACGCGGCCGCCGCCGCCCGAGATGCGGTAGGCCTTGGAGGTGTCGACCGGCGCGGCGGGCCCGGTCGTGTTGATCGTCAGGTTGACGTACTCGCCACTGGACCCGCCGGAGCAGCCGAAGGAGCAGTACGAGCGGAAGTTCCTGCCGACGATCCCGGAGCCTGTCCTGTTGCCGCCGTCGAGGAACCAGCGGTACCAGGAGGCGTTCTTGTAGGCGCCGGTGTCGCCGAGCCGGAACCACTTCTGGGTGGTCAGATCGGCGGTGGCGTAGATCTCCTGGGAGGCGCCGCCGCTCTGGTCGACCGCCTGCGGCTGGCCGATGTACAGGCCGAGGTGGGCGTTGTAGGTGATGTCCATGACGAACAGCGGGGACGTCGGGGGCGTCAGGCCCGCGGCCACCTGCTGGCTCACGCTGCCGCTGTTGGCGGGGTCGTACTCCTTCGACGGCGGGACGTACCCCGTCGTGCTGCCGGAGCTGACCGGGACCATGGTGCTCTCGCGGCCTCCCGTGCCGGGCTGGGACCAGGCGCCGCCGTACCACTTCCGCCAGGAGGAGGGCGCCATCTTCCCCGAGATCGGGGCGCGGGCGACGTGCCCGTGGAACGCGGCCCAGCCGCCGCCCTTGTTCACGATCCGGGAGCCGTAGAAGACGTAGAAGTAGCCGGATCCGGTGTCGACGAACAGCCTCGGGTCACCGGTGCCGTAGTGGTAGGTCTGCTGCGGGAAGGCGGCGGTGTCACCGCGCTCGGTGCTGTACGGCGAGGTGATGACGTGGTCCTTGATGGTCCACGTGCGGCCCTGGTCCTTGGAGACGGCGTAGTCGATGCCGTCGTAGTGCACGCCGTCGCCGAAGGGCTGCGGGGTGAACTCGTTGTGCACGAGGCCGTACCAGTCGCCCGTGTCCGGATCGACCCACACGCCCGCCAGATCACAGTAGTTGCGGTGGGCGTAGGAGCCCGTCGAAGGGGCCCGGGTGGACTTCACGCCGGTCGGGCTGTTGTTGCAGCGCCACGTCGTGTCGTTGTTGCGGTCGTCGGGGTTGGCCGGGTCGGCCGCGTCGCTGAGGGCGCTCGACCGGGTGGCGGTGTCGAAGTCGGTGCCGGTGAAGAAGCTCCACTTCCGCGGGTCGTTCGCGCCGTAGAGGGCGTGGGCCTGCTGGAAGTAGAACGTGCCGTCCTTGTCGATGTACGCACCGGCGGGCGTGTCGTCGGGATGCGTCCAGGATCCCTTGGCGCCGACGGTGACGGTGTACGAGGCGTCGGCGGCGGAGGAGGCGCCGGCCGGTGCGGCGGCCGCCGCGGGCACCTTCAGCGTGCCGCCGCCCGCGAGGGCCAGTACGGCGGCGACGAGGGCTCCGGCGAGTCTGGTTCGAGGAGTGGTCACGAGTACTCCTTGATCGGGGGGAGCCGAGAGGGGGCGGCTCCTGGTGGGGGGCGTCCTTGCGGACGGTGGTCGTGTGCGGGGCGGTGCGGTGCGCCGTGGGGATGGGGGAGCGGCGACCGGGATTCCGCGGTCCGGGAGCTTCAGGAGTGCGGTGCGGTGGGGTGGGGTGCGTGGCGCGACGGACGCGCCGCACCGACGGCCCCGAGCCTCGGCCGCCGTCGGCTGGGTGGACCGTACGGCTCATTTGACCGGTAAAACAAGAGCCTTGGAGCGGAAGCGCCGCTTTTCCCGGAGCCGGTGGCGCGGGCGTTGACGGGCCCTCTTTCCCGCAGTACGTTGCAGCCGTTTGTGATCGGCGAGGACGAGGTGGCCATGGCGACGATGCAGGACGTGGCCGACCGCGCCGGCGTCACCAAGCAGACGGTCTCCAACGTCCTCTCCGGCCGTGTCGCCGTACGGCCCGCCACCGAGGCCCGGGTCCGCGAGGCCATCGCCGAACTCGGCTACGTCCCCAACTTGGTGGCCCGCTCGCTCGCCACCGGCAGCACGCGCACGGTGGGCCTCTTCGTCCCGACCGTGTCGACCGCCTTCTACGCGGAACTGGCCGAGGAGGCCGAGGACGTCCTCGACGAACACGGCTACCGCCTGCTCCTGTGCACCACCCGCCGGGACGGGGAGCGCGCCAGGAGGCACCTCGCCGGACTGACCAGCCGGTCCGTCGACGCCCTCCTCATCGCGGGCGACGAGGGGCTGACCGACCACCTGCCGCTGCTGTCCCGCGCCCGCTTCCCGGTCGTCCTGTGCGCCTGGGAGACCCGGGCCCCCGCACGCTTCCCCGTGGTCACCATCGACTACGAGCACGGCGGCCACCTCGCCGGACGGCACCTGCGCGCACTCGGCCACGAGAAGGTGGCCGTCCTCGCCAGCCCGGCCCACGGGATGCGCGTGAGCGGCTTCCGCCGCGCGTTCGCCGAGGACGGCCTGGACGTCCCCGACACCGCCGTGCACACGGCCGCGGAGCCGTCGTTCACGGGCGGGGTCGCGGCGGCCGAGGAGGCCCTGAGGGCCCATCCGGCGGCGACCGCGCTGTTCGCCACCCACGACGTGCTCGCCGTCGGAGCCCTCGAAGCCGCCCGGGCCCAGGGGCGCTCGATCCCGGACGACCTGTCGGTGGTGGCCCACGACGACACGCCGGAAGGCCTGCTCGCCCGCCCCACCCTCACCAGCGTCGCCCTGCCCAAGAGGGAGATGGCGCGCGAGGCCGTCACGCTGCTCCTCGACGCGGTCGGGGGCACGGGTGCCACCGGATCCGCCGGGCCCGCCGAGCCGCACCGGCGCCTCCTGCTCCCGCGGCTCATCGCCCGGGACAGCACGGCTCCGCTCGTCTGACGCCCCGCCGAAGACCGCCCACGGCCGGTGAGGGCCCGCCCCCCACGGAACGGAACTCCCGCCTCCCCCAGGGGTAGTAATCGCTTTCTATCCCGGGCATGCTGTCGGCCACAGGGCCGCCCCGGGCGCTCGCCCGGGCACCTTCCCCCGCGTCCATCCGAGAGGTCTGCCCCGCCATGCCCTCATCGCCCTCGTCATCCACCGACGGAGCCGCTTCCCCTGGACCCGCCTCCCCCGGACCCGTCTCCCCGCTCTCCCGTCGCGGTCTGCTCCGCGCCGCTCTCGGCACCGCCGCCCTCACCCTCCCGCTCGCCGCGCCGTCCCCCGCGCACGCCGCCGACGCCTACGACACCCTCCGTGCGACCTGGCGCGACCTGCTCCTCGGCACCGGCTTCGACGCGGGAGCCGAGCCCTTCGCCGCCAAGCTGGCCGCGCTCGGCGCCACCGCCCGCGACCTGCGCGCCGCCATGGCGCCGGCGCACGGCTCCCTCTGGCCGGACCTTCCCTACGCGGACCCCGAGCCGGACACGGACGCCGAGTCCTACACGTACTCCGGGAACCTCCAGAACAGCTACGCGCGGCTGCGCACCCTCGCCGAGGCGTACGCCCAGCCTGGCACCGGCCTCACCGGCGACACCGGGCTGCGCGACGAGATCCTCGCCGGCCTCGACCACCTCCACGACCAGGCGTACCACGCGGGCCAGGTCCGGTACGGCAACTGGTACAGCTGGCAGATCGGCGCTCCGCAGGCGCTGCTCGACATCGACGTCCTGCTGTACGACCACCTCGGCACCGCCCGCGTCGCCGAACACTGCGCCGCCGTCGACCACTTCGTCCCGGACGGCGCGGTCGCGCACTACACCGGCACCTCCACCGGCGCCAACCGCGTCGACCTCTGCCGGGTGCTCGCGCTGCGTGGCGTCCTCGGGAAGTCCCCGGCGAAGCTCGCCCTGGCCCGCGACGCGCTCTCGCCCGTCTTCCCGTACGTCACCTCCGGCGACGGCCTCTACGCCGACGGCAGCTTCGTCCAGCACACCTACGTCCCCTACGCCGGTTCGTACGGGGCCGTCATGCTCGGCGGCCTCTCCCACCTCTTCGCCCTGCTCAAGGGCTCCGCCTGGGAGGTCACCGACAGCGGCCGGCAGGTGGTGCTCGACTCGGTCGAGAAGGCGTACGCGCCCTTCCTCTTCAACGGCCTCGCCATGGACGCCGTCTCCGGCCGGGCGGTCAGCCGGGGAGTGCAGAAGACCGACACCCGGGCCGTCCGGCAGGACGACCACCTGCGCGGCCACGGGATCATCGCCTGCGTCGCCCTGCTCGCGCGGAGCGCCTCGGCGGCCGAGAAGACCCGCTGGGAGGGCATGGTCAAGGGCTGGATCGCCCGCGCCTCCTACAGCCCGCTCCTGACGAGCCCCGCCCTCGGCGTCGCCGCGCTCGCCCGGCTCAAGGAGACCGCCGACGGTCCGGCCGCGCCGAGCCCCGAGCCGACCGGGCACCGGCTCTTCCCCGGCATGGACCGGGCCGTGCACCGGCGGCCGGGCTGGGCGGCCTCGCTCTCCATGGCCTCGAAGCGGATCACGTACTACGAGAACGGCAACGGCGAGAACCTGCGCGCCTGGCACAGCGGTTCGGGCATGCTCTACTGGTGGGGCGACACCTTCGCCAACGGGCAGTACAGCGACGACTTCTGGCCCACCGTCGACCCCTACCGGCTGCCCGGCACCACCGCCTCCCGCAAACCGCTCGCCGACGGCGAGGGCGGCACCTGGGGCGCCGCGCGGCCCGACGTCCGCTGGGTCGGCGGGGCGACGGACGGCACGTACGCGGCGGTCGGACAGTATCTGAAGGGGCTCTCCTCCACGCTCCTCGCCAAGAAGTCCTGGTTCTTCCTCGACGACGCGGTCGTCTGCCTGGGCGCCGGGATCCACGGCCGGGACGGCACCGGAGTCGAGTCGATCGTGGAGAACCGCAACCTCGGCGAGAACGGCGTCCACGCCCTCACCGTCGACGGCGCCGCCCAGTCCACGGCGCCCGGCTGGAGCGCCACGCTCACCGGGGCCCGCTGGGCGCACCTCGCGGGGCACGCCGGCTACGTCTTCCCGGGCGGCGCGCCCTCCTCGCTCAAGGCCCTGCGCCAGGCGCGCACGGGCAGGTGGTCGGAGATCAACCTGGGCGCCGTGACCGACCCGGTCACGCGCCGGTACCTGACGCTCTGGTTCGACCACGGCACCGACCCGACCTGGGCGACGTACGCGTACGTCCTCATGCCGGGGGCGAGCCGGGAGCGGACCGCGGCCCGCGCGGCCGACCGGGGCTGGGTCACCGTCCTCGCCAACACCGACGACCAGCAGGGCGTGCGCGTCCCCTCCCTGGGCCTCACCGGCGTCAACCTCTGGCTCGCCGGCACGGTCGGCGAGGTCACGGCCGGCGCCCCCGCGTCGGTCCTGATCCGCGAGTCGGGCACCACGGCCACGCTCTGCGTCTCCGGCCCCCTCCGGGACGGCGCGGCGATCGACCTGACGTGGAACCGCCCCGTCTCCGCCGTCCTCTCCCGGGACCCGGCGGTCCAGGTCCTCGGCACGGGCGCCGCGCTCCGGCTCCGCGTCACCCCGGGAACCCTCGCGGCCACCCACAAGGCGGTCGTACGACTGGGTTGAGAAGTCGGCGCAACAGGACCGGCGGACTGTGTGATCATCGTACGTACGGCCCGGGAGCGCCGAGGGCACCGGGCCACGTCACTGGGGGAAACGGACATGGAACACGGCCAGGCCGGGGGAGTGCGCGCGGGAGAAGCGCACGCAACGGAAACGCGCGGGGAGCGTACGCGCGCCGAGCGGGCGACCGAAGGGCTGACCGTCGCCCTGGCGTCGGCCCTCTCGTTCGGCCTCCTCGCCGGCCCGGTGGCGGTCTTCGGCGTGACCGCCCGGCACCTGGTCACCGACACCGGAACCACCGCGTTCAGCCGGTTCGTGGTGCCGGTGGTCTTCCTCGCCCTCGTGGCGCTGCCGCTCGTCCTCGCCCGCGCGGTGTTCCGCTCGGGCCGGCGCAAGGGACGGGAGCGGCTGACGGCGGCGGCCCCGGCGGCGCTGACACTGCTCGCGGGATCCGTGGTGCCCTTCGCGGTCCTGTTCCTGTTCCTGGTGTACGCGGACTGACGCTCCGGCCGCGGCGGTCCGCCCGACGCCCGCCGAGGGAAACCTCTCGGCCCCGGTCCCGGTCCCGGTCCCGACCTCGACCTCGACCTCGGTCGAGGACTGGGCTCACGGTCCGCGCCAGAGGTTGGCGAAGGCCGCGTTCTCGATGGTCCGCCTCTGGCGTACGGCCTCCAGCTCCATCACCGCGTCGTGGACGGCGGCCACCACGGTCGTCACCGCCTCGTCGTCGAGCCCCGGCTGCTCGTCGGGCCGTTCGTCGCCGATTCCCACGGCCGAGGCGAGGACGGCCAGGACGGGGTCGCCCGCCTCCCAACGGTCGGCCGCCCGGCGGCGGGCGGGCGTGTCGACCGGCACCACGCGTTCCGAACCGAAGGGCGACCGGCCGCTCCGCTTCCGCGTCAGCTCCCCGTCCTCCTCCAGCGCGGCCCGGTACACGGACGAGAGGTCCCGGCCCCGGCGCCACAGCCAGTCCTCGATCCGCTCGTAGGGCGGCTGCCGGACGAGCCCCGTCACGGCCTCGCCCAGGAGCCGGTCGTCCGACACCGGCGGCCCGCCCGGCACGATGCGGTCGCCGTCCACGGCGACGGCCCCCGCGCCGATGAGATCGACCAGCTCGGCCCCCGCGAGCGCGAGCGACAGGTCGCCCTGCCCCACGGCACGCTCCGGTTCCGGCTCCACGGTGATGATGAACAGGTCCTTCGCCGTACTCATGAACGGCTCCCCTCGGAGGCATCGACAAGGCACGTCCCCACCGGCCGGACTCGCGGCCGGCTCGGCGGCGGAGCGCCCACCACGATCAGTATCGCCTTCACCCGGCCGACCGAAGCCCTGCCGCTCTCCGACGACTCCTCACGGCCGGAGCCCGACGTGTCCGAGCGCGACCGCGCTGAGGTCGGTGATGGCCCGCGGATCCCCCCGGCGCCAGGCATCGGCCCACCCGCCGGGCGGGACGGGCAGCCCGGCGAGTGCTCCCGGAGGACCGGTGAGGGCGCGCAGGGCGAGCAGGTCGGCGCCTCCGGGAGCCTCGGCGAGGCGGCGCAGGGTGCCGCTGCGCCGGATCCAGAGCAGACGCGGCGGGAGCCACAGCAGCAGGACGAAGAGCACCGGAAGGACGATGAGGGCCGCCGTGATCACGTCGGCGACCTGACCGACGGTCTCCTGGAACGACACGCCCGCGTCGGCGAAACCGGAGCTGGCGTCCGCCGCGGACCGGAGCGGCTTCTCCAGGACGTCACCGACGAACGGCACGTCCGACGCCGCGTCGCCCGCCTCCCCGAGCTCCTTGGCGAGGCTGTCGCCGGAACTCTCCACCTTGCGCCCCGGCTCGGCCAGCAGCATGATCGTCCCGCGGACGGCGAGGGCCGCCCACACCGCGACGGCGATCAGGGCCACGGCGATCAGGTCCACGAGCACCTGGCGGTTCCGGCGGGCGGGTGTCTGGGCGTAGAAGCGCAACGGAGGGCTCCCGTTCGGGTCAAGGCGTCGAGGAGGTCCGGCCGCCCCGACCGCGACCCGGCCGACCGGTCGTCGGAGTCAACTCTTCCACCGCTCCTCACGTGCAAACGTGCGAGACGCGGGATCCGGGCCGTCGCACCCGCCGCGAGCGGGCCGGCGAGGGCTCTGTCGGTGGTGCCGCGGATGACGGACCGCGTGACACGTGGTTCCCGAGCGACCCTGCGCCCTCTCGCCTCGCGGCCCTCTGCGGTACGCACGACCGGCGCGTACTCCCGGGACCGACCGCCCTCCCGGACCTCGTCCTCGAAGACGTGCGGCCGCGGAGCGCGGGCGGATCCTGACCTGCCGTGACCGACCGCCGACCGCCGACCGGCCGACCAACCGACCAACCGACCAACCGACCAACCGACCAACCGACCAACCGACCAACCGACCGGCCGACCAACCGACCAACCGACCATGCCAGGCTGGGCTCCTGCTGACCGCGATGGCGGGACTGCCCGGTGCGGGAAAGAGCTCGGTCGCCGAGGAACTGGGGCGCAGGCTGGTCACGGGAGATCGACGGCTTCCACGAACCGACGTGGGAGGCGGTGCGGCGGCGCCGGAATTCCTGACTGCGGCGGGCGGAGCGCCGCCGACCCGGACACGGCCGACGATCTTGACGTGACCCACGGGGGTGACGTCGGATGGGGCGAGAAGCCGGCATCGGGAAGCGGCACTGTCACAGGGAGCTCGACATGTTCGTCATGGAAGAGGACGTCTTCGACCCCGACGAGATGCTGAGCCTCTACGACTCGGTCGGCTGGGAGGGCTACACCGCCGACGTCGACAAGCTCTGCCGCGGCCTGCGGAACTCTCACCTCGTCATCACCGCGCGAGACGGTTCGGGAACGCTCCTCGGCCTGGCCCGGACCGTTTCCGACGACGAACACATCTGCTACGTCCAGGACGTCGTGGTCGACCCCGCGCACCACAGGCAGGGCGTCGGCCGGGCCCTGGTCGAACACCTCGTGCGACGCTACTCGCACTGCCGGTTCCTCCTCCTCTCCACGGACCACGAGTCGTCACCGGAAGGGAAGCGCAACCACGCGTTCTACCGGAGCCTCGGCTTCCTGTCCTACGAGGAGAAGCAGATGGCGGGCTTCGGACTGCCCAGGAACCGCGCCTGAACCGGTGAAGACCGTTTGCCGAGGGCTGAGCGGACGGAGGACTCAGGCACGTACGGAGGATCAGGCACGTACGGAGGGTTCAGGCGCGCACGGCGGTGATCAACACGCCGTTCTGCGCCTGGATCCGCAGGGCGGTGCCGTCCCAGCTGACCGGCAGCGGGAAGGGTGTGGTGTCCACCGGCGAGCCGGGATCGCTGGTGCCGGACGTCGCGTCCTCACCCCACTGCAGGGTGTGGGAGGCCTTGTGGCCGACCGTGCCCGGTACGCCGGCCCCCGCCCAGACGTTCTCCGACGACCTGCCGTCCACCCTGACGGTCAACCGGCCTCCCGTGAGCTCGAACGAACCGGTCTCGTCGTCGCCGTCGAGGCTCCATCTGCGCCCCTTGATCTCGATCCGCGCGTACTCGTCGTTCACCTCCCCCGGCGGGGTGAAGGAGAGGTTCCACGTGCCCTGCGCGAACGCCTCGACGGCCGCGCCCGTGACGGTGGCACTGGCGGGTCTGCCGTCCGAGGTCCGCCCGCCCCCGCCGTCGCCCTTCTTCCCGCCGCACGCCGCCAGGGCGAGAGAAAGCAGCCCGAGTCCCCCGTACTTGAGCGCGTCCCGTCTCCCGACGATCCGTCGTACCTGCCCGAAGCTGCCCAGCACCACGCCGCCCTTCCTCGACCTGCCGCCCGACCGCCGCTCCGTGCGGGGGAGTTCGAGTCTGACGTACGGTCAGATGGCGTCGCAGCGGATTCCGCACATTCGGGCACGGCGCCCCGGAGCCGGCGCACCATGCCGGAAAGGCGGGCTTCGGCGCGGAGTCGTCATCCGCACCGGTCCCACAGCCGGTGAGCAGCACGCCGAGGAACTCGACAGCCGCGATCATCTTCATGCGCATGACTGAAACAGCAGTGACACCGAGGACGGAGCGGACGCGGCTCAACGTGCGCGGACCGTTCTACGGAGCCGGGACCGACACCTGCGGTACTGGCCGCATCCATGGCCCCGGGCCCCTGCTCTACGAGGCCGACCGCTTCACCGCATACGTGTACCGGCAGCCCCGCACGCCGCGGCCCCCCGATCCTGACCCGCCGGACACCCCCTAGTGTCGGACCCATGATCGTATGGCTGAACGGCACCCACGGTGCGGGCAAGACGACGACCAGCGCGCTCGTACAGCAGTTGATCCCCGATTCACGCGTGTTCGACGCCGAGAAGGTCGGCGAGACGCTCATGGACATCACGCCGGGGCTGCCCGAGACGGACAACTTCCAGCACTGGCCGCCGTGGCGGCCCCTCGTGGTCGAGACCGCCCGTCGCGTACTCGACTACACCGGCGGAACCCTGGTGATCCCCATGACCGTCCTGGTCGAGCAGTACTGGCGCGAGATCAGCTCGGGCCTCGCCCGCCACGCCGTTCCGGTACGGCACTTCGTCCTCCACGCCGACCAGGACACCCTCCGCGGGCGCATCGCGAACGACACCCTCACCGGCCCCGACTCCCCGTTCCGCCTCGCGTACCTCGAGCCCTACGCCGAGGCCGCCCGCACGTGGCTGCACGACGAGGCCGAGGTCGTCGACACCACCCACCTCACGCCTGCTCAGGCCGCTCTGCGGATCACGGAGGCCCTCCAGGGCTGAGGGGTGGTCCCGAGAAGCGTGCTCGACAACGCGCCGACGCGGCGTCCCGCACCCCGCCCGTACAACCCGGGCACCCCCACCGGGATCACGGATCCCGGCGCCCGGTGGGGCTGGGCGGGCCCGGTGAGGGCTCGCCCGCCGCGAGGTGCTCCAGGACCTCCGCCAGTTCCTCGCAGGCGCGGCGCACCGACCGGCGGATCGCGTGCTGCTCGGTGATGACGGAGGCGAGGAGCAGGGCCGTCAGAGCGGCGGAGCCGTTGAACGCCTGGAGCTTGACCATGATCTCGACGTCCGACAGGTGGAGGAAGGCACCCTGCCCGGAAGTCGCCTCGGCGGTGGTGAGCACGGACGCGAAGAGCGCGCACAGCACGCTTCCGGCGAGCTGGAAGCGGAGTGCCGCCCAGACCAGCAGGGGGAAGACGAGGAAGAGCAGGCTCATCGGACTGAGCACGGCCAGCGGTACGAGGACGAGGGTCGCGAGCCCCAGGGCGACCGCCTCCTTCCAGCGCCGCACCCGGAACCGTCCGGCCGGGCCCGCGAGCACGAGCAGGAGCGGGGCGACGAGCAGCACCCCCATCGTGTCGCCCGCCCACCAGGCCAGCCAGACGGCCCAGAACTCGCGCTCGTCCAGGGAACCCGTGGCCACGTGCAGCCCGACCCCCGCCGTCGAGCTGATCAGCATGGCACCGAACCCGCCGAGGAAGACCAGGGAGAGCCCGTCCCGCAGCCGCGCCATGTCGAGCCGGAAGCCGACCTGTCTCAGCAGCAGGAAGGCGCAGAGCGGCGCGGCGGTGTTGCTCACGACGGTGACCGCCGTGGTGAGCCCCGGGGTGGTGAGGGAGGCGATGACGAGGAAGGAGCCGAGGGCGATCCCGGGCCAGACCCGCACGCCGAGCAGCAGCAGGGCGGCGACGGCGACACCGGTGGGTGGCCAGACGGGGGTGACCACCACGCCTTCGACGACGAGGCGGCCCAGCAGGCCGAGCCGTCCGGCCGCGTAGTAGCAAGCGGCCACGGCCAGCGAGAGCAGGGCCGCTTCCGTAGGGGGCCGGAACTGCCGAGTAACCAACACACCAGCCATCAGACACCGGCCGGACCGCCTCGACCGGGCAAGAACCCCCTGCGTGTCGGACGCCGCCGTACGGAACGGGTCCGATCCGCCCCGGAGCCCGGTCCGACCCGGCCGGATGCGGTCCGGTGCGCTCCTGGCGCCGTGCGTCGGGCGGTCACCCGTTCGGGGGCGGGCCGACCGGGGGCGAGGCCCCTCCCCTCAGGCCCTGGTCGTCGGCCACGCCGTACCGCCGTCGTGGCCGACGACCAGGACGGCGGCGTCGTCCTCGTGCCCCACCGTGCTCGCCAGCTTCATGACGGCGGTGGCGAGCGCGTCGACGTCCAGCCCGGCGACGGCGGTGATCCCGGCGAGCCGCATCACCTGGTCCAGGCCGTCGTCGAGGTGGAGCGAGGGCCCCTCCACCACCCCGTCGGTCAGCAGGACGAAGACACCACCGGTGGCGAGCCGGTGGCGCGTGACGGGATAGTCGACCCCGCGCAGCACGCCGAGCGGGGGCCCGCCCTCACCGTCGTCGATGCCGGAGCGGCCGTCGGCGGTGGCCCAGATGTGGGGGATGTGACCGGCCCGGGCGCACTCCAGGGTGCCGGCGGCGGGGTCGAGCCGCAGGAAGGTGCAGGTGGCGAAGAGATCGGCGCCCAGGGAGACCAGCAGGTCGTTGGTGCGGGCGAGCAGCTCTCCCGGGTCCCCGCTCACGGAGGCCAGTGCGCGCAGTCCCACGCGGACCTGCCCCATGAAGGCGGCGGCCTCGATGTTGTGCCCCTGCACGTCACCGATGGACATGCCGATGTGGCCGTCGGGCAGGACGAAGGCGTCGTACCAGTCGCCACCGACGTTGAGCCCGTGGTTGGCGGGCATGTAGCCGACGGCCAGCCGGACGCCCGGAAAGCTGGGGAGGTCCGGGGGCAGCATCCCGCGCTGCAGGGCCACGGCGAGCTCGACGCGGGAACGCTGCGTCTCGGCCAGCTCCCGCGCCCGGGCGGTCAGCGACCCGAGTCGGACCAGCAGCTCCTCGCTGCTGTCGGCCGGCCGTCTGCGGAACATCGATCACTCCGGCGTCGCGAGAGTCCCTCGCATCAGTTCGTCCCGTCTCCAGCGCGTAAGACCATATGAGACCACCTCGGTATGAACGGGCCTTCCCTACTCTGCCCGGAGGAGACGACGTCCGCATCTCATCGCTCCCGCGCCATGCGCCACCCGGCGGCTTGCGACGGGGTGGAACGGCGATGGCCAATGCGACGTCACCGGATGGCGGGGCGTCACGGCCGTGGCCGCAGGCTGGCGCCGCACGCTCGGGCTACTCGCGAACGGCCGCGTGCTGGCGGTCGGCCTGAGTTCGGAAGGACAGTGCGACGTGCGGTCCTGGCGCGAGATGGCCGTCCTCCCGTGCGGCGACTGGCACTCGGTCGGCGTCCGGTCGAACGGTTCCGCACTGGCCACGGAGAGCAACCGGCGACGACAGTGTGCCGTCGAAGGATGGCGCGACCTGGTCGCCGTGTCGGCCGGGTATCTCCACACCGTCGGGGTCACCGCGTCCGGACGGGTGCTCGCAACAGGGGACAACAGCCTGGAGCAGTGTGAAGTCGACCTCTGGTCCGGAGTCCGGCCTTCCTAGGATTTCGAACCGCACCAACGTGAATTGACGCGCCATCACTTCCGAGCCTCGCAAACCTCTTCCCGATTCCGGCACCCAGCCGATTCCGGCCCGTTGCGCGTACAGTTCGGATCGGACGAGTTCGAGAGAGGGCCGGTCCAGTTGTGGCCGCGGCCGACGGCTACCAGTTCGACACCGTGACGAAGCGGCGGGAGGACGGCGAGTCGGGGTGGTCGTCCGCGGAGACCGGGCCGGTGACCCTCCGATGCTCGCATCCGTCGGTACGGGGGTGGTGATCGGAGCTCCGGTCGAGCCCCGTCCGAGCGATGAGGGAGTCCGATGAAGCCCGCGCGCTTCCGCCGGCCGAGCCGGCCCGTGGGTTCAGAAAGCACCGTCCCCTCCTCCGCCCCGAGTCGGCCCGGTCGAACGACGGCTTCGCTGGGCATGGCCGCAGGCTGCTACGCCCTCGCCATGTCGCTGTTCGGCACCACGCTCAGCCTGTTCCTCGCGGACGCCGTGGGCGCCGGTCCGGGGCTCATCGGTCTGTACTTCACCGGATGCGCCGTGATCGGCGTCGGCATCAACCTCGCGACGGGCCGACTGTCCGACCGGCTGCCCGACCGGAGGATCGCGCTCGCCGCGACCGCCCTCGCAGGGGTCGCGGGCGCGCTGGTCTTCACCGGCGCCCGGAACTACGCGCTGGTGTTCGTCACCGGAGCCGTACTCCTCGGCCTCAACGAGGCGTACATCTCCCAGCTCTTCGCGTACGTCAAGGAGTTCGCCGACTCCACGGGTCGCGAGGTCACCCGGTTCAGTTCCTCGGTGCGGTCGGTCTTCTCCGCCGGGTGGGTGGTCGGTCCGCCGGTGGGCCTCTTCCTGTGGACACACGCCGGTTTCGGGCGCGTGTACGCGGGCGCGGCGGTTCTGCTGCTCGTGACCGCCGTGCTCGGCCGGTGGTTCCTGCCCGCTCTGCCCCCTGTGCCCAGGCAGCCTCGGTCGGAGCCCGGACATGGGACCGAGGAGCGTCGGAGCAGGTCCGGCATGCGTCAGATCCTCGCCGCCGTCCCCCGCCGCAGCCGCCTGCTGCTCGGCTCGGTCACGGCGGTCAACGTGGCGAACCAGATGTACCTCATCGCCATCGCCCTGTACGTGACCAAGGACCTGCACCTGTCGGCGTCCTTGGTCGGGGTGATGGCCGGGGTCTGCGCGGCGCTGGAGATCCCCCTGATGATCGTGGTGGGCCGCGCGGCCGACCGCGTCGGGAAGGTGTGGGTCGTGGCGGTCGCCGTGCTCCTCGCGGCCCTCTTCTTCTGTCTGCTCCCGATGGCCGGAACGGCGCCGGTGCTGATCGTCCTCCAACTCCCCAACGCCCTGTGGATCGCGGTGATCGCGAGCATTCCGATGGTGCTGGTGCAGCAGGAGGTCCCCGGCGGCGCCGGCACCGTGTCCGCGCTCTACTCGTCCACTTTCCCGGTGGCCCAGCTGATGGCCGGCGCGCTCACCGGCGTGGTCGCCGCGCGGGCGGGCTACCGCAGCGTCTTCTGGATCTGCGCCGGCCTGTGCGCGCTCGCCGCCGTCCTGATCCTCCTCCGGATGGCTCCCTCCCGCGCCTCGGCCGAAGCTCCCCGAACAGAACGGTCGTAGAGGGGAAAGGACCGGCGTGACGATTCGCTTTCCGACAGTGCGAGCCGACGGACCCCGACGCCCCACGGATCGCGACCCCTCTGGCGAAGAACTCGACCGGGACCCGGCCGGGCCCGGGGCTCCCTGTGACCGGGGCGGGTCGAAGGACCGACGTGTGTGGCTCATGGATCTCCTTGGCGTCGGACGGCTCGGCGACGCGCCGACGTACGGCCCGGGACGCCGAGACGCGCGGGCCTGTCAGGCGGTCAGCCGGTGCGGGTCGCCCGGCACGGGGCCCGGGGTGAGCCGAGTGAAGGATTCGGTGCGGATGATCTCGTCCCGTTCGTCTTCCGGCAGGCGGGCGAGGAGACCGGGCAGGGGCCGCTCACGCGCGACCTCGCCGCGGTGGGCGAGGATCGCCGCCCACTTCACCTCGGCCCACGGACTGACGTCGACGACGGTGCTCACGTACGTGTCCGGCACGGCCAGAACGGTCTTCCCGACACCCGTCAACAGCGCTCCCAGCCTGCCCACCCCGGATTTCGAGTGCGTGGCCGCGTACAGGGCCGTCGGCTGCCAGGGGTCGCCGGCCTCGGGGTACAGATGGGCCAGACCGGCGGCTTCGACGGCGAGCAGGGTGATCTGGTGGGTACGCCGGTGGTCCGGGTGGCCGGTCAGCTGCCCCAGCGCGTCGTGTCCGACGACGACCTCGGGCCGGAAGGCGCGGATGTGCGCGACGAGACGGCCGACGGCCTCGTCGAGGGGCGCGTCGACGAGCCGGGGCTCGCCGGGAGCCGACTCCGGGTCGCGGGCGTCGCCGTAGCCGAGCAGGCGCGGGGGAGCGGCACCCAGGACGGCGAGGGCGTCGGTGAGTTCGGGCGCACGGCGGCTGTCCGGCGCCCAGGTGGCGGTGACGACGGACGTACGGGCGCCGGCGGCGTGGTGCTGGGCGAGCACGCCGCCGGCCAGGAGGCTCTCGTCGTCGGGATGCGCGAACACTCCCAGCAGGGAGGGCAGGAGCGAGGGTTTCACGGTGGGGGGGGGTCTCCTCTGAATGACGAGGGCAAGGGGACCGGCGAGCGCCGGAAGTCGCGGGCGAGCCCGGGCGGCCGAGGCCGCCCACGCCGGTGCCGGCGCCTCCTCCAGGACGCGGCGGGCCACCGTGTCGTGACGTAGGCGGCGGCGACCGCCGCGAAGTCGTTCACCCGGGCCACCCCAGCTCGCTGTAGGAGCGGCCGGCCCGGACGCCCTCGATCGCGAGACGGGTGTAGGGCACGATCGGCTCCGGCAGGTCCTTGGCGGAGAACCAGTCCCAGCCGAGGCACCGGTCGGGTTCGCGCACCTCGGGGACGCCCTCCCAGTGGCGGGGCCGGAAGAAGAGCTGCATCCTCGGCCGGGCTCCCGGCCGGTCCACCGTGTGCACGGTGTGGACGAGTTCGAGGTCGGCCGGATCGATGACCAGTCCGGCCTCCTCGTAGGCCTCGCGCGCAAGACCGGCGGTCGCCGCCTCCGCCTCCAGGTGTCCGGCGAGGGCGTGCCACGTCCTCCCCGCGTACGCCGAGTCCGGGTGCCGCAGCCCCAGCAGGACCTTGCCGTCGCGCTCCAGGTGGAGGTGGACGCCGACGACGTGCGGTACGGTCCCGGACGGAATGCTCGCGGCAGCGGGTCCCGCTGTACGTTCGCCGGCTCCGACTCCGACTCCGACTCCGGCGGCGGGCGTGGGATGCGCGGCGGCGTGCCGCTCGATGAGCTCACGGGTGGTGGGCAGCATGGTCAGACGGGGCAGCTGATCGGGTCGGATCCACGCGAGCAGTTGCCCTTCCGTCAGCGTGAGCGTGGAAGGATCGCCGTTCCACCGGCCGGTGAAGAGCTGGATCGGCACGCGGGTCCCGTCGGTACCGATGACGTGCTCGACCCTGTACGGCTCCAAGTCGTCCGGTTCCAGGCCGGCCTCCTCGCGCAGTTCGCGGACGATCGTGTCGCGGAGGGTGGTGTCGCCGGGCTCCCGGCCGCCGCCGAGCACGTCCCAGCAGCCCGGCGCCCAGATCTCCGGCTTGTTCGCGTCCCGAAGGTGCAGCAGGTACCGGCCGTGGCCGTCGTGGATGACCGCCGAGGCGTTCACCGGGGTGACCGCGCCGTCCAATGCGGCCGCGCGGAGCTTCGCGCGCAGGGTCTGCGGCCCGACCTCGTCCTGCGGCAGCCAGGCGAACCCGGTGACCTCCTCCTGCCGAAGAGTCAGGGCGGGGCTGCCCGCCAGACGGAAGACGAAGCGGAAGTCGTAGTGCTCGTGCGCGGGTTCGCCCTTCACCGGGTCCGCGTCGATGGTGTGGACGTCGATGTCGATCGGTGCGCGTCCGAACTCCGGTACCAGGACGAGGTCCGAGGGCGGGATCCCGGTCTCCTCCTCGACCTCTCGCAGCGCGGCGCCCAGCAGCGTGTCGTCACCGGCTTCGACGTGGCCCCCGGGCGGAAGCAGCAGGCGGGTCGCCCGGTGGCGGATGTGCAGGACACGGCCGTCGGCGTCGAGGACGACTCCGCTGCACGTGACGTGGCCGGGCAGAGTGGAGCGGTCGGTGGCGTCGGTGGTGGCGTCGAGGGCTGCCGACAACCCGGCGAGGGCGTCGCGTTCGCCGGGGTGGTGGCCGAGGTAGTCGGAGAGGAGGCCGCGGATCCGGGCGTGGGACGGGGGCACGGGGCCCGGCTCTCGGGCGAGCCGGTCGTGGGTGCCTTCCTGGACGACGCGAGGGACTGCTTCCGCCGGCGGGTCCGTGTCGGTCGGTTCGGGTGTACGGGCCGAGGTCAACGTGGTTCCCCTTGGTGGTCGTCACGGCTGTGTCGTGAGGCCTAACGACCCCTGTCGGAAGTCGAACGCTTGTGTTTCGGCCGAACTCCGGGCCTTGCGACGCCAGGCCTGTGCGAACGTGTGAACCGCATCCACCGGTGCGTCACAAGGAGCGGAGTCGGTAAGGAGTTGGCCGAAACGCCGAGCCCTCCGAGGCGCGGGGCCGACTCGCCCGATGAGGCCGGCACAGTAATCCGGACGGAAGCCCTTCACGGCATCGTGTTCGAGACCGCGCGAGGCAGGCCCGGGCACCACCGGGCCGACGAGGGGGAGACCGATGACTTCAGGCGCGACGAACACGCCGGATACACCGGACACGGCGAGCGCGACGAGCACGTTCTCCGTCGGGGGCGAATACCGGGTGGGTCGGCTCGGATTCGGCGCCATGCGCCTGCCGACCGAGCCCGGTCCCGGACGGGAAGCCGCCCTCGCGGTCGCCAGGCGCGCCGTCGAACGGGGGGTCACCCTGATCGACACCGCCCACCTGTACGGATGGGGCGCCAACGAGGAACTCCTGGCCGAGGCCCTCCACCCGTACCCGGAAGGGCTGCTGATCACCACCAAGGTCGGGGTCGTCCGGTCCGGGCCGGAAGGATGGGCGTACGACGCACGGCCGGAGAGCCTGCGCGCGCAGGTCGAGCGGGGCCTGCGCCGACTCCGGACCGAACGCGTCGGCCTCCTGCAACTGCACCGGATCGATCCGAAGATTCCGGTCGCCGAACAGGTCGGTGCCCTCGGCGAACTCCGACGGGAAGGGAAGATCGGGCACATCGGGCTGTCCGAGGTCACCGCCGCGCAGCTCGCCGAGGCCCGGCAGAGCACCGCGATCGCGAGCGTGCAGAACCGCTACAACCTCTTCGACCGAGAACACGAGTCGGTTCTGGAGGCGTGCGAGGCCGCCGGCATCGCCTTCCTTCCCTGGCGACCCGTCGCCGCGGCAGCCGAAGCCGACCGGTCCTCCGCCCTCGCCACCGTCGCCGCCGAACTCGGTGTCACCGAGCCCCAGGTCCTGCTCGCCTGGCTGCTCGCCCGTTCCCCGGTCGTCCTGCCGATCCCCGGAACCGCCTCGCTCGCCCATCTGGAGGAGAACCTCGCCGCGGCGGACCTCCGGCTCACCGGCTCCCAGCGCCGGCTCCTCGACCGCACGGCCGCGCCAGGCCAACAGGACGATCAGCGTTGACCGGTGTCCGCGGGCGGCTTCGCCGACGGCCCCCCCCCGGCGAAGCCGCCGCGTACCGCCGGCTCCCCTCCGACCCGGATCACCGGCCGACGAGCAGCGCCTCCACCGTCGAGACCGGATCCCAGTCCGCGTCGAGGCCGATCAGCCGCTCGACGACCCGGCGCCAGGCCGCCGCGTCCGTGCCGAGCCCGGACCGTACGAGGTCCGCGAGAAGGGCGCTGGCCTCGGCGGCCCCGGGCGGGGCGTCCGTACGGCGGGCGGCGGCGCCCAGGTAGGCGAGCAGCCGCGCGGCCGGGGCCGCGAGCCGCACCAGGTCCGCACCGGTGAGGAGCCCCGCCGCGAGCAGCCCGTCCACCTGGGTGGACGGTGCACAGTGGAACAGACCGCCGAGACCGTACCGGGCCCGCTCCCGGGTGAGCCGCGCACCGCCGGGCAGGCCGTCGGGGCCCGGCTCGGGCAGCAGCGCCGCATGCCGCAGCCGTACGTCCTCGGGGACGCCGTCCATGCCGACGACGTCCTGCCAGTACGGGATCGGCTCCCGGGCGTGGACGGCTTCGAGGGCGACCCAGTCCACGGACTCGCCCGGCGGGAGGGACTCGACGAGATCACGCGCATGCGGGGCGTGCCGGGCGCGCCGCAGCTTCCGGACGAGCTTCTCCGGCGCCAGTTCGCGGTCGAGACGGGCGCGGAGGACGGCGGCGGGATCGGCGGACGTCAGGGCCTTCGCGCACACGGTGGCGGCGGAGCGACCCAGCACGTCCCGCCCCGCTAGCCGCGCCAGCCGGTCGGCACCGCCGTGCTCGAACAGCCTCAGACAGCCGAGCAGTTGGTGCCCGAGGGGAAACCGCGAGCCCTCCCGTTCGAGCAACTCCTCCACGAGGTCCGGTTCGGCCGAGCACAGCCACGTCGCACCGCCGGCCGGCCACGCGGAGCCCCCGGCGCGCCAGTCGGCCAGCACCCGGGCGCCCAGGGACGGCCGTCCGGCGCCGGGCCGCGACCGGGCGACGATCCGGTGGACGACGGACCGGGGAAGCCAGTGCCGCAGCAGGGCGAGGTCGACCTCGGGGTCGTCGAGGTCGACGAGGCGCCCCACCGCGCCGCTCCGCTTCATCCAGCGGGACTGGGCCGCGAGGACGCGCAGCGCGTCGCGGTCGCGGCCCGCGAGCAGCCGGTCGAGGACCGCGAGCGGCGTGCGGTCGTGGCGCAGCAGGTACGCGGCGAGCAGCCAGGGCCCGTCGGGGCCGAGCCGGGGCAGTACGGCCTCGACCGCCTCGGCGTCGGCGAGGCAGAGCAGGGTGCCCTCCGGCCAGCCCCACAGATGGTCGCCGCGCTCCAGCAGTCCGATCGCCTCGTCGGGGGTGCCCGGTCTCGCCCTGCCGAGGGACGTTTCCGTGCTCGCCGCCGGAACGGCCCCGGACCGTACGCGCTCCAGGAGCTGTTCCCAGGTCGACCCCTCCGAGGCGGCTTCGGACGCCGCCACGGTCGCGGCCAGGCGGAGCCAGGCGTCGGGGTCGGCGCCGAGTTCGGTACGCAGCCGACGGGCGAGCGCGGCCCGCCACGCGTCGGCGAACGCGAGCCGCCCCCAGTCGTGGGGCAGCAGGAGCAGGCGCCGCGCGGGCAGCAGGGCGAGCAGCTCCTCGGCGGGCAACACACCCTGTGCGTAAGCGTTTTCGATGTGCTGGGCGCCGGAACCGTACGTCTCGGGGAGCCGCGCGCACACCTGCGCGAGGCTGGGCGCCTCATACGCGAAGCCGTCCTCGGACGCGGGGACGCCGTGGGCGGCGCAGGCGACGGCGAACCAGTGCGGGGTGGCGAGGCCGGGCGCGGTCGCCGGCTCGTACACGGCCAGCGCGCGCAGTACCTCGGGATCGTCCGGCCGGGGCGCACCGTCCGGAGCGAGGGAGTACAGCAGGTCGAGCGCGGCCAGAGCGTGCACGCGTTCATGTCGGTGGAGGGCGCGCCGGGGCGCGGCTTCCGAGACCGGCTGCACGGGCTCGACGTCGGCCGCGATCGACGGCTCGCCCCGGACGGGCGACCCGGCCCCGGTCGACGGTTCGGCCTCGGCGGCGGCCCCGGCCGGGGCCTTCCCCCCGTACTCGGGCAGCAGGTCGTCGAACGCCGCCCAGGCCTCCTCCCGTTCCCCCAGATGGGCCGCCGTCGACGCGTGCAGCGCGGCGACCGCCGCCGTGCCCAGCAGGTCCCGATCGGCGAGACGGGCGAGCGCGGCCAGGGCGTGGGCGGCGGGGCGCGCGGTGCCGACCAGCTCGACCGGATCGAGGAGCCCGGCCGCCGCCATGCCCTCCGCCCAGACGGCGGCGCTGTCGTCGAGCTCCTCCTCCGCGAGGCGACGCGCGGGTGGGGCGGTGTTCCCCGCGCGACGGCCCCCGGCCCGCCACGGCTCGTTGAGGGCGCTCAGCCGGAACGCGTGGCGCTGCGCGTCGCTCGCCGTCTCGTGGCGGGCCAGCTCCTCGCAGGCCTTGGGCATGAACGGGGTCGCGGCATGGGCCGCGGCGAGGGCGTCGAGATCATGGGCGTACGGCTCCGACAGCAGGTCGCGCAGGGTGCTGGTGCCCCGGGCGGTGGCGAGCAGCGCGGGCAGCCGGGAGGGGTCCTCGTACGGCTCGCCCTGCGCGCGCAGTCGGAGCGACCCGTCGCCGTCCGGGGCGGCCAGGGCCTCGGTGACCGTGTCCACGACGGCCCGGCTCAACCAGGCGGCCGCGGCGGGATCGTCGAGCAGGGCGCGGACGGCGTCCGGGCCGCTCCGCTCCCAGATTTTCGACAGGGCGTACTGCTGGGCGACCTGGCGCACGCCCCACCGGAGCGCCGGCAGGACGAGCCGCGGGTCGCCCGAGCCGAGCAGCGGAGCGACCCAGGTGCGCGGGACCCGGCCGTGCGGCGCCGTCAGCTCGGCGCGCAGCGCGTCGTCGAGCGGAACGGCGTCGAACCGCTCCACGACGGTGCGGCGCAGGGACTGGGTGGCGCGCGGATTGCGATAGGCGGCCGCCGAGACCCGGGGGTCGCCGACCGCGACCAACCGCGCGAGGACCCGGCTGTCGAGCCGGGGATGACGGGCCAGGGCCGCCCGGGTGCGGGTGTCGCCGTGGTCGACGACGGCGGCGACGAGAGCGGGCGCCGGAGGGCTCCCGCCGGCGAGCAGCTCCGTCGTCACCCGCTCGGGGAGGGCGGCGAACGCGGCTGCGGCGTGCCGCGGATCCGCGTGCGTGAGGAGCAGGCCGAGCGTGCGGTGGACACTGCGGGGCGCGGGCGGACGGAGCGTGTCGCCGGCCACCGGCGGGACCGGCGGCGTGGCGAGCAGCTCGGGCAGACCGCCGCGGTACCCGACCAGCGCGTCGTGCAGCCCGCACCAGCGGGCCGCATCCGCCCCGAGGTGACGCCCCGTCAATTACCTGAGACGGGCAGCCGTCTCTTCATCGACCCCGCCCGCAGCGGCGACCTCGGCCGCCACCGAGCGCGCGGGCCGCGCCCGCTCCACCGCCCGCAGCGCGGCACCACTCGGCGGGCCCGTTCTTTCCGGATTCCGACCGGCCCCGACCAGCTCGCGCAGCAGTTCCCCTGCCGCCCCCGCCCGCGTCTTCGTCATGATCACCATGCTAGGCAGGGGCACTGACAATCCCGACCGGCACTGTCACTGTCACCGGCGCCTGCTCTGTCCCTCAGCTCTGCGCCCGGCCGAGCGCGTGCTCCACCGCCGTGTAGGTGACCCCGTGGTCCGCCAGGGTCTCGGACACGACTCCGGGGCGGGCCGTCAGGGCCAGGAGCAGGTGCTCGTCGCCGATCGCCTTCTCGCGCCGGCCCAGGCAGACGCGCAGCGACTGCTCGAGGACCTTTTTGCTCTCCCGGGTGAAGGGCCGCCGCTTCGCGCCCCGGCCCCGGGCGTCGGGCCCGGCGGCGAGTGCGCCCGTGCCGTGCGTCTCCTCGACCCGCGCGACGATCCGCGTCACGTCGATGCCGAGGTCCGCCAGCGCGTCCACCTCGACCGCCGAGAGTCCGCCCCGGCGGCGGGCCGCCGCGAGCGCGGCCTCCAGCGACGCGCGCCGCTCCGTCGTCCCCAGGGCCCGCAGGACGAAGGCCGCTCTGGTGTCCTCCGCGTCGAGCAGCGCCAGCAGGAGGTGCTCCTCCGTGACCGCGGACGCGCCTTCGCGCTCGGCCACCGCCACCGCCCCGGTCACCGCCGCCCGGGCACCCTTGGTGAACCTCTCGAACATCAATGCCTCCCGTGCTTCTTGTGGACGGCCTGACGGCTGACGCCCAGTTCGGCCGCGATCTCCTGCCACGACCAGCCTTGGGCACGCGCGCTGCGCACCTGAACGGCTTCCAACTGTTCGAGGAGACGCCGCAGCGCGGAGACGGCACGCAGTCCAACCCGTGGATCGCGGTCACCCGCCCGCTCGGCGAGATCGGTCGCATCACTCATGACGTCAACTTACGTTGACAAGGCGGGTGTGTCAACCAAGGTTGACGTAGCGGGGGTGAGGCGTGCTCCTTGCGGTCGCCGCCCGAATTTTTCGGAACAGGGCGCGCATGGGTGGGGGGATCGGGGGCAAGCGCGCGGTGAGCGCATGGGACCGCTCCAACTGTTCAGGGGCCCGCCGGTCTTTCCCCCACCGGCGGGCCCTTGGCGCTCAGTGCCACCGGCGTGCGGCGAGGGCGACGCCGAGCAACGGAGCGGGAGCCTGGGCCAACGCGGCGGTCTTGTGGCGCGCCGGGCCCCGTCGAGGGCGTGAAATGCCCCTCGCCAGTGATCGTTCCGTCCGTATGATCGAACCCGTTCACCCAGGTCACGGGGGAGACGAGGGCCGTACAGACACCGACGTCGGCGCCGCTGTCGCGGCCGGGCCCTGGGAACGGGGGAGGACGTGGGAAGACCGGGGCGCGACCATGTCCCGGTCTTCCCGACGTCGTTGACGTGCCCGGCCGGGTTGTGGGGTCGGGCAAGGAGGGGAGGGTGCCCGTGGATTCGGACCGGCGCGGCCGACGTCTCCCCTCACCGGTACCCGGTCTACGGCGTGGTCGTTGTACCCCGGCCCCGGCGCCGGCCCCGGCCCCGGTCTCGCCCCCGGCCCCGGTCTCGCCCCCGGCCCCGGTCTCGCCCCCGGCCTCCCGAGCCCTCGACCGCGAAACGGACTCACTGTGCCCGACACCACCCCGCCCCCGCCCCCGCCCCCGCCCCTGCCCCCGCTTCCGGCCCTCGACGTCCAGGCGGACCGGCTGATCGGTCTGGGCGTACCCGAACTCGCCGGACTGACCGCCGAAGAGGTGCGGTCCTTCGCGGCGGAGGCCGCCGGGGAGGCCGGGGGCTCCCTGCTCGCCGTCCACCCCGGCGCCCTCCCCGCCTCGGTGCTCGCCCCGCTGCTGCGCCACGCCGGGCAGCCCGGCTTCGTCGTCACCGACATGCCCGACGTCGACCTCTTCGCCCCGACCGCCGTCGAGCTGCCCGACGGACCCCTCTACCTCGTCGACGGCGTCGACCGCGGCGACCGCATGTCCAACTGGAGTCCCGACGAGGCCCTCCCCGCCCTCACCGCCGAGGGCCGCACCCCTCTGCTGCTCACCGAGGGCATGCACTGGGTGCTCCAGACCCCGGACGTCCTGGTCCGCAACCACTGCTTCATGACCATCGGTTCCCGGCTGCGCAAGGCGAACGGTTCCTGGGACGCCCGTACCCCGGCGATCTGGATCAGCAACGGCACCGGGCGGGACGGCCGCGCACGGCGCGACGCCCCCAAGGTCGGCTGGTGCTGGTGGAACAACCGCCACACCTGGCTGGGCTTCGCCTCCACCACCGGCCGCCGCCCCGCCGTGTGACCCCCACGGGTGACCCGGGGGTCCGGGTCACCCGTGGGGACGCGGTCAGGGCGCGTCGACGAGGGTCCGGCCGTCGGCGGGTACGAGTGCGGCGAGGCCGCCGGCGTAGGCGGACTGCACGCGGGACCGCTCGGTCGCGTTCGGGACGGCGTTGGTGCAGGCCGTCCCGGCGCTCGACCCCGACATGAGCTGTGAACACGGGCCGGGCTTGGTGTCCGGCAGGCCGAGGCTGTGGCCCAGTTCGTGAGCGGCGATCCGGGTCTTGTCGTAGCCCTGGCTCACGGCCTGGCTGCCGAGTTCGACGCGGACCTGACGGCCCGGACGGACGGGGCCGAGCGTGGCCTGGGGCCAGCCCGTGGTGGCGACGATCACGATCTCGGCCCCGGTGCCGGGGGCCGCCTCCACCAGTTTGACGTTGCTCACGTTCGCGTTCCACGAGGCGACCCCGGCCGCGATCGCCGCCTCCCAGCCTCCGGCGCGGCTGTCGTCGTAGCGGAGGGTCACCACCGCCGCCTGCGCGGCGGGGGATTCGGGTGCGGGGGCGGGCGCGGCGGCTGCGGCGCCCGCCACGGCGAGGACGAGCGCGGCGGCGGAGGTGCCCGCCCTGAGCCATGTGCCGAGGGGCATTGCTGCTCCTTCGTCTGTGGGGGGACCCGGCCCCGGTGGGGACGGGGTGTGAAGGGGTGGCACGGGCGTCCGGTGGGGCCGGACATGACCGTCGATCACCCCTCCGAGCCTTGCGATGGTACGCCCCGGGAGCACTCAATGTCATGCACCCGTCATCCCTGGTTCTGTCGTCGCCCGCTCCCCGGGCGAGTCTCCCGCCGTGTCCGGGTCGTGCCGTGCTCAGATGGAGGGAACGCAGCCGACGGCACAGGAAGGGTCGCAGGGATGTCCGAGGCCACCATGAGGGCGATGACGTACGAGACCTACGGCGGGACGGAGGTGCTCCGCGAGACCCGGCTGCCGCTGCCGAAGGTCGCTCCCGGCGAGGTCCTCGTCAAGGTCCGGTGCGCCTCGGTCAACCCGGTCGACTGGAAGATCATGGCGGGCGGGCTCGACGGCCTGATGGACGTCGTCCATCCGGTGGTCCCGGGGTGGGACGTCAGCGGCACCGTCGAGCGGGTCGGCATCGACGTGCCCGAGTTCGCGGTCGGTGACGAGGTGATGGCCTACGCCCGCAAGGACTACGTGCACGGCGGCACCTTCGCGGAGTACGTCAGCGTGCCCGTGCGCGTCCTCGCGGCCAAGCCCGCCTCGCTGAACTGGGCACAGGCCGCCGGACTGCCGCTGGCCGGCCTGACCGCCTATCAGCTCCTCACCCGGCTGGGAACGGGCGCCGACGACACCGTCCTCGTGCACGGCGCGTCCGGTGGCGTCGGGTCCTTCGGCGTCCAGCTCGCCCGGGCGCTCGGCGCGCGGGTCATCGGCACCGCCTCCCCGCGCAACCACGACCGGTTGCGCGGATTCGGCTGCGAGCCCGTTTCGTACGGCGACGGTCTGGCCGATCGCGTCCGCGCCCTGGCCCCGGACGGGGTCACCGTCGTCGCCGACTTCGTGGGCGGGGTGCTCGACACCACCCTGGCCGTCCTGGCCGAGGGCGGGCGGCACGCCTCCATCGCCGACGACGCCGTCCTCGGCGCGGGCGGCCAGTGGATGTGGGTCCGGCCGAGCGGCGAGGACCTCGGGGCCCTGGGGCAGCTCGTGGACGGGGGAAAGATCACGGTCGACGTCGCCGCGACCTTCCCGCTCTCCGAGCTCGGAGCGGCCTTCGACCTCAGCCGGGAAGGCCACACCTCCGGGAAGATCGTCGTCGAGATCTGAGGCGCCCCACCGACGCCGTCGGACCGCTCCCCGCGCGGCGGTGAAACCTCACGCCAGGGCGTTCACCGCCGCCGCGAAGACACGCGGCAGGCGCTCGGCCGCGGGCACGACGAGCGGCGCGAGCGCCCGCTGCTGCCGCACCCGCACCAGGAGTTCCGTCAGGAGCCGGTGGCCGCGGGTCGCGCGGTTCCAGTCGCCCTCGTAGCGCTCCGGAGTGCCGCGGCGCACGTTGCCGACCAGGGCCCCGGCACCCGCGAGGGCCAGGGAGACGCCCTCGCCGGTCAGCGCGTCGACGTATCCGGCGGCGTCGCCCACGAGGAGCACCCGCCCGTGGAGCCGGGTGCGCGCCTTCTGGCGCAGGGGTCCCGCGCCCCGCACCGCGGTGACGGCCCTCCCCGCGGGGAGACGGGCGGCCAGTTCGGGGAACCGTTCCAGTTGGGCGCCGAAAGGGGCCCGCCGGTCCGTCAGCAGGGCGACGCCGACGAGCCGGGGTCCGAGCGGGGTCACGTACGCCTCGCCGTCCCGTCCGCAGTGCACCTCGACGTACGGGGACCACGGGGGCACGGCGTAATGACGCCGCAACCCGTACCGGGGTCTTCGGCGGGAACCGGCGCAGAGTCCGAGGGAGCGGCGCACCGGTGAGTGCAGGCCGTCGGCGGCGACCAGCCACTTGGCGCGCAGACCGGCACCGGGCAGGGACACGCCGGTGGCGTCCTGCCGCACTTCTCCGATCCGCAGGGGCAGTACGGGAACGCCCGCGGCGAGGACGGCCCCGTGGAGGACGTCGTGCAGGGCGGTACGCCGTACGCCCAGGCCGGGGCCGTTCCGGAACGCGGCCTGGACCCGGCGGGGCCCCTGCACGTAGCGGATGCCCGTGATCGGATGGCCCGGGACCTCCAGACCGAGCGAGGCGAGGGCCCGGACGGCACCGGGCATCAGGCCCTCGCCGCACGCCTTGTCGACCGGTGCGCGGCGCGGCTCGGCCACGACGGCGTCGAAACCGGCGCGCGCGGCGTACAGGGCCGTCGCCAGGCCGGCGGGACCGCCTCCGACGATGACCAGGTCGTGTTCGCGGCTCACGCGGGCACCGCCCGGGCGAGGGCCGCGTTCTCGCACCGGAGGCGGACCGTGAGCAGTGCCGCGTTGGCCGTGCTGAACACCGCCGCGGTCAGCCACGAGGAGTGCACCAGGGGCAGGGCGGCGACCTCCACCACGACGGCGGCGTAGTTGGGGTGACGTGCGAAGCGGTAGGGGCCGGTGCGGATCGGGCGCGTCCCGGGGACGACGATGACGCGCGTGTTCCAGTACGGCCCGAGTGCGGTGACGCACCACCAGCGCAGCACCTGGGCCAGGAGGACCAGCGACAGCATTGGCCAGGCCAGGGCGGGCAGGAACGGCCGGCGGGCCAGGACGGGTTCGAGGAGACAGCAGACCAGCAGGGCCGTGTGCAGGACGACCATGACCGGGTAGTGGCCGCGACCGTGCTCGACACCGGTCCGGGCGAGGACCCGGGCCGTGTTGCGCCGGGCCACGACCAGCTCGACGACGCGTTCGGCGGCCACGCCGAGGACGAGGAGCGCGTACCAGAACATGAAGACCCCTCACCAGCGCAGCAGGACGAACTCGGAGCAGAAGCCGGGACCCATCGCCATCAGCAGCCCCCACGTACCGGGCTCGGGCCGCTCGGGGCCGCGGTGGCTCTGCAGGACGTGCAGCACGGAGACCGAGGACATGTTCCCCAGGGCCGCCAGCGACCGCCGCGCGCCGTCCAGGGCGTCATCGGGCAGGCCGAGGGCGTCGGTCACGGCGGACATCACCTTGGGGCCGCCCGGATGGCACACCCAGGTTCCGATGTCGTCGGTGGTGAGGCCGTGGTCCGCCAGGAAGGCCCGCAGGGGCTGTCCGAGGTGGTCCCGTACGACACGGGGGATGCCCGCGTCGATCACGACGCGGAACCCTCCGGCCCCGATGTCCCAGCCCATGAGGTGCTCGGTCCCCGGGTAGAGATGGCTGCGCGTGGCGACCACCGTCGGTCCGCCTCCGTCTCCGTCCCGTTCCGCGGCCGCGCCGCCGCGCGCGACGACCGCCGCCGCGCCGTCGCCGAACAGGGCGCCGGCGACGAGGTTGGCGCGGGAGTCGTCGCGCCGCTGCAGCGTCAGCGAGCACAGTTCGACGGTGAGCAGCACGGCGGTGTCGTCCGGATGCCCGCGCAGGTAGTCGTGCACCCGGGCGAGACCGGCGGCGCCCGCCACGCATCCCAGGCCGAAGACCGGAAGCCGCTTGACGTCGGGCCGCAACCCCAGGCGGCCGACCAGCCGGGCGTCGAGCGAAGGGGTGGCCACGCCGGTGACGGAGTTGCACACCAGCAGGTCGACGTCGGCCGGTTCGAGCCCCGCTTCCCGCAGCGCGCCGGTGACGGCTTCCTCACCCAGGTCGAGTCCGGACGCGATCCAGGCGTCGTTGGACCGTCCGAAGTCGTCGAGGCCGGCGTACTGGTCGATCGGCAGGGCCAGATGACGCGTACGCACGCCGGTGGACCCGTGCAGGCGGCGCAGCAGGGCCCGGTCGGCTCCCGGAGCCAGGCACAGGTCGCCGATCGGCTCGGTCAGGTCGTCCTGGGCGTAACGGTGCGGCGGCAGCGCGGTGTGGACGGCGGCGATCGTGGTCGCCGCGGCGTGTGCGGTCGGCCGGCGCGGGGCGCCGGAGGGGGAGGTGACGTCATCGGTGAGCACGGAGACACGCATGGCGGTCATGCCTACCTCGTTCCGGACACCTGATTAGCTTGCGCACGTGTCTTTGCACCCGTCCGGCGTTTCTCCGCGCCCGCCGCTCCGCGTCCCGGCGCTGCTGCGCTCCTGCCATCTGGAGCCGGCGCTCGCCGTGACCGTGTTCGTGACCGCGCTGGCCGTGGCGGGGGGCCGGGGCGCGGCGGGGGCGGCGCTGGTGGCCGGGGCGGTACTGGCCGGTCAGCTCTCGGTCGGCTGGTGCAACGACGCGGCCGACGCGCGGCGTGACACGGCCTGCGGGCGCCGCGACAAGCCGGTGGTCACGGGCGAGCTTCCCCCCGGGGCCGTGGCCGTGGCGGCCGGGGCGGCCCTGGGGCTGTGCGTGCCGCTGTCGCTGCTGAGCGGGACGGCCGCGGGAGCGGTGCACCTGGGAGGCGTGGCGGCGGGCTGGGCCTACAACCTGGGACTCAAACGCACGGTGCTCTCACCGCTGCCCTACGCCGTGGGGTTCGGCTCGCTGCCCGCCTTCGTCACCCTCGGTCCGCCGTCGCAGTCCTGGCCCGCCTGGTGGGCCGTGACGGCGGGGACGTTGCTGGGCGTGGGGGCGCACGTGGTCAACGTCCTGCCGGACATCGAGGACGACCTCGCGACCGGCGTGAGCGGGCTGCCGCAACGGCTCGGCCGCGCGGCCTGCCGGTGGACGGCACCGTTCGTGATGCTGGCGGCCGTGGCGGTGGTCGTCGTGGGACCCCCCGGAGCGGTGGGCGCCTCGGGCTGGATCCTGGCGGTGACGGCCGGGGCGGTCGCGGTCGCGGGCACGGCGCTGCCGTCGGCGGCCGGTGGCCGATGGCCGTTCCGGGCGGCAATCGTGGTGGCGGGCACGGCCGTGACGCAGCTCCTGCTGAGGGGCTCCGACATGGCCTGACCTCCGGGGGCCCCGGTCCTGCTCGGGAAGCGGGCCCGCGTGTCCGCAGGGGGAGGGCGGGCCGTTCGTCACCGTCGCCGGCCGAGGGCCCTCACCGCGATCGCGAGTGCCGCCAGGCCCGCGGTCGCCGTCAGGGTCCCGCCGGCGAGGCGGTGGTCGTGCCGGCGCCATCCGTCGTCGACGGTGCCCGGCAGGGGATCGGGGACGAACACGGTGCCGTCGTGCGGGGGTGCGGGGGCGCCCCGTACGGCGAACGTGTTCACCACGGGGCCGATGAGTCGGTCGTACAGGCCGGGCGCGAGACGGTCCACCCAGACGCCGACGCGCTGTGTTCGTCCGACGACGATCTCGCGCCGGGGACGGTCGACGGCGCGCACCACCGCGGCCACCACCCGTTCCGGGGACGTCACGGGGGGCAGCGGCCGGATCCGACGGCCGGTGTAGTTCGCGGCGTGACGGTAGATCGGCGTGTCGACCGCGCCCGGCAGAACGGTGCACACGGCGATGCCGGGGGCGTCGCGCAGTTCCTGGCGCAGCACCTCGGAGAAGCCGAGCAGGCCCCATTTCGCGGTGGCGTACGGTGCGACGTAGGGGGACGAGAGCCGTCCGTACAGGGAACCGACGTTGATGAGCACCCCACGGCCCTGGGACCTGAACTGCGGCAGCACAGCCCGGGCCGCGTGGACCTGGCCGAACAGCGTGGTGTCCACGATCCGCCGGAACACGGGGCCGGGAGTGTCCTCGAACAGGCCGTAGCTCCACACGGCCGCGGCGTTCACCCAGGCGTCGATGCGCCCGAACCTTCCGACGGCGCGTCGGACCAGGGCCTGGACGGCCGCTTCGTCGCCGACGTCGGTCGGGACGACCAGCGCCCTTCCCCCTCGCCGCTCGCACTCCCGGGCGACCGCGGTGAGGGTCCGCTCGGTGCGGGCCGCCAGCACGACGTCGGCCCCGCGGGCGGCGAGGGCACACGCCACCCCGCGGCCGATGCCGCTGGACGCCCCGGTGACGACCACCACCGGCCGGGCCGGCCGGTTCGATACGGTCAGGTGCTCCACGTGCGTGATCGCTTTCCGTCCGACCCCTACGGGTGTGGTGGTCCGGATGCCGACCGGAGTCAGTGCGACAGGTGGCGGCCGACGCCGGAGGGCAGGTGCTGGGAGAGGGACGCGGCGCGCTGCCACATGCCGTACGCCTGTTCGGAGGGTCGCTGCTGCTCGCCGTGCAGCGCGTTGAGCACCACCAGGCACCCCGTGAGCGCCGGCACCGCCCACTGGGCACAGGCCAACTGACGCCGGGCCTTGTCCAGGTCGACGGGGTGCTTCCTCGCCTTCTCGGCGTCCTCCGGGTCGGAGGAGGAGGCCAGCTCGACCTTCTTGCCCAGTACGCGGGCGTAGGCGGTGGCGGCCAGGGCCGCCGCGGTGACGACGGTCTTCGCCGCGGTGGAGGCGGCGACGCCCTGCTGGGTGGCGACGCGGTGGGCGTTCACGACCAGCAGCCCTCCGCTGCCGAACAGGTGCGCCCCGATGGCGGCGGCACTGACCGGCGTCCACTTCGCCCAGCCGGCGGAGGCGATCCGGTCCGTGGCCACCTGTGTGCCGCCCTCGTCCACGGCCGCGCCGTTGAGGCCGACCGCACCCATCAGCGAGCCGCCGAACCAGGCGGCCAGACCCACGTCGTGCAGGCTGCGAATCAGCGTGTGGCGTTCGGACATGATGGTGCTCCTTCTGAGCGGTGGGGAGGCAGGACCGACGCGGACGTCGCACTCCACCCTCACCCGGTCCCGATCACCCCGCCATCACAGTGGGCCGGACGGGTGCGCACGGCGGGGCGGCCGTCGGGCAGGTCCGGGTCGCGCCGGACGCGCGGGGCGGCCTTGCTTCCCGGCGACCCTTCCGGACCGCTGCCGCTCCGTCCCCGGACCGCCCCCACCCGATTTCGCGAACCGGACCGCCCGCGAGCCCACAGACGTCCCGTCCGGAAGTCCGCCGTGCCCTTCTCGGCCCGGGCGTCGATGGCGCGGCCAGGGGCGGACCGCCCGACGCGGGCCTCAACTCCCGTCCGTCAGAATCCGGTCGAGGACGCCCGTGAGCCGCGCCCCCGCGCGGTCCGTCCCCCGGCGTCCCCGTTCCGCGTCCGCCGAGGCCTTCTCCAGCCGCAGCCGCGCCGTACGTCCGCGCAGGGTCAGCGTCATCAACTGGTTGCCGAACCACGGTCCGTCGGTGTGCTCCCAGCTGACCGTCGGTCTCGCGATCCGTCCGTGGCGGGCCAGGAGGTGCCCGATTCCCCTGGCGAACCGGCTCCAGCCGAAACGGAACCCGACCCGCATGGCCACGGGGACCGAGTTGTGCAGCGGTGAGCAGGTGAACTGGAAGACGCGGGAACGCGGCTGCCGCCCGGTGGCCCAGACGGGCTCCGCCACGTACCCGTGGTGCACGTCTCCCGAGAGCACGCACACCGTCGCCGGGGCGGCGTCGCCCCTCCCCACCTCGGCGACCGTCTCCGTCAGCTCCTCGAACGACGAGGCGAACGCCGCCCAGTGCTCCAGGTCCGCCCGCCGGCGCAGCCACTCGCCGAAGCGCGCCCAGCGCGGGCCGCGTTCGCCCCGGCAGAGCGCCGCGTGCCAGCCCTCCGCGAAGTGGACCATCGGGGGCAGCAGCCACGGGAGCGAGGTCCCGATCAGCAGGTGGTCGACGCCGCCCGGGTCGTCGAACGCCTGCTTCCGCAGCCAGGCCTCCTCCTCGGCGTCCAGCATCGCCCGCCGCTGCTCCTCGAGCACCCGCGCGGCACGGGTGTCGACCATCAGCAGCCGGGTGCGGCCGAAGTCCCTGCGGTAGCTCCAGCGCACCGCCGTCGGGTCGGCGTCGGCGCGTTCGGCGAACGCGCGCAGCACCTCCGTGCCGTCGTCGGCCGCCAGCACCGCCGCGTACAGCTCGTCCTCGGCGAGCTCGGCGGGGGAGAGGTTCCCGAGGTGCTGGTAGACCCAGTACGTCATCAGACCGCCGGTGATCCGCTCGTGCCACCAGGGCGTCGCCCGCATGTCGGCCACCCAGGCGGCGCTGGTGTTCCAGTCGTCGATGACGTCGTGGTCGTCGAAGATCATGCAGCTGGGCACGGTCGACAGCAGCCAGCGCAGTTCGGGGTCGCCCCAGGATTCGTCGTAGAGGTGGGTGTACTCCTCGTAGTCGGCGACCTGGTCCGGCGGGGCGGCGGAACCGGTGCCGGCGGCCCGCCGGTGCCGGGCGATCCAGTCGCGGGTGTCGGCGGACGTCTCGTCCGCGTACACCTGGTCGCCGAGGAGGAGGAGGACGTCCGGGCGTTCGGCCTCCGGGTCGGCGGCGAGCCGGGCGGAGAGGGTGTCGAGGACGTCGGGGCCCACCGGATCGTGCTCGTCCACGGCGGGCGCCGCCCACCGGCACGAACCGAAGGCGACCACCGCGCCCGTCGCCGGGACCGGGGGCGTGCGGATGGTGCTGGGCGGCCGGGACGAGTCCGCGAGGGGCCACACCCGCTCGCCGTCGAGCAGCACCTCGTACGCCGTGGTGGAGCCGGGGGCGAGCCCGGTCACCACCACGAGGGCGTAGTGGTGGCCGGCGACGCGGAACGTCGGGGCCGAACCCCCGGCGCCGCCCTCGCACCGGACCTCCGCCGTGCACGCCCGGTCGGTCTCGACCCATACCGTCGCGCTCGTGCCCGTCTCCCAGTCCACGTGCCGCAGGAGCGGTCCCAGTCTCAGGTCGGCCATCGCGAGTCCCCCTTCCGGCGCTCCGCACGGTACGGAGACGGTCGCTCCGTACGGTACTGAACGACGGGGAGACGGCGTCGTCGTACCCCTCCGGCAGCCCCGGGCGCGACGCCCGCTCGCCTCCGGCGTCACGCGTCGAAGCGCACCCGGACCGTCGGGCCGCCCTCCGCGTTCGCCGTCGCGCCGTGGGCGCGCGACGGAGCCGACGATCGACAGGACCGGGCCGACGCCCTCTTCCGGGGCGTGGGTGCGCTCGGTCGGGCGCCGGGAGGGCGCGCGGAGGCCGCTCGGCTTCGACGGGCATCCGACGGCGGTGTACGAGCGGTCCACGGACGCGTCCGTACACACCGTGCGGAAGCTGTTCGCCTCGACGATCGGCCCGCGGAACGTACCGGTCGGGAGCCTGTCCTCGGCCCCGGGGGCGTCTTCGGCCGCGTTCCGACCGCCGGCCCGACCCGCCCCCGGCCCTCCGGCATCCCGGCAGGAGGAGCCGCGGCGAATGCCTTCGTGGGTGCGCCGCCCCGGCGGAACGCCTTCGATGCGAAAGGGCCGGGCCGTGGGGCACGTGAAGTCCGGCATCCCGGGTACACGCAATACGGGAACTCCACCCGCATCGGGTGGAGCGCGAATCCGGTTCGGCGCGCCCACCGTTCCGCGATCACGGAAAGTAACTTCTGGTCATGAACCCCTCACAGACGGTCCGCCCCCCTCCTGTACGGAAGGACGCGGGAAGCGATTTCGCCCGGCTCTCCCGCAGGATCCAGGAGGCCGGGCTCATGGCCCGGCGCCCCGGGTACTACGCACTGCGCATCACGGTCGTGACAACCCTGTACGCCGCCGGGTGGACGGCCTTCGTCCTGGTCGGCGACAGTTGGTGGACGCTCCTGACGGCCGGCTTCCTCGCCTTCGTGTTCGGCCAGGTGGCGCTGCTCGCGCACGACCTCGCCCATCGGCAGGTCTTCCGGCTGCGCAAGGCCAGCGAGGCGTCCGGGCGCATCGCCGGGAACCTCGCCATCGGCATGGGGTACGGCTGGTGGCAGGACAAACACACCCGGCACCACGCCAACCCCAACCACGAGGACCTCGACCCCGATCTCGACCCGGACGTCTTCGTCTGGACGCAGGATCAGGCCCGTGCGGCCAGGGGACTGCCCCGGCTGCTCGGCCGCTCGCAGGCGTTGCTGTTCTTCCCCCTGCTCACGCTGGAGGGGTTCAACCTGCACGTGTCCGGAGTGAGGTCGCTGTTCGACCGTTCGCTCAAGCACCGCGTGTGGGAAGGCGCCCTGATCGCCGCGCACTTCGCCGTCTACCTCGGCGCGCTGTTCCTGGTGCTCCCGCCCGGCAAGGCGGTCGTGTTCCTGCTCGTGCACCAGTGTCTCTTCGGCGTCTACCTCGGCTCGATCTTCGCCCCGAACCACAAGGGCATGCCGATCCTGAGCGGCGCCGACCGGCCCGACTTCCTGAGGCGCCAGGTCCTGACCTCCCGCAACGTGCGCGGAGGCCGCCTCACCGACGTCGTTCTGGGCGGTCTCAACTACCAGATCGAGCACCACCTCTTCCCGAGCATGCCCAGCCCGCACCTGTCCAGGGCCCAGACCATCGTCCGCGGGTACTGCCAGGAGGTCGGGGTCGGCTACCTGGAGACCAGCCTGGTCGAGTCCTACCGGCAGACCCTCGCCAGCCTCCACGCGGCGGGAGCTCCCCTCAGGAAGCCGCGCCCCGCCTGACGCCGCGGCCGGCACGGGAGCGGCCTCGCGTTCGTACGGCCGCCGCGCCCCCCTCCGGTTCCGGCTCCTGAACGAGGAGACGGTCCTCCTGGCGGGCCGCGTTCAGCAGGGGCCCGTGGACCGGGCAGGACGGGCGCAGGGCCGGGGCCGGAATCCGGTAGTGGGCGCGGTCGCGCAGCCGGCCCGTCCACCGTTCCGCCGGGGAGGCGCGCCTGATGAGCAGGTGACGGCTGCTGCCGTGCGCGAGGTGGGCGCGGTACTCGTGCACCAGCGGGTCCTCCGGGCCGAGGAAGTCCCTCACCTGCTCCTCCACCAGGCAGAACGGGCAGTGGGCACCCGGCGGCAGGTGGAACTGGCGGCCTTCCGGCCGCGTGTCGTCACCGAAGGCGGTGAGCACCAGGGCGCCCCGGGGCGACACGCAGACGCCCATGACCTGCGCACGACGCGGTACGAGAACGCCAGGAAGGCGCCTACGAGGACCGGCATGATCCAGTCGGGCGCCGTCATCCGCGCAATCCGTCGTGTCGCATCCCAACTCACCCTCGGTCATTCGGTGTTGGGTGTCCGGGGGTAGCGTCTCTCATGGTGTGTCGCGGTGTCGACCCTCCGTGCGTGCGAGCACCGCGTTGAACTGGGCGCCGGTGAGCAGGGCGAGGTTGGTGAACCACAGCCAGACGAGGAAGACGACGATCCCCGCCAGCGATCCGTAGAGGCGGTTGTAGGTTCCGAACTGCGTGTAGAGGGTGAAGGCGACCGAGGCGCCGAGCCAGAGGACCGCGGCCAGGACACCGCCCGAGAACCCCCGGCGCCTTCCGCGGACCCAGGCGGGGCCGGTGCGGTAGAGGATGAGGATGAGGGCCGTGACGATCGTCAGGAGCACCGGCCACCGCAGGACGGCCACGACGTCCGTGTCCGGATGGCCGGCGGCCGCCGCGAGCCGGCGGGCCACGGGTCCGGTCGCGACGAGGCTCGCGGCACCCGCGACGAGCAGGGCCAACAACGCACAAGCGGTGAGGACGAGGATGTGCGCCGCGCGCAGGGGCGGCCGGGTGTCGGGCATCCGGTACATCGTGTGCAGGGCGCGCCGGAAGACCGCCAGGTAGCTGGAGGCCGACCACAGGGCGCTCAGGATCCCGCTGACGAGCAGTGCCCACAGGGAGGAGGGCGTCGAGGTGAGGCCCTCCAGCGCCTCGCGGAGCACCTGGGCCGATTGGGGAGGGGCGTAGGAGGTCAGGTCGAGGATCAGGCGCTCACGGGTGTCGCCCCCGGCCAGCCCCACCAGGGAGACCGAGACGAGCAGGGCGGGCACGAGGGCCAGCACCGCGTAGTACGTGAGAGCCGCCGCGTAGTCGGCGATGTTGTCGTGCCAGAGGCGCACGGCGGTGCCGCGCAGCGCCGAGCCCACCGTCCTCAGCGACTCGGCGGCACGATGGCCCGGGGTGCTCCGGCGCGTCCGGAGGGTGTTCGCTACCACGGTGTCCTCTTGCCCTGCGTCACCGTTCTCATCCTGCTCGGGGACGCACGCGCAAGGCTCTCGGTCTCCCCGCGGGACCGGTCTCCGCACGCCGTGCGGTGCGCCGCCGCGGGCCGCCCCGGTCAGCCGGCGGGCTCGGACACGAAGACTCGCTCCAGCAGGGCGCACAGGCGGTCCCGGTCCTGGTCTCCGAGCCTGTCCAGGCCGTCCCGCGTGGTGCGCATCCTCGCGCGGATCGCGTCGGTGACCCGCTCGCCCTCGGCCGTGAGGACGACGTTCTTGACGCGCCGGTCGGACGCGTCGGGCTCGCGGCGCACCAGGCCGCGCTTCTCCAGGCGGTCGATGATCCCGGTGATGTTGGAGGCGTCGCAGGTCATGGTCTCGGCCAGGGCGCGCATCGCGGCCGGTCCCCGGCGCAGCACGGCCAGCGTCCTGCCCTGGCTCGCGGTGAGGTTCTCGCTCGCCGCCGCGAGGGTGAAGTCGCCGTAGTAGACGCCGAGCGACACCGAGAGCAGCTCCATGAGCCGGTCGGTGCCGACGCCGGGTGCCTCCGTGCGGGGAGCTTCTGCCATGGGGCCACCCTATCCGGAGAAACTTGACGATCTCAAATATCGGGTTCTACCGTCCTCCTGTTGCATGAGGTTCTCAAACATCAAGCTTGTCAAGCAGTAGTCATTGAGGAGCGTTCCCGTGACCGTCACCGCGTCCCCCGCCTCCCGCGCGGCCGAGATCCTGTCCCGGCCCGTCGCGCTGAACGGCCTGACCGTCCCGAACCGCATCGTGATGGCGCCGATGACCCGCATGTTCTCCCCCGGCGGCGTTCCCGGTGAGGACGTGCGCTCGTACTACGCCCGCCGCGCCGCCGCCGGCGTGGGCCTGATCGTCACCGAGGGGACCTACGTCGGCCACGAGTCGGCGGGGCAGAGCGACCGCGTGCCGCGGTTCCACGGCGAGGAGCAGCTGGCCGGGTGGGCGAAGGCAGCCGAGGACGTGCACGCGGCGGGCGGGACGATCGTGCCGCAGCTCTGGCACATCGGCATGGTGCGCGAGCAGGGGCAGGCGCCCTACCCCGACGCCCCCGCCGTGGGTCCTTCCGGCATCCGCGTCGACGGCACCGAGGGCACGGGCAGGGTGATGACCCGGAGCGACCTGGACGACGTCGTCGGCGCCTTCGCTGAGGCCGCCGCGGCCGCCGAGCGCATCGGATTCGACGGCGTCGAACTGCACGGCGCCCACGGCTACCTCGTCGACCAGTTCCTGTGGGAGCGGACGAACCGCCGTACCGACGCCTACGGCGGCGACCCCGTGTCCCGTACGAGGTTCGCGGCCGAGATCGTGGCCGCGGTCCGCGCCGCCGTCTCACCCGGCTTCCCGGTGATCTTCCGCTACTCGCAGTGGAAGCAGGAGGCCTACGACGCGCGCCTCGCCGAGACCCCGCAGGAGCTGGAGGCGATCCTGGCCCCGCTCGCCTCGGCCGGTGTCGACGCCTTCCACGCCTCCACCCGCCGCTACTGGCTCCCGGAGTTCGAGGGCTCGGACCTGAACCTGGCCGGGTGGACCAAGAAGCTCACCGGCCGGCCCACGATCACCGTCGGCTCGGTCGGCCTCGACGGCGACTTCCTCCACGCCTTCGCGGGCAAGGGCGCCGGACTCGGCAACCTCGACAACCTCCTCGACCGCCTGGAGCGCGACGAGTTCGACCTCGTCGCCGTCGGCCGCGCCCTGCTCCAGGACCCGCAGTGGGCCGCCAAGGTCCTGGCGGGGAGGACCGACGAACTGAAGCCGTACGACGCGGCCGCGCTGAAGACGCTGAGCTGAAGCCGGGACGCCGAGCCGAAGCGTGTCGGCTCGGGTCGGTGCCTCTCCTGCCGGGGCGGGGCGGGGCGGGGCGCCGGAGCCGGCCGGTCGGCGGCCGGTGTCCTCTCCCCCGCTCGGCGGGCGACGGCGGGGGAGCCGGAAGCGGTCCGGCGGCGGGTGGGCCCGGGGGAAGACGCCGAACCACCGGCGCCGACGGGCCGAGTGCCGTCAGGACGGTCCCGGCCGACGCAGCAGGTCCGCCATCACGGCGGTCGGCAGCGACGGGTTGGCGGCCGCGGCCTCTCCCACCTGCCGGTCGGCGTCGGTGAGCAGGTCCGCGACGACGTGCGGGGGAAGGGCCGGATGGCCGGCGGCCAGGGGCCGTGCCCGCGGGTCCGTCAGGCAGCCGAGCAGCGCCGTGCCCGTCGCGTTGCGGTGACGGGCGATCGCGCGCAACGCCTTCCGTGCGGGGGGTTCGTGCCGGGACAGGTCTTCCAGCAGCGCCGGAGGCGCGTCCGGGTTGGCCGCCACCTCGGCGGCGACACGGACTCCGTGCCGGTCGACCAGGGAACGCAACCGGGCTTCGGAGAGGCCCGGGTGCGAGGCGACGGACGCCAGCACCTTCGCGTCGGGGTCGGCGGCGAGCGCGTCGCGGACGCCCGCCGGCAGATCGCGCCGCCGGGCCACGAGCACCCGTACGGCCGGGTCCTTCGACCGGGCCAGCTCCGCCGCTTCGGCCGGACCGGCGGTGGCGACACGCGGCGGCAGGGCGGCGCCGAGCTTGGTCGTGGCCGCCAGGCGGACGAGCAGGTCGAGCGGGACGCGCGGGTTGTGGGCGAGCCCGCGCCGCACGCCGTGGTCGCGGTCGTCCGCCAGCGCGCGCATCAGGACCGTGTCGATCGCGGGATTCCCGGCGAGGTCGGCGCGGATGCCGGGAACGGGGTCCGCGGCGAGCCGCCCGTACACCTCCGCGGGCAGACCGGGACGGGCGGCGAGTGACCGGCGCAGCAGGACGGAGGGGTGGTCGGCGAAGCGGACGACGGCGTCGGCGGGAGTGGCCGGGTTCTCCAGGGCCGTCCGCCGGATCTCGTGCACGGTGGACTCGTGGGAGCCGTCGCACGAGGCGCCGGGCAGGAGATCGCAGTCGGGCCGCGGACACTGCGGCTCGTGGACGAACGGTGTCTCCTCGCGCTCGCAGACCGGGCACCACCGCGCGGGAGGCAGGCCCTCACCGGTGAGCAGCGCCGCCAGCACGGCGGGTGGCGTCCTCTCGTTGGCCGCCACCGCTCGACGGACCTCGGCGTGCGGATGCGCCGCGAGTGCGGCGGCGACCGACGGCGCGGCCCGCGAAGCGAGTTCGGCCACGACCCGCACGTCCCCGTCGGCGGCGAGCGTCTCCACCACCTCCGGGGGGAGGCCGGGACAGGCGGCGAGCTTCTCCCGCCGCTCGACCAGGGGATCCGTCACGAGGAGGAACGCCCACTCCGGGGCGCCGGCGCCCTCGTCGAGCAGGGCCAGGGCGGCGTCCGGCCGTACGCGGGGATCGACGTCGGCCGCGGTCAGGCGGCCCGCGTACGCGAGCCGTACGGCGCTCTCCTCGACGCGCGAGGCCAGCGCGTTCGCCCGGGCACGCCCGAGATCCGTACGACCGGCGAGACCCGCGGCGATGTCGTCGTCCGCGACCGCGACCAGCCGGTCGAGGAGTTCGGGCGGTAGAGCGGCGTTCGTGGCCAGCCCGTACAGGAGGTGGTTCATACGGGGCATCCTGCCGGGGCCGGGGCCGGAAGGCCCGTGGTTTTCGACGCCGCGGGAGGCGTTCGGCGCGGGGCGCGAAACCGTGTCACGGCTCGGGGGGACCGGCAGGTCGGGACTGTTTACGGAATACGGCGCGCACCTAGCGTGGCATTCGCCCAGTCGGGAAAAGGTGCCGCGCGTCAGAAAAGGCGTGACGGTCGAGGGAGTTGTCTTGACCACCCACGTTCCGGTCGCCCCGGTCGTTCCGGGAGAACCGTCCGCCGCGTCGTCCGCGGAGCCGTCCACCGTATTGTCCGCGGAGCCGTCCGTCGCCGTTTTCCGGGCCTCCCGGGCGCAACAGCGCATGTATTTCCTCCAGGAGTTGGAGGGGAACAGGCCCACCTATCACATGCCGGTCTTCTGCGCGTTCGACGCCGGCGCGGACGTGGATCCCGACCTCCTGCGGGCCTGTGTCCACCGGCTGGTCGACCGGCACGAGGCACTGCGCACCCGGTTCGTACTGGCGGACGGCGAGCTGACGCAGCGCGTCGACGCCTCCGCGCGGCTCGACTGGGCGGTGGAGACGGCCGACGGCGACGGCGACGGGGCCGTGCGGCACTGGATGGAGGACCAGTACCGGAGGCCCTTCGACCTGGCCGCGGGACCGCTGTTCCGGGCCGCCCTGCTGCGCCGCCCGGAAGGCGCCGTACTGGCACTCGGAATGCACCACATCGTCGGTGACGGATGGTCCGCGGGAATTCTGCTGCGGGAAATCCTGGAGGACTACGCCGCCGCCACGGACGGACGCGAGACGCCCGTCCGGATCGGCGAGCCGGAATTCCAGTACGCCGACTTCTCCGAATGGCAGGAGGAATGGCTGCGCGGTCCCGCCGCCGAGCGCCAGCTCGCCTACTGGGCGGAACGGCTGGGCGGCGAGCTGCCCTCCTGCGCGATCCCCGCCGACCACCGGCCGACGGCCGTGCCCGGCCCCGGGGCTCCCGCGCCCCGCGCCGCCGCCGCGCACGAGGTCCCGCTCCCCGACGCCGTGCTCGAACGGGTCGACCGGGTCTGCCGGGACACCGGAAGCACCCGCTTCATGACGCTGCTCGCCGCCCTCCAGGTCGTCCTCGGCCGTTGGTCCGGCAGCGAGGACGTCCTCGTCGGCACCCCCGTCGCCAACCGCAACCGCAAGGAGTTCGCGGACACGGCCGGCCTGTTCGTCAACACCCTCGTGATCCGCTCGGACCTCTCCGCCGACCCCCGCTTCCTCGACCACGTGACCGCCGTGCGGGACACCGTCGCGGACGCCCAGGACCACCAGGACCTGCCCTTCGAGCGGATCGTCGAACACCTCAACCCCGGACGCGCCACGGAGCGCGCCCCGTTCTTCGACGTGCTCTTCGGCCTCCACGACGAGGACGACACCACGGCCGGGCTGCCCGGCCCCCGCGTCCGCCTGCTCGAAGGACCCTCCGACACCGCCAAGTTCGACCTGACCTTCGACGTCGTGCGGTCGGGCGGCGGCCTGCGCCTGCGCCTCGAATACCGGGCCGACCTCTACGAGGCCGCCACGATCGAACGGTTCGCCGGACACTACCTGCGGCTCCTGGACGCCGCCGTCGGCGAGCCGCACCGGCCGCTGTCCGCGCTCCCGATGCTCGCCGACGACGAACACCTGCCCCTGACGTCCCCGCTGCCCGCCGCGGCCGCGCGGACTCCGGAGCGCTGCGCCCACGAGCTCTTCGCCGAGCACGCCGCCCGCACGCCCGGGGCCGTGGCGGTGACCGACGGCGCGCGCCGCCTGCGCTACGCCGACCTCGACCGCCGCGCCAACCGGGTGGCCCACCGCCTGCGCGCCCTCGGCGTCGGCCCCGGCACCCTCGTCGGCCTGTGCGTCCCCCGGTCCGCCGAACTCGTCGTCGGCCTCCTCGGCATCCTCAAGGCCGGCGGCGCCTACCTGCCCCTCGACCCCGACAACCCGCCGGAGCGGCTGCGCCACATCGTCGGCGACGCCGGCCTCGGGCACGTCGTCGGCACCACCGGCACCCGCCCGCTGTGGGACGCCCCCGGCCTGCGCGCCGTCGACCTGGAGGCCGACGCGGCCGAGCTGGACCGACTGCCCGCGACCGCCCCCGACAGCGGGGTCACCCCCGACGACCTCGCCTACGCCATCTACACCTCCGGCTCCACCGGGCACCCCAAGGGCACCCTGGTGCCGCACCGCAACATCACCCGGCTGTTCTCCGCCACGGACCACTGGTTCGGCTTCGGCGCCGACGACGTGTGGACCCTCTTCCACTCCATCGCCTTCGACTTCTCCGTCTGGGAGCTGTGGGGCGCCCTGGCGCACGGCGGCCGGCTCGTCGTCGTGCCGTACGCCACCAGCCGCTCCCCGGAGGAGTTCCGCCGACTGCTCCGCGACGAGCGGGTGACCGTCCTCAACCAGACGCCGTCCGCCTTCCACCAGCTCGACCGCGTCGACGCGGACGCCCCCCGGGAGGACCGGCTCGCGCTGCGGCAGGTGGTGTTCGGCGGCGAGGCGCTGGACGTCGGCGCGCTGCGCGGCTGGTTCCGGCGGCACGGCGACACCGCGCCCCGCCTGGTGAACATGTACGGCATCACCGAGACCACCGTGCACGTCACCTACCGCCCCCTGACCGCCCGGGACGCCGAGGAGGGACGCGGCAGCGTCATCGGCGTGCCCATCCCCGACCTGCGCCTGCACCTCCTGGACGGCCGGGGCGGGGCGGTGCCGCGCGGCGCCGTGGGCGAGCTGTACGTCGCCGGGGCGGGCCTCGCCCTGGGCTACCTCAACCGCCCCCGGCTGACCGCCGAACGCTTCCCCACCGCCGCCTCGGGGGAGCGGCTGTACCGCACCGGAGACCTCGCCCGGCTCCGCGCGGACGGCGAACTGGAGTACCTGGGACGGATCGACGACCAGGTCAAGCTGCGCGGCTTCCGCATCGAGCTGGGCGAGGTCGAGGCGGCCCTCACCGCCCACGCCGGGGTCGCCGCCGCCGTCGCCCGCGTCGCCCCGGACGCCACCGGCAGCCCGGTCCTGACCGCGTACGTCGTACCGGCCCCCCACGCCGGGCCCGACGGCACCGACCCGCTCGGCGTCGACGCGCTGCGCGCCCACCTCGCCGAACGGCTGCCCGGCTACATGGTCCCCGGCGCCTTCCTCACCCTCCCCGCCCTCCCGCTCACCGCCAACGGCAAGGCCGACCGGCGCGCCCTGCCGGCACCGGGCAGCGAGGAGGCGGTCGTCCTCGGGCCCGCCGGAGCGCACGAACCGGTGAGCGGACCGGTCGAGACGGCCCTCGCCGAGATCTGGCGGGAGGTCCTCGGACACGAACGGATCGGCGCGCTCGACAACTACTTCGCCCTCGGCGGCGACTCCATCCGCTCGCTCCGGGTGCTGGCACTGGCCCGCGACCGCGGACTGCGCTTCGCCGTGGCCGACCTGATGCGGCACCAGACCGTCCGCGGGCTCGCCGGAGCCGTCACCGCGGCCCCGGACGCACCGGCCGACGCGGCGCCCCACCGGCCCTTCTCGCTGCTGAGCGACGCGGACCGGGCCGCCCTGCCCCCGGGGCTCGAGGACGCCTACCCGATGACCCGGCTCCAGGCCGGGATGCTCTTCCACAGTGACCTGCCCGCCGGAACCGGCCGCGTCTACCACAACGTCGGCTCCTACCACGTCGAGGCGCCCTGGTCCGAGGACGCCTGGCGGCGCACGGTCGCCGAGGCGGGCGCCCGCCACGAGATGCTGCGCACCTCCTTCGACCCCCACGGCTTCGGCGAACCCCTCCAGCTCGTCCACCCCGGCGCCCGCCCCCGCATCACCTTCGAGGACCTGCGCGGCCTGGACGCGCCCGCGCGGGAGGCGGCCGTCGCCGCCCGCTACGAGGCCGAACGCGCCCGCCCGTTCGCCTGGGACGAGGCTCCGCTCGTCCGCTTCCACGTGCAGCGCCGCACCGACACGACCTTCCAGCTCTTCGTCGCCGAGCACCACGCCGTCATGGACGGCTGGAGCGAGCGCTCCCTGCTCACCGAACTCGCCTCCCGTTACGTACGGCTCTGCGCGGCCGGGGAGGCCGGGGACGTCGTCGAGCCGCCGGCCCCCGCACCGCGCTCCCGTTTCGCGTCCTTCGTCGCCCTGGAGCGCGACGCGCTCGCCGACCCGGCCCAGCGCGCCTTCTGGGACGAGGTCACCGAGGACGCCCCCCTGACCCGTCTGCCGCGCGGCGCCACCGCCGGCGGAGCCCCCCGGACGACCTGGTACCGCGCACCGCTGCCCGACGGGCTCCACGAGCGCCTTTCCGCGCTCGCCGCCGGACTCGGCGTGCCGCTGCGCACCGTCCTGCTCGCCGCCCACGTGCGGGTCATGGCCCTGATGGGCGGCGCCGACGAGATCACCACCGGCGTCGTGGTCAACGGCCGTACGGAGGAGACCGACGGCGACAAGGTCGTCGGCGCCTTCCTCAACACCCTGCCCTTCCGCCTCGCCCTCGCCCGGGAGAGCTGGCGCGACCTCGTGCGCCGCGTCGCCGACCAGGACCTGCGCGTGCACGAGCACCGGCGCTACCCGCTCGCGGAGATCGTGCGCCGCAACGGCGGGACGACGCCCTTCGAGACCTTCTTCAACTACACCCACTTCCACGTCGAGCGGGACGGGCCCCCGGCCGGGACGTTCACCGTCCTGGAGGAGACCGGGGAGGCCGCCACGGACGTCGCGTTCGGCGCGGAGTTCTCCCGCACTCCCGACGGGCGCCTCCTCGAACTGGGCCTGCGCTACGACGAGGCGCGCTTCACCGCCGAGCGGACGGCCGCGCTGCACGCCACCTACGCGGCGGCCCTGCGGGCGCTGGCCGACGCCCCCGAGGAGGACTGCCACGCGGCCGACCTGGTCCCGCCGCGGGACCGCCGCCGGCACGCCGAGTGGAACGCCACCGAGCGGCACTACGACGCCCCGCACACGCTGACCGGGCTGATCGACCGGCAGGTCCGGCGGACGCCCGACGCACCGGCCCTCCGCTTCGAGGGCGCCGCGCTCGGCTACCGGCAGCTCGACGAGGCCGCCGAGCGCCTCGCCGCGCGACTGCGGGCCCTCGGCGCCCGGCCCGGCACCTTCGTCGGCCTGCTGATGGACCGCTCCCTCACGCTGCCGGTCGCGCTGCTCGCGGTGCTCAAGTCCGGTGCCGCGTACGTGCCGCTGGACCCCGAGCACCCCGAGGCGCGCGTCCGGGCGCTGCTCGCGCAGGCCGGCGTCGGCCTGGTCGTCGCGGACGGCCACCGCGCGGAAGCACTGCGGACGGGCGGCTCCGCCGACGCCCCGGCGGTGACCGTCGTCGTCCCGGACGAGCCGTGGAACGACCCGGAACCCGGTTCCGTCCCCACGACCGCCGCCGGTCCGTCCCCCGCCGGTCCGGACGACCCCGCCTACATGATCTTCACCTCGGGTTCGACGGGCACGCCGAAGGGCGTGGTGGTCTCCCACCGGGCCATCGCCAACCGCCTGCTGTGGATGCAGGAGGCCTACGGGCTCACCCCCGGCGAGCGCGTCCTGCAGAAGACGCCCCACACCTTCGACGTGTCGGTGTGGGAGTTCTTCTGGCCCCTGTTCACCGGTGCCGTGCTCGTCCTCGCCCGCCCCGGCGGCCAGCGCGATCCCGCCTATCTGGCCGACCTCGTCGCGGACGAGGGCGTCAGCACCGTGCACTTCGTGCCGTCGATGCTCGACGTCTTCCTCGACGACCCGCTCGCGGTCCGCCGCGCCGCCGGTCTCACCCGCGTCCTGTGCAGCGGCGAGGCGCTGCCCCCCGAGCTGCGGACCCGTTTCCTCGACCTGCTCCCGCACGTCGAGCTGCACAACCTGTACGGCCCCACGGAGGCCGCCGTCGACGTCACCGCGTGGCGCTGCCTGCCCGACGCCGGGACCACCGTGCCGATCGGCCGGCCCATCGCCAACATGCGCACCCACGTGCTGGACGCGCACCTCCGCGAGGTGCCCACGGGCGTCACCGGCGAGCTGTTCCTCGAAGGCGTCGGCCTGGCCCTCGGCTACCACGGGCGCCCGGACCTGACCGCCGAACGGTTCCCGGAGCACACCGGACCCGACGGCGTCACCCGGCGCCTGTACCGCACCGGCGACCTCGCCCGGTACCGGGCGGACGGCGCCCTGGAGTACGCCGGGCGCACCGACCACCAGATGAAGATCCGCGGCTTCCGCGTCGAACCCGGCGAGATCGAGGCCGTCCTCGCCGAGCACCCCTCGGTCCGCGCCTGCGCCGTCCTCCTCCACGGCGAACGCCTGACCGGCTACGTCGTCGCCGGCGGCGGCACCGCGGCGGACGGGGCCGCGACCGGAGCGGAACTAGACGCGTACGCCCGCACCCGGCTCCCCGCCCACATGGTGCCCTCGGCGTGGGTGCTGCTCGACGCGCTGCCCCTGACCCGCAACGGCAAGCTCGACCGGGCGGCGCTGCCCGCCCCGGACCCGGCGCACGCGGTCCGCCGCGCCCCGTCCCGCCCGCCCCGCGGCGCCGTCGAGACCCGGCTCGCCCGGCTGTGGGAACAGGTCCTCGGCACCGGACCGATCGGCGCCGACGACGACTTCTTCGCCGCCGGCGGCCACTCGATCGACGCCCTGCGCCTCATCGGCCGGATCAACGCGGCCTTCGGCGAACGCCTGTCGGTGGCCGCCGTGATGGAGCACCCCACCGTGGCCGCGCAGGCGCGGGCCCTGCGCGCCCGCCGCCCGGACGGCCGTACCGACACCGTCGTGCGCATCCGGCCGGACGGCGACCTGCCCCCGCTCTTCCTCGTCCACCCCGTCGGCGGCAACGTCCTGTGCTACCGCCCCCTCGCGGCGGCACTGCGACCGGGCCGGCCGGTGTACGGCCTGACGGCGCCCGGTCTGACGGCCGCGACCCCGGGCGACACCGGGGACGACGGCGTACCGGAACTCGCCGCCGCCCACGTCGCCGCCCTGCGCACCGTCCGGCCCCACGGCCCGTACCACCTGGCCGGCTGGTCCCTCGGCGGACTGCTCGCCTACGAGATGGCCCACCAGCTCCGCGCCGACGGCGAGGAGGTGGCGACCCTCACCCTGCTCGACACCGCGTACCCCGGGACCACGGACGTGCCCGCCGACGGGACCGCGCTCCTCGAATGGTTCCACGACGACCTCGCCCGGTCCGCGGGCTCCGACCCCGACGCCGCCGCGCGGGCCGCCCTGCGCGCCGCCCTGGAGGCGGCCGCCGACGCCCCCGCCCGGCTGCGGGCCGTCGCCGAGGCCCTCGCGGCCGACGGCCGCGCACCGGCCCTCGACGCGGACCAGCTGGCGCGCCACCACGCCGTCTTCCGCACCGGACTGCTGGCCGCCGCCCGCTACCGGCCGCCCGTGGCGACCGGCCCCGTCCACTTCCACGGGAGCACGACCGGCGCCGCGCCGCACTCCGCCGACCGGTGGGCCGAACGGGCGCCGGACGGTCTCGTACGGCACGACAGCGACGCCGACCACTACGCCCTGGTCCGGCCTCCGCACGTGCGGGCCGTCGCCGCGGCCCTCGACACCGCTTTCGACGCCGCCCTCGACCCGGCCGCCCGGTCGGCCGGGCACCGCGTCCGCTGACCCCGGACGCCGCACCGGCCGCCCCGCACCGCGCACCACCATCCCACCGCACAGAACGGACACCGTCACCGTGACGAGTCAGCCCCCGGCGCCCGCCGCCGAACTCAGCGGCCGCATCCGCGGCGGGCCGAGCGACCTGCTGCACGACGAGGTGCTCGCCCCCCAGTTCCGGTTCGAGGCCCGCCACCTCCTCGACCACTACGTCGCCGTCGAGAAGGTCCTGGCGGCCGAGTACGCCCGCATGGACCTGCTCACCGCCGCCGAGGCCCGCGCCGTCGCCGCCCTCCTCGACGAGGCCGGGCCCGACACCCTCGCCGCACGGCCCGACGCCAACATGTCGGACATCGCCTTCGCCCTCGAACGCCACGTCACGGCCGGACTGCCGGCCCCCGTGCCCCGCTGGCACGTCGACCGCAGCCGCAACGACCTCCAGGCCTGCGCGCAGACGATGTTCGGCCGCGAGCAGGTCGCGCGGTTCGCCACCGCCCTGCTCGACCTGTGCGCCGTCGTCCTCGCCCGCGCCGAGGAGACCCGCGAACTCCCCATGCCCGGTTACACGCACTTCCAGGCCGCGCAGATCATCACCCCCGGCTTCCACCTCTCCGCCCTCGCCGAACACCTGCTGCACACCCAGCGACGGCTGCTGCACACCTACGACGGCATGAACGCCTGCCCGCTCGGCGCCGGGGCGATGGCCGGACAGGAACTGCCCTGGGACCGCGCGCGGATGGCCCGCCTCCTCGGCTTCGACCGCCCGCAGCCCAACGCCCTCACCGCGGTGGCGTCCCGCCGCTGGAGCGCCGAGGCCACCGCCGAACTCGGCCTGCTCGGCGCCGCCCTGAGCCGCTTCACCACCGACCTGCTCACCTGGGGCGGCAGCGAGTACGGCTTCCTCGAACTGCCCGACGAACTGTCCGGCATCTCCTCGGCCATGCCGCAGAAGAAGAACTACCCCGTCCTGGAACGCATCCGGGGCCGCACCGCCCACCTGGCCGCCTTCCACACCGACGTCCTCCTCGGCCAGCGCAACACCCCCTTCTGCAACCTGGTGGAGGTCTCCAAGGAGGCCGGCACCCACGTCCTGGCCGCGTTCGACTCGGCCCACGGCACGGTCCGGCTGCTCACCGAGGTGGTCCGCCGCCTCGACTTCCGGGCCGACCGCATGCGCGCGGTGTGCGCACGCGAGTACCTGGGCGGCTTCAGCCTCGCCAACGCCCTCGCCCTCACCGAAGGCGTGCCGTGGCGGACCGCGCAGGTCGTCGCCGGGAAGTACATCGTGAGCGCGGCCACCGCCGGGATCCCGCCCCACCCCGGCGCGCCCGACCTGCTGACCCGGGCCGCCGCCGAGCACGCGCTGACCCTCGCCGACCCGGCCGGGCTGCTCGCCGACGCCTTCGACGTCGACCGCGGCCTCGCCCGCCTGGCTTCCGAGGGCTCCGCCCACCCCGAGGCCGTCGCGAAGACCCTGCACGCCCAGCGGGACGCCCACGACGCACTGCGCGCCGCCTGGGACCTGCGGGCCGGGGCCGTACGCGCCGGCGCCGCCGAGACGGCCCGCGCGCTCGGCCCGGCCGACGGCACGGAGCCCGGCCACCGGCCGGGGACGGGAGCGCACTGATGCCCCCGGCCCCGCCGGGCGGCCCGGCGCCCGCCTCCGCCCCCACCGTCTTGGCCTCCGCCCCCACCGTCTTGGCCCCCGCCCCCACCGTCTTGGCCCCCGCCACCGCCGTGGCACCCGTCCCCGGCACCGGACACGCCTTCGGCACCTTCGGGGAGCTCCTCCAGGGCGCCCTGCCCGGCCCCGACGGCGACTTCCTCGTCACCTTCCCGCTGGCCCGCTGGGCCACCGCCGTCTTCCACCCGGCCCCCGCCGGCCGGAACGTCCACGTCGTGCCCGCCCACAAGGGCAAGTCCCGGCGGGTGGCCGAGGCCGTCCTGGCCGCGCTCGGCGAGAGCGGCGGCGGACTCCTGGAGCTGGGCGGCGACCTGCCCGAGGGCAAGGGCATGGCCAGCTCCTCGGCCGACCTGGTCGCCACCGTGCGGGCCGTCGGCGCCGCGTACGGGCGGACGTTCGGCCCCGCGCGGACCGAGGCCTTCCTGCGCGGCGTCGAACCGGCCGACGGCGTGATGTACGACGAGGTCGTCTGCTTCCACCACCGGACCGTGCGGCTCGGCCGCCGGCTCGGCACGCTGCCCCCGCTCGCGGTCGTCGCCCACGACGAGGGCGGACAGGTCGACACCGTCGCCCACAACCGGACCGCCGGGACCATCGGCACGGCCGAACGCCACGAGTACGCCCGGCTCCTGGACCGGCTCGCCGGCGCCGTCGCCACCGGCGACCTGCCCGCCGTCGGCGAGGTCGCCACCCGCAGCGCCGAACTCAACGGCCGCCGCCGCGCCCGCGCGGGACTCGCCGAACTGCGCGCCCTGTGCCGGGAGGTCGACGGCCACGGCCTGGTCCTCGCCCACAGCGGCACCCTCCTCGGCGTCCTCCTCGACGCCCACGACCCCGAACTCGACGCCAAGACGCGGCACGTCCGCGCCGGCTGTGCCCCGCTGGGCGGCGAGGTCTCCGTCCACCGCGCCCTGGGCGCCGGGGACGACTGGGCCCCCGGCCCGCGACCGGCCGTCCCGGCCGGCACCACCCTCCACCGACGGGAGACCTGACCATGCTGTTCGACACGCTGACGGACGCGATCGGCCGCACGCCGCTCGTCCGGCTGCGCCTCGGCGAGGAACGCGGGGTGGAGGTCTACGCCAAGCTGGAGCTCCAGAACCTCTTCGCGATGAAGGACCGGGTCGCCCGCAACATCGTCCTGGAGGCCAGGGCGCTCGGCACGCTGCGCCCCGGCGCCCCCGTGGTCGAGAGCTCCTCCGGCACCATGGCGCTCGGCGTCGCCCTCGTCGGCCGCTCCCTCGGCCACGAGGTGCACATCGTCACCGACCCCCGCATCGACCCCGTCACGCTGGCGAAACTGCGCGCCCTCGGATGCCGCGTGCACGTCGTCGAGGCGATGACCAGCCACGGCTGGCAGTCCGCGCGCCTGGAGCGGCTCGCGGAGCTGATGGCCGACCTGCCCGGCGCCTTCTGGCCCCAGCAGTACACCAACCCCGACAACCCCGGCGCCTACCGCGACCTGGCGCGCGAACTCCTCGACGACCTCGGCCACGTCGACGCCCTGGTCGGCGCGGTGGGCAGCGGCGGCTCGCTGTGCGGGACGGGCCGCGCGCTCCGCGCGACCCTGCCCGACGTCCGGATCATCGGCGTCGACTGCGTCGGCAGCGCCCTCTTCGGACAGCCCGACGTCCCGCAGCGGCTGCAGAGCGGCCTCGGCAACAGCCTGCTGCCGAAGAACCTCGACCGCTCCCTCGTCGACGAGGTCCACTGGCTCAACGACCACGAGGCGTTCGCCGCCACCCGCGACCTCGCCCGCGAGCAGCAGATCTTCGGCGGCAACACCTCCGGCTCCGTCTACCGCGTCCTCGGCGACCTCGCCCGGCGCGCCGCACCCGGCTCCCGCGTCGTCGGCATCCTGCCCGACCGCGGCGACCGCTACGCCGACACCGTCTACAGCGACGAGCACTGGGACGCGCACGCCCTGCGCACCCTGCCGGCGCCGGACCGGCCCGCCGTCGTCGCCCCCGGGACCGCCGTCACCAGCTGGTCCCGGCAGACCCACCGCGCCCCCGAGGACCTGCGCCGCCACCTCGTCTTCGTCGAGTCCAACACCACCGGCACCGGCATGCTCGCCCTCGGCCTCGCCCGGGACCGGCTCGGAACCGCGCCCGTGCTGCTGACCGGCGACCCCGACCGCTACCGGGGGCTCGACGCCACCGGCGCCGAGGTGATCCGCTGCGACACCCACTCCGACGCCGCGCTGCGGGCCGCGCTCCAGGAGCGCTTCCGCCGCGAGGAGATCGCCGGCGTCACCACCACCAGCGACTTCTACGTCCCCGCCGCCGCGCGCCTGGCCCGCTGGCTGGGCCTGCCCGGCAACCCGCCCGAGGCGGTGGCCGCCTGCCGCGACAAGTCCGCCCTGCGCGCCCTCCTCGACCGGGCCGGAGTGCGCCAGCCCCGGTACGCGGTGGTGCGCGAGCCCGGCGAGGTCGCCGCGGCCGTCGTCCGGACCGGGCTGCCGTGCGTGGTCAAGCCCGCCGACGACTCCGGCTCGGTCAACGTCCTGCTCTGTACGGACGAGGCGCAGGCCCTCGCCCAGACCCGGCGGATCCTCGCCGTCACCACCAACGCCCGGGGCATGCCGACCGCACGGACCGTCCTCGTCGAGGAGTACCTGGACGGCCCCGAGTACAGCGTGGAGATGTTCGGCGAGGACGGTGGGACGGAGTGCGTCGGCATCACCGCCAAGTCCGTGACCGGGAGCCCCCACTTCGTTGAGCACCGGCACCTCTTCCCCGCCCCGCTGCCGGCCGGCACCGCCCAGCGGATCACCGAGACGGTGGCGGCCGCCCTGGACGCGGCCGGCATCCGCCTCGGCGCCACCCACACCGAGGTCAAGCTGACCGGGGACGGCCCGGCCGTGATCGAGATCAACCCGCGTCCCGCGGGCGGCATGATCCCCGAACTCGTCCGGCTGGCCGGCGGCGTCGACCTGCTCGAACAGCAGCTCAGGGCCGCGATCGGGCTGGCCCCCGACCTCAAGCCCGTCCACGACGTCCACGCGGGCATCCAGTTCCTGCTCGCCGACGCCGACGGGGTCCTCGACGCCGTCGACGGCGTGGCGCGGGCGCGGGCCGTGGACGGCGTCGAGGCGGTGGCCGTCACCGCCGCGCCCGGCGCCACGGTCCGCCGCGCACGCAGCGCGGGCGACCGCCTCGGGCACGTCATCGCGTGCCGCCCGGACCCCGAGCGGGTGACGGCGGCGCTGGACGAGGCGCGGTCCCTGATCCGGCTCACGGTCGACGCCCGTGCCGGTACGCGCTGACCGAGCCGGTACGCGCTGACGGGGCCCGCACCGACCGCCGCGACCACTCGATCCGACTGACCCACCGGCCCGACCACCCGGCCCGACCCCCCAACCCAGCCGGCCGGTCCGACCAACTGGCCAGCCCGACCAGCCCGACCAGCCCGACCAGCCCGACCGGCCCGGCCGACCCCGGGCCCCTTCCTCCGTGCGCCGTACGGACCCGTCCGGCGCCCCCTTCCACCCCACCGGGAGAATCCTCATGAGCAACCCCTTCGAGAACGACGACGCCGCCTACCTGGTCGTCCGCAACGACGAGCTCCAGCACTCGCTGTGGCCCGCCGACCTGACCGTCCCCGCCGGCTGGACCACAGTCCACGGTCCGGAGGGCCGCCAGGACTGCCTCGACTTCGTCGAGCGGAACTGGACCGACATGCGGCCCGCGTCCCTGGTCGCGGCCCTCGCCGAGGACCCGGCCCGTGCCTGAGCCCGTACGCCTGCTGCCCGGCCCCGGCGCGTCACCCGCGCCGGCGGCCGGGGCGGCCCTCGCGGACCGTGCTCCGGCCGGGGGAGGGGCCCCGGACGCCACCGTGGACACCCTCCGGCACCTGATCGCCCAGGTCCTGGGCCTGCCCGTCGACGCCGTCGGGGCGGGGCACGGCTTCACCGAACTCGGCGGCGACAGCATCCAGGCCATCCAGGTCGTCAGCCGGGCCCGGACCGCCGGGCTGCTGCTCACCACCCGCGACGTCCTGCGCGGCGAGAGCATCGCCGGACTCGCCACCACCGCCCGCCCCGCGGACGGCCCCGGCACCGACGAGGGCCCGGCGGAACCTCCCCGCCGCACCGGCCCGCTGACCGCGACCCCGATCATGGCCTGGCTCGGCGAGCTCGACGGGCCCGTCGACACCTACCACCAGTCGCTCGTCGTCCGCACCCCCGCCGGGTTCCGCGCCGAGCACGCCGTCCGCGTCGTACGGGCCCTCCTCGACACGCACGACATGCTGCGGCTCACGGTGCCCGGCGGGGCGGGCGCGGCCGCCGCCGGATGCCTCGTCCCGCCGCCGGGCGGCACCGACGCGCACGACCTCGTCGAGCACGTCCACGCGCCCGGCGCCACCGACGCCGACCTGCCGGCCCTCACCACCGGCCGGATCGCGGCCGCCCGCCGGTCGCTGTCCCCGGCGGACGGCGTCATGCTGCGCGCCGTGCACGTCGACCGCGGCCCGGACCGGCAGGGCCGGCTGGCCCTCGTCGTGCACCACCTCGTGGTCGACGGCGTGTCCTGGCGCATCCTCCAGGACGACCTGCGCGCGTGCTGGGCACGGCTCGCCGCGGGGGAGGACCCCGTCCTCGAACCCGCGCCGACGCCGTTCGCGCACTGGGCCGACCTGCTCGCCGCCGACGCCGCCTCCGGCCGCCGGATGGCGGAGGCGGCCGGGTGGGCCGAGGCCCTGCGCCCCGCCCCCGAACCCCTCGGCGGGGTCTGCCCGCAGGACCGGCTCGACCCCGAGAGCGCGGACCGCCGCCTCACCCTCACCCTGCCCCCGGAGGTCGCCGGGCCCCTGCTCACCGTCGTACCGGGCGTCGTCAACGGCACGGTCAACGACGTCCTGCTCACCGGGCTCGCCCTCGCGGTCCTCGCCTGGCGGCGCCCGCTGACCGGCCCGGCGGACGGCGGCACCGTCCTGGTCGACGTCGAGGGCCACGGCCGCGAGGACGTCGCGGGCGCCCCCGACCTGTCCCGGACCGTCGGCTGGTTCACCACCGTCCACCCCGTCCGCCTCGACCTCGGCCGGCCCGACCTCGACGACGCCCGGTCGGGCGGCCCCGCCGCCGGGGAGGTGCTGCGCACGGTCAAGGAGACCCTGCGGGCGGTCCCGGACCACGGCATCGGCCACGGACTGCTGCGCCACGGCAACAGCCGCACCCGCCCCGCCCTCGCGGCCCTCGGCGTCCCCGAGATCGGCTTCAACTACCTCGGCCGCTTCCCGACGGGCGACGGCGCCGACTGGGCCGCCGCGCCCGGACACGACCTCGCCCTGGACGAGTCCGACGACGGCCTGGCCATGGCCCACGCGATCGAGGTCAACGCCGCCGCCCACGACGGCCCCGACGGCCCCGCCCTCAGCGCCACCTGGACCTGGGCGGGCAACGCCTGCCCCGACGACCGCGCCCACGCCCTGGCCCACGAGTGGTTCGCCGCGCTGCGCGCCCTCGTGCGGTACGCGGCGCTGCCCGGCGCCGCCGGACTCACCCCGTCCGACGTGTCCCTGCCCGGTCTCGGCCAGGCCGACCTCGACGCCTTCGAAGCACAGTTCGGAGAACTGCCGTGATCCCCCTGTCCCACGCCCAGCGCCGCCTGTGGTTCCTCTGCCGCGACGGCGACCCCGGCGGCCTGCACAACATCCCGGTCGGCCTGCGCCTGCGCGGCGACCTCGACCGCGCGGCCCTCACCGCCGCCCTCGCGGACGTGACCGACCGGCACGAGGCCCTGCGCACCGTCTTCCCCCACGAGGACGGCGTCCCCCGCCAACACGTCCTCGGCCCCGGCGCCGCCCCGGGCCCGGCCGTCACCACCGCCCCCGCCGGCGAGCACCCGCACCGCGCCCGGGAGGCCGCGGCGCGGCCCTTCGACCCGGCGACCGAACCGCCGCTGCGCGCCCACCTGTTCACCGACGGCGACCAGGACCACCACCTGCTGCTCGTCCTGCACCACATCGCGGGCGACGGCGCCTCCCTGGACGTCCTCCTGCGCGACCTGTCCGCCGCCTACACCGCCCGGCTCACCGGCCGCGAACCGGTCTGGCCCGAACTGCCCGTCCAGTACCCCGACTACGCCCTGTGGCGGCACGACGTCCTCGGCGACCCCGACGACCCGGACTCCGCGCACGCCCGGCAGCTCGACCACCGGGCCCGCGCCCTGGCCGGCCTGCCCGAGGAACACACCCTCCCCACCGACCGGCCCCGGCCCGCCACGGCCACCCACCGCGGCGCGGTCGTCACCGCCGAGGCCGGCGCCCTCGCGCACACCCGCCTCGCCGGCCTCGCCCGCGACCGGCGCGCCACCGTCTTCATGACCGTCCAGGCCGCGTTCGCCGCCCTGCTCACCCGCCTGGGCGCGGGCACGGACCTCGCCCTCGGCTGCCCGGTCGACGGCCGCGACGACGAGGCCCTCGAACACCTCGTGGGCCTCTTCGTCGACACCGTCGTGGTACGGGCCGACACCTCGGGCGACCCCGCGTTCACCGGCCTGCTCGACCGGGTCCGCGACGCCGCCCTGGACGCCCACGCCCACCGGGACGTGCCCTTCGATGCCCTGGTGGAACGGCTCAACCCGCCCCGCGCGCCCGGCCGCCATCCCCTCTTCCAGATCGCGGTCGCCGGCCGCCGGGACACGGGCGGCGAGCCCGTCCTGCCGGGTCTGCGGACGCGGACGGACGCCGTGCGCACCCCCACGGCCAAGTTCGACCTCACCCTCGAAGTCGACGAACGCTCCGACGCCACCGGCCGGCCGGCCGGCATCGGGCTCACCCTCGAATACGCCACCGACCTGTTCGACGACGACACCGCCCGACGGCTCCTGGACCGCCTCGTCCTCCTCCTCGACGCGGTCGCCGCCGACCCCGTCGCCCCGGTCGCCGCGCACGACCTGCTGACGCCCGACGAGCGCGCCGCCGTCACCGAGGACTGGCAGGGCGCGCCGGCCGCGCCCCACGACACCACCGTGCACGCCCTGTTCGCGCGGCGGGCCGCCGCCCACCCCGAGCGCACCGCGGCCGTCTGCGGCGACCGGGAGGCGCGCTACGGCGAACTCGACGCTCTCGCCGACCGGACGGCCGCCCGCCTCGCCGCCGCGGGGGTGCGGCCCGGCGACACGGTCGCCCTCCTCATGGACCGCTCCGTCGAACTGATCGCCGCCTGCCTCGGCGTACTGAAGGCCGGGGCGGCCTACCTGCCGCTCGACGCCCGCGCACCGCGCGCCCGCTCGGCGGCGGTCGTGTCCGGCGCGGGGGCGGCGGTCCTCGTCACCGACCCGGGCACGGACACCGACGGCCTCGGCGTCCGCCACGTCCTCCACGTCGATGCGGAGGGAACCGCCGGCACCCCCGCCCAGGACGGGACCGCGCCCGTCGCCCCCGGACACCCCGACGACCTCGCCTACGTGATGTACACCTCCGGCTCCACCGGCACGCCCAAGGGCGTCGCCGTGGCCCACCGCGAGGTCGTCGCCCTCGCCCTGGACGGGCACTGGCGCGGCGGGGCCCACGACCGCGTCCTGTTCCGCTCCCCGCACGCCTTCGACGCCTCCACCTACGAGCTGTGGGTACCCCTGCTCACCGGCGGCCTCGTGGTCGTGGCCCCGCCCGGCGACCTGGACGTCCCCGGCCTCGCCCGGCTCATCGGCGACCAGCGGGTCACCGGCACCTTCCTCACGGCCACGCTCTTCAACGAACTGGCCGACCGCTGCCCGGAACGGCTCGGCACCCTGCGCGAGGTGATGACCGGCGGCGAGGCCGCCTCCCCGGCCGCCGTCCGCCGGGTCCGCGCGCACTGCCCCGACACCACCGTGACCAACGCGTACGGCCCGACGGAGACCACCACCTTCGCCGCCCTCTTCCCGCTGGCACCCGGGGACGACGACCCGGCCGGACAGGTGCCGGTCGGACGCCCCCTGGACGGCACCCGGCTGCACGTCCTCGACGACCGCCTCGCCCCCGTCCCGCCCGGCGTCACCGGCGAGCTGTACGTCGCCGGTGCCGGACTGGCCCGGGGCTACCTGGGGCGGCCCGGACTCACCGCCGAACGCTTCACCGCCTGCCCGTACGGACCGCCGGGCACCCGGATGTACCGCACCGGCGACCTCGCCCGCTGGACGCGGGACGGCCGCGTCGCGTACCTGGGGCGCGCCGACCGGCAGATCAAGATCCGCGGGATGCGCATCGAACCGGGCGAGATCGAGAACGTCCTGGCGGGCCACCCGGACGTCGGCCGGGCCGCGGTCACCGTCGTGCCGACCCCCGCGGGACCCGTGCTCGCCGGCTACGCGGTGCCCGCCGAGGGCGGGCGCCCCGACCCCGTCGCCCTGCGCGCCCACCTGCGGGCCGAACTGCCCGACTGGACGGTCCCCCTGACGGTCACCGTGCTCGACCGCTTCCCGGTCACCCCCAACGGCAAGATCGACACGGCCGCCCTGCCCGCCCCCGGCCCCGCCGCCGGAGAACGGTCCCACCAGGCGCCGCGCGACGACACCGAACGCGCGCTCGCCGCCCTGTGGGAGCGACTGCTCGGCGTGGAACGCGTCGGCGTCCACGACGACTTCTTCGCCCTCGGCGGGCACTCCCTGCTCGCCACCCGCCTCCTCGCGGAGGTGCGGTCCCTGCTCGGCGCCGCCGTCACCGTCCGGGCGTTCTTCGCGGGACCCACGGTGGCCGGACTCGCCGAGGCCGTGGCGGCCGCCGGGACCGCTCCCGCCGACGAGCCCCCGGTCGTACGCCGGGCCCGCCGCGCCGCCCGCGCCTGACCGGACCGCCACCACCACCCGCCCCACCGACCCCAGGGAAACACCGTGAGCCGTACCCCGTCCGCCCCGTCGCCCGTCCACCCCGCCCCGGCCGTTCCTCCGTCCTCCGGACCCGCGACCGCCTCCAAGGTCGAGGACGTCCTGCCGCTCTCGCCCCTCCAGGAGGGCATCCTCTTCCACGCCCTGTTCGACGAGCGCGAGCGCGACGTCTACGTGGCGCAGCTCCTGCTCGACCTGTCCGGCCCGCTGGACGCCGAACGGCTGCGCGCGGCCGCCGACGCCGTACTGGCGCGCCACGCCGTCCTGCGCGCCGGGTTCCTGCGCCGTGCCTCCGGCGAGCCCGCCCAGGTCGTCCGGCGCGACGCGCGGGTGCCGTGGGAGGAGCGGGACCTGTCCGCACTGGACGAGGAAGGACGGGCCGACGCCGTACGGGCGCTCCTCGCCGAGGACCGGGCCCGGCGCTTCGACCTGGCGCGACCGCCGCTGCTCCGCCTCACCCTGCTGCGCACCGGACCGCTCAGCCACCGGCTGCTCCTGACGTACCACCACATCGTGTTCGACGGCTGGTCCTGGCCCGTGCTCGTACGGGAGCTGCTCGCCCTGCACGACGCCGGACCCGAGGGCGCCGCGCTGCCCCCGGTCACCCCGTACACCTCGTTCCTCGACTGGCTCGGCGCCCGTGACGCGGACGCGGCCCGCGACGCCTGGGGACAGGCCCTGGCGGGGCTGGCCGGCGGCAGCCGCACCGCACCAGTCTCCGGCCCCTCCGCGCTGCTGCCCCACCGCGTGGAGACCGTCCTCACCTCCGACCTCACCGACCGGCTGACCGCCCTCGCCCGCGCCCACCGGATCACCCCGGGCACCCTCCTCCAGGGCTCGTGGGCGCTGCTGCTCGCCCACCGGCTCCGCTCCGACGACGTGGTCTTCGGCGCCGTCGTCAGCGGACGCCCCGCCGAACTGCCGGGCGTCGCCGACATCGTGGGCCTGTGCATCAACACCGTGCCGGTACGCGTCCGCATCGACCGCACCGAGCCCCTGGCCGAGCTGTTCACCCGGCTCCAGGACGAGCAGGCCCGGCTGATCGAGCACCACCACCTCGGACTGACCGAGATCCAGCGCACCGCCGGCGCCGGTGAACTGTTCGACTCCTGCGTGGCCTTCCAGAACTACCCCGTGGACGCCGCCGGCCTCGCCGCCCTGTCGGCCGGCGACCTGCGCGTCACCGCCGTCGACCCGCACGACGCCGCCCACTACCCCCTCACCCTGACGGCGATCCCCGGCGACCGGTTGCGCCTGCAGATCGACCACCGCCCGGACGCCTTCGACACCGCCGACGCCCGGGCCCTGCTCGACCGCCTCGTCCGCCTCCTCGAAGCCGTCGCCGACGACCCGTCCCGCCCGGCCGGGGCCGTGGACCTGCTGTCACCGGCCGAACGGCGCCGCGTCCTGGTGGAGTTCAACGACACCGCCCGCGACGAGGAGTACGCCGAGGTCGTGGACCGCGTGCGGCACCGGGCCGCACTGCGGCCGGACGCCGTCGCGGTGACCGACGAGGAGGGACGTGAACTCACCTACGCCGCCCTCGTCGCCCGCGCCGACGCCCTGGCCGGACGGCTGCGGACGGAGGGCGTGACGGACGGCGACCTCGTCGCGGTCCTCGGCGAGCCGACGGCCCGCACCCCGGTCGCGTTCCTCGCCGCCCTCGGCGCCGGAGCCGCCTACGTACCGCTCGACCCCGACGGACCGGTCCCGCGCACCGCCGCGCTGCTCACCGCCGGGGGAGTGCCGTGGCTCCTGACCGCACCCGAACAGCGCGAGCGCGCCGAGGAGATCGCCGAGGCCACCGGGCACCCCGTGCGCGTCCTGGTGCTCGACGACGACGGCGCGGACCGCCTGTCCGGGCCACAGTCCCGTAATGGCGGCGGACGCGACGCCCTGGCCTACGTGTGCTTCACCTCCGGCTCCACCGGCCGCCCCAAGGGCGCCATGGTCCACCGGCGCGGCATGAACAACCACCTGCTCGCCAAGATCGAGGACCTGAGGCTCACCGCCGACGACCGCGTGGTGATGAACGCACCGCTCACCTTCGACATCTCCGTGTGGCAGATGCTCGCCCCGCTGATCACCGGCGGCCGCGTCCACCTGGTCTCCCGCGACACCTCCCGCGACCCCGACGCCCTCTTCGCCGCCGTCGCCCGGCACGGCACCACCGTCATGGAGACCGTCCCCTCCTTCGTGCGCGCCGCCCTCGACCTGTGGGACTCCGGCGCGCGGCAGCCCGCGCTCCCGGCGCTGCGCCGGTTCGTCGTCAACGGCGAGGTCCTGCCGCCGGACCTGTGCGTCCGCTGGTACGACCGCCACCCGGAGGCGGCGATCGTCAACGCCTACGGACTCACCGAGTGCTCGGACGACAGCACCCACGCCGCCATCGGCCGGGACGTGCACGGCCTCCTGGAACAGGGCCGCCTGCCGGTCGGCCGGCCGCTGCGCAACAACCGGCTCTACGTCCTCGACCCCTCCCTGGCGCCCGTACCGCCCGGCGTGCCCGGTGAACTCTTCATCGCCGGCACCGGCGTGGGGCCCGGCTACCTCAACGAGCCCCGCCGCAGCAGCGAGCGCTACGTCCCCGACCCGTTCGCGGGCGAGCCCGGCGCCCGGATGTACCGCACCGGCGACCTGGCCCGGCTGCGGGCGGACGGCCAGCTGGACTTCCTCGGACGCCAGGACCACCAGGTCAAGGTCCGCGGCAACCGCATCGAACTCGGCGAGGTCGAGACCGCGCTGAGGGCCGTGCCGGGCGTCGGGGACGCGGTGGTCACCGTGGACCGCGACGGCGCCGGACAGCAGCGGCTCGTCGGCTGGTTCACCGGCGGGACCGGCGCCGACGCCGTCCGCGCCGCGCTCGCCCGGGCCCTGCCGAACCACATGGTGCCCTCGCTGCTGTTCGCACTGCCCGCCCTGCCGCTGACCACCAACGGCAAGATCGACCGCAAGGCGCTGCCCGACCCCGCCGACCTCGCGCGCCCCGCCGGGCGCCCCGCGGCGAACGCCACCGAGGAGGCGGTCTGCGCCGTCTTCGCCGCGGTCCTCGGCATCGCCGCCGCCGGACCCGACGACGACTTCTTCGCCCACGGCGGCCACTCCCTCCTCGCCACCCGGCTGACCGGACGGCTGCGCGCCGAACTCGGCGCCCACCTGACCATCCGCGACCTCTTCGAGACCCCCACCCCGGCCGGCGTCGCCGCCCGCCTCGCGGCGGCGACCGCCCCCGCCCCGGCCCGCCCGGCACTGCGCCCGCGCGCCCGCGACCGTGCCTGACCCCCGCCCGACCGCACCGACCCGGAGGCAGAACCCCGTGACCCCCGACGACACCCCGGTTCCCCTGCGCATCGCCCGGCAGGCCGCCCAGACACCCGACGCCACCGCCGTCAGCGCCCCCGAGGGCGAGCTGACCTACCGCACGTTCGACCGCCGGGCCCGGGCCGTGGCCGGGGAACTGCGCGCGGCCGGCGCGGGCCCGGAGGACACCGTGCTCGTCGGCACGGGCCGGGGCGCCGACTGGGCGGTCGCCGTCCTGGGCGCCTGGTACGCCGGCGCCGCCCCGCTGCTCGTCGACCCGGCGGCCCCCGAGGAGCGGCTGCGGACGCTCCTCGACGCCGCCGGCACCCGGTACGCGGTCGTCACCGGGCACGCGGCCGCGGCCGCGCTGCGCCGCCGGTCCGGCGGGGAACTCTTCTGGGCCGGCACCCGGGGCGACCTCCCGGAGACCGCCCCGGAACCGGCCGCCGTCGCACCGGGCTCGCTCGCCTACGTCCTGTTCACCTCCGGCTCGACCGGCAGGCCCAAACCGGTCGCCGTCGGCCACGCCGGCCTGGCCCGGCAGACCGGCGCGCTCGCCGCGCGCTACGGCCTGACCGCCGCCGACCGCGTGCTGCAGTTCGCAGCGCCCGCCTTCGACGTGTCGCTGGAGGAGGCCCTGCCGACCTGGTGCACGGGCGGCACGGCCGTGTTCCTCGACGACAACCTGGCCCCGCCCGCCGAACTGGAGCCCTTCCTCGCCCGACGGCACGTCACCCTCGTCAACCTGCCCACCCCCTACTGGGCCCAGTGGGCCAAGGACCTCGCGCGCCGCCCCCGGCCGCTGCCACCCGCCCTGCGCCACGTGGTGATCGGCAGCGACGCGGGCCGCACCGCGGACCTGGACCGCTGGTACGCGGCCGGCGGGCCGCCCGTGACCAGCGCCTACGGCCTCACCGAGTCGACGATCACGGCCACCTGCCACGAGACCCGCCCGGGACCGCCCACCGGCCCCGCCGACTCCACCGGCTCCGCCGACTCCACCGACCCCACCGGCTCCGCCGACGAGGTCATCCCGCTCGGACTGCCCCTCGACGGCGTACGGGCCTACGTCCTGGACGGGGTGATGGAACCGGCGGCGGACGACGAGGCGGGCGAGCTGTACCTCGCCGGGCCCTGCCTGGCCCGCGGCTACCACGGCCGGCCCGCCCTGACCGCCGAACGGTTCGTCGCCGACCCGTTCGCCGCCCCGGGCGAACGCATGTACCGCACGGGGGACCGGGTCCGGCGGGCGCCCGACGGCACCCTGCGCTTCCTCGGCCGCACCGACGACCAGGTCAAGATCCGCGGGCACCGGGTGGAGCTCAAGGAGGTCGAGACGGCCGTCGCCGCCCACCCGGACGTGGTGGACGTCGTCGCCCGCGCCGTGCCGCACCGGGGCGAGCCGCGGGTGGTGGCCTACGTCGCCGCCGCCCCCGGGCGGGCCCTGGACGGAGAGACGCTGCGGCGGCACGTGGCCGCGCGGGTGCCGGGCCACCTCGTCCCGGCCCGGACGTGCGTCCTGCCCGCACTGCCCCGCACCCCGGGCGGCAAGCTCGACGTGCGCGCCCTGCCCGACCCGTTCCCGCCCGAACCCGCCCTGCCTCCCGCCCCCTGAGCGGATCCGGCCCGCCGGACCCGCCGCCGCCCGCCCAGCAGACAAGGAACCCCGTGTCCCAGCCCACCGCCGCCCCCGATCCCGCCGCCGACGCGGTCGCCCCCTCCCCGCCGGACGGCGCCGCGCCCACCCCGCGGCAGCGGCGCGACTTCCGCCGCTTCATGGCCTCGCACGTGTGCGACGAATTGGGCGGCAGCATCACGTACGTGGCCCTGCCGCTGACGGCCGTGCTCACCCTGAACGCCTCGGCGTGGCAGGCCGGCGCGCTCGCCGCCGCCGAGAGCGCGGCGTTCCTGCTGCTCGGACTGCCCGCCGGCGCCTGGGTCGACCGGATGCGCCGTCGCGACGTCATGATCGCCGCCGACCTGGCGCGGGCCGTGCTGCTCACCGCCGTGCCCGTGGCCTGGCTGCTGGACGCCGGCTCCATGACGCTGCTGTACGCCGTCGCCCTGCTCCTCGGCTGCGCGCGCCTGTTCGGCGACGTGGCCGACCAGAGCTACCTGCCCTCCCTGGTCGGCCGGTCGAGCCTGATCGAGGGCAACTCGCGCCTGGAGACCGTACGGTCGGGAACGGAACTGGCCGGCCCGGGCGCGGCGGGCTTCCTCGTACAGCTCCTGGGCCCGGTCGGCACCCTGGCCGGGCAGGCCGTCACCTCCCTCGCCTCCGCGACCCTGCTGGGCCGCATCGAGGCGCGGGAGGAACGGCCCGCCCCGCGACCCTCCGGGCACGGCGGCCTCCTGCCGGAGATCAAGGAGGGGCTGCACCACGTCCTGCGCCACCGCGTGCTGCGGGTGATCGCGCTCGGTACGGCCTCGGTCAACCTCTTCCTCAGCGGGATCTTCGCCCTGGAGACGCTGTTCCTGACCCGCACGGTGGGCCTGCCGCCCGCGGCGGTCGGCTGGCTCCTCGCCACGGCCGCGCTCGGCTCCGTCCTCGCCGCGCTCGTCACCCAGCGGCTCTCCCGGTGGCTGGGCGCGGCCCGCCTGACCTGGCTGTCCCTGCTCGCCGCCATGCCCTTCGGCCTGCTGCTGCCGCTGGCCGGACCGGGCTGGCGGACGGGCCTGTTCGTCCTGGGCGCGCTCGTGCAGTCGGCGGGCGTGACCACGTACAACATCTGCCAGGTCGCCTACCGGCAGACCGTCTGTCCGCCGCACCTGCTCGGCCGGATGACCGCCACCATGCGGTTCCTGGTGTGGGGCGTGCTGCCGGTGAGCGGCCTGCTGGCCGGTGCCCTCGGCGAACTGGTGGGCGTGCGCGACGCGTTGTGGGTCCTGACGGCCGGACTGACGGCCACCCCGCTGATCCTGCTGTGCTCGCCCCTGCGGCGCATGCGGACCTTCGAAGGCGCCGGTACCGAGGACGGGGCCGTGGTCCCGGTTCAGTAGCCGGGACCGTACCCCAGCCGGAACGCCAGGTGCGCCAGTTGGATGCGGTTGACCAGGCCGGTCTTGCCACGCAGCCGGCGCACGTAGGTGTCGACCGTGTGCGGGCTGAGCCCCATGCGGCGGGCGATGATCCGGTACGTGCACCCCTGCGCGAGGTGGGCGAGGACCTCCTGCTCGCGGGGCGAGAGCGCGAGGCCCGACAGGGTGTCCCCGGACATGACGGACTCCGGCGGAACGGGCGCGGACTCCCGGACGGCGACGGGAACCGTTACGGCTGAAAACGCTCTCGACAGGGTTTCCTTCGAGGAAAGTCCGGTATCCACTCTGCTCCTTCACGTGTTCATGGCGGCGTTCCGCGAGCCGACTCGCCGCCGAAGCTGCTCATGAGCAGCCTTTCGGCTTGCTTATGCTGACGCCAGGGGGTGGGCGCCTCACCAAGGTGCCTGGCAGCAAAGCGACCCGGGGTGAAGGCATGCAAAATGGGGCAAACGCGTTGTCCGATCTCGACGACGTAGATCTCGACGTCTACGGCTGGGTGCTCCAGCACCGCACGATCGAGGCGGACGCCGTCGCCGAAGGGACCGGGCGCACCGCGCGGGAGGTCCGGCTCAGCGTGGAGCGCCTGCTCGGCGCCCAGTTGCTGCACCGCAGCCCGGAGGACGACTCCGTGGCCTTCGCGGTGGCGCCGGACACCGCCGCGTCCCGGCTCGCCGCGCCGCTGGAGGAGGAGATCCGCACGCGCCAGCGGGAGATCAGCGGCATCCGCGAGGAGCTGGGGCGCTTCATGCCCCGCTACCTCCAGCGCCGCTCCGTGGGCGAGGCGCTGGAGGTGCTGGAGAACGTCGAGGACGTGCGCGGCGCGCTCAACCGGGCCTCGGACCGGTGCCGCCTGGAGGTCCTCACCAGTCAGCCCGGCGGCGGCAGCCGGGTGCCCGAGGCGATGCAGGAGGCGCTGCGCCGGGACGAGGCCATGCTGAGGCGGGGCATCTCCATCCGCAGCCTCTACCACCACACCGCCCGCTTCAACGGTCCCAGCCAGGCGTACGTCGCCGCCGCCTCCGCGCTCGGCGCGCAGTACCGCACCGCGCACGAACTCTTCGGCCGGCTCATCGCGTTCGACCGCGAACTCGCCTTCATCCCGGTGCCCGACGGCAGTTGGGGCGCCGTGGTGATCCGCGAGCCCGCCACCGTCGCCTACCTGTGCGACATCTTCGAGCAGGCCTGGGACCACGCCACCCCCTTCTCCAGCGCCGTCGGCCAGGGCCTGGAGGAGGTCGCCCGCGAGATCCACGAGACGATCATCCGGCTCCTCGCGGCCGGGCTGAAGGACGAGGCCATCGCGCGGCGGCTCGGCATGTCCCTGCGCACCGCGCGCCGGCACATCGCCGACATCATGGAGGAACTCGGCGCCGGAAGTCGCTTCCAGGCAGGGGTCGCCGCGGCGACGCGAGGACTCCTCGACGACCCCGGGGCCGCGGGACCGGCCGGGGAGGCCGCCGCGGACTGATCCGCCGCGCCCCGCGCCGCCGCGATCCGCCAGTGTCCCGTCGCTCCCGTCGCCCGGGGCGGCCGTGTGTGTCACGGGTTTCGGGGAACGCGTTTCCGTGGCTGGTATGCATCGGGTGCGATGAACGATGCTTCCCCGACGGGATCGCGGCACGCGCGATCCGGCACGCACGGCGGACGCGGTGCGTCGGCGAGCCGTGCACGGATTGAGGGGCGCAGGATGAACATGCCGGTCGACGGGCCAGCGGCGGGACTTCCACAAGGGGATCCCGAGGTCCGGCCGACCGGCGGACCCGCCGGCCCGGCCGAGGACCACCTACGGGAGGTGGCCCTCTTCGTCGCCCTCCACCTCGGGCGCGCTCCCGGGGTCCTGTGGCCGGAACACGACCATCCGCTCGTCGGTGACGAGGCGGAGGACACGGAGGACACGGCGGACGACGCGGTGGGGCCGGACGTGGAGCTGCTCGCCGCCCAGATCGCCGCGGCGACGGGACTAGTCGCCCGCCCGGCCCCGGTCGGCGTCCCGCACGGGCACCTGCTGGTCCATCAGATGGCGGGCGCGACCACCTGGAGCGTCGTCGGATCCGGCGAGGACGGCCGGGACGCCTCGCTCCGCTACCGGCTGCGCGCGGGCGAGGTGCTGTACGTCCCCGAAGGCTGGGCGCGCACCGCCGAGCCCACCCCCGTCGCCCGCTGGACGGTCGTCGTGCTCCACTCCGGCGGGCCGGAGCAGCCGGAGCGGCCGGCGACGAACTGAGGGGAGGTCTTCCTGCCCCGCCCCCGTCTTCCTGCCCCGCCCCCCACACCCCTCACGCACGGAACGAGGCGTCCACCAGGGCGCCTCGTTCCGTGCGTTTCACCGGTCCGTTCGTCTCACCGGGCCGTTCGTCCTACTGGACCTCTCGCTGCCCCGGGCCGCCGCCCCAGGAGGTGTCCGTCGGGGGCTTCGGGCGACCCGAGCCGCTCGTCGTCGTGTCGGTCGTCACCGGGACGACCACCACGGGGCGGTCGCCCGCCGTGACCCGGGTGTCGGCCCCGTCGGACAGGGCGTTCGCCGCGGTCCCCGTCAGGGCGGCGGCGAAGGCGGCGGTTACGGTGGCCACGGTCAGTGCGAGACGCTTCGTCATGCTGTTCCCCCAGCAAGTCGGTGGTGTGCGGGCCCGGTTGTGTCGTACCGGGCCTTCGGTCGTTGTCGTGCAGGACCAACCCTGCCGCCACGGCCACCCCACGGCGATCCGTTCGGCCGCTCATCAAGTTGCCTGTCCCTAAGGTGAGGGGTGGCAAACCTCCATATCTCGCGCATAACGGTCGCCCTTCGGCGCCCGGGGAGAGGGTGGCGCGTCCAACTCCCGCCACACGGGGAACACCAGAGGCGCCACCGTGACCCCGAGGTAGACCACGCCGGTCGCCACCAGCGCCCGGGTCACGCCCCAGCCGTCCAGCACCGGGCCCGCCGCCAGCATGCCCAGCGGAGTGGCCGCCAGGGCGCAGGCCGTGAGCATGCCGAAGACCCGCCCGCGCACCGCCTCCGGCACCCGCTCGTAGGCGACGGACATCATCAGCGGAGCGAGCACCCCCGACCCCAGACCCGTCAGGGCGAGCAGCGGCAGCAGCACCCAGGGCGGCGGTCCGACGGCCAGCGCAGTGCAGCGCACCGCACCGACCAGCAGGAACCCGCCGACGAACAGCGCCCGGCGCGGAAGCCGGCGCCCGATCCGGCCGTACACGGCCGCCCCGAGGAGGGCGCCCGCCCCGATCGCGGTGACCATCGCCCCGAACAGCCCGCTGCTGCGCAGTACATGGGTCCCGTACGCCGGGTAGAGCACCCCGTTGAGCGCGCCGTCCAGCGCGTTGGTCACCAGTAGCACGGTCGCCACCGCCCGCACCGGCCGGTCGCCGCCCAGGTACGCCCAGCCCGCCCGCAGGTCCGCCAGGTACGACGCGACGGCCCCGCCCGGACCGTCCTGACCGCCCCGGCCGTCCTGCCCGGCCGGTCGCGGCCCGGACGGCAGCAGGACCACCACCAGCGCGCAGCACAGCAGGGCCGCGCCCACGTCGGTGCACAGGGTGCGCACCGGGCCCATGACGGCGATGAGCAGGCCCGCCAGGGGCGCTCCGGTCATCAGGCCGATCCTGCGGGCCGCCTCGACCGCGCCGGTGCCCGCCTCCACCGTGACCGAGGCCCGCTCCACGGCGGCGGGCAGCAGCACCTGGCGCGCGGTCTCCGCGGGGCCGCGGGCGGCCCCCACGACGAAGGCCAGGACGACGAGCACCGGCAGCGCCAGCGCGTCCAGAGCGTGCAGCAGCGGGATCAGGGCGAGCGCCGCCGCGGTCAGCAGGTCCGCCCCCGCGCTGACGGCCCTGGCCGGCAACCGGTCGACCACCGGGCCCGCCAGCACGGCCGAGCAGAGCAGGCCCGCGGTCTCGGCCGCCGCGACCAGGCCGGTCCAGGTACCGCTGCCGGTGCGGTGCAGGACGAACCAGGGCACGGCGACCAGGGTCGCCGCCATCCCCAGCGCGGACACGCCGGCGACGGCGACGAGGGCCGCCAGCGGTGCCCTGTGCCAGGAGGGCGAGAACGTTCGTGGGTTCATTGCGGTCCCTTCCTCGGGTCCTCGGGGGGGAGACGCGCGCCGCCCGGCGCTCCACGGCAGCGGAGCGCCGGGCGGCGCGCGTCCGTCGGTCGTCGGGTCAGCCGGCCGTGCTCAGCCGCAGGCTGAGCGGGCGCATGTCGGTCCACACCCGCTCGATGTGGGCCAGGCACTCCTCGCGGGAGCCCCGCACGCCCCGCGGGTGCCAGCCGGCCGGAACGGGCCGGCCCGCCTCCCAGAGGGAGTACTGCTCCTCGTCGTTGGCCACGACCAGGTACTGGCGCTTCGTCTCGTCGTTCACGGTGTCTCTCCTCGTCGTCCACCGGTTCGGTTCACCGGTCGGGTCGGGTCGGGTCGGGTCGGGTCGGGTTGGTCGGGTCGGGTCGGTCGGGTCGGGTGAGTCGGGTTCTGGGATCACCGGCCGGTGCCGGTGGGTGGTGGGCGGTGGACGGTCCCGTACGGTCCGCCCACCGCCCGGCCGGTCAGCGGGTCATCCGCCGGAGCCGGCAGGATCCGCCGCGTCGGCGAGCGCCCGCGCGAGCCGGTCCGCGAGGACCGCGCTGTGCGGGGGGTCCACCAGCGTGTGGTGGTTGCCGGGGATCCGGATCCGGTGCACGGCGCTCGTACGCGCCCGCCAGGGGGCCGGGTCCACCAGCGCGGTGGCGAGGTCGGCGTGCACCTCGTCCACCGTGAACAGGTGGACCGGCGCGTCCAGGACCGCCCCGGTGCGGTACGCGGCGGCCGCGACGCCGTTGGCCGAGGCGACCCGCAGCATCCGGCGCAGCGCCTGCGGGGCGCCGTGCCTCGGGAGGCTGCCGTTCTCGCGGCCCTTGCGGACCAGGGCGTCGAGCAGCGCCTCCTCGTCGAGCGCGCGGGCCCGGTCGGCATCGAGACCGGCCGCGAGCCCGTGGCGCAGCAGGTCGTCGTCCGCGGCGTCCGGCACGGCCCCGGCACGCGGGCCGGGAGCGGCCGAGTCGATCAGGCCGAGGAAGGCGACCCGCTCGCCGGCGGCCTCCAGCCGGGCCGCGACCTCGAAGGCCACGGTCCCGCCGAACGACCAGCCCGCCAGCAGGTACGGGCCGGAGGGCACCTCCGCGCGGATCTCCGCGAGGTACCGCTCCGCCATGGCGGACACCTCGTCGAGCGGCGTCTCGTCGGTGTCGCAGCCCACCGCCGTCACGCCGAGCACCCGCCGGGGGCCGTCGGAGGTCGCCGCCAGCTCCCGGACCAGGTTCAGGTAGCAGACGACGTCGCCACCGCGCGGGTGGAACAGGATCAGCGGGGGACGGTCGTCGCCGCCGTCGGAGAGCGGCACCACGAGCCTGCCGGACGCGGCGGCCGCCTCCGGCAGCGCCTCGCACAGCAGCTCCACCGTCGGCCTGCGGAAGACCAGGCTCAGCGGGAGGTCCACCCCGAACTCGGCGCGCACGGACGACATCAGTTCGAGCGCCTTCAGCGAGTGGCCGCCCAGGGCGAAGAAGTCGTCCCGGACGCCCACCGGTCCGGTGCCGAGCACCCCTTCCCAGAGGCGGGCCATCCGCAGTTCGGCCGCGTCGCGCGGGGCCACCGGCGGCTCGTCGCCCGGGCGGCCGGCGCCCGGTGCCACCGCGGGCAGGGCCCGGCGGTCGAGCTTGCCGTTCGGGGTGAGCGGCAGCCGCTCCAGCGGGACCAGGACGCCGGGCACCATCGGGGCCGGCAGCTCCTCGCGCAGGACGTCGCGCAGGGCCGCGGGATCGCCCTCCCCGTCGCGCCAGACCACGTAGCCGACGAGAAACGCGTCCACCCCCTGCCCCCGCACGGCGACGGCGGCCGCCGCGACCTCGGGGCGGCGGACGAGCGCCGCCTCGATCTCGCCCGGCTCGATGCGGTGGCCGCGCACCTTCACCTGGCTGTCCGCCCGGCCCCGGTACTCCAGGCCGCCGTCGGGCAGCCTGCGCACCAGGTCACCGGTCCGGTACAGCCGGCCGCCCGCGTCGAACGGGTCGGCGACGAACCGCTCGGCGGTCAGGGCGGGCCGGTCGTGATAGCCGTGGGCCACCCCGTCGCCGCCGATGTACAGCTCGCCGAACACGCCCACCGGCAGCGGCCGCAGCCGCCCGTCGAGCACGTGCAGCCGGGTGTTGGCGAGCGCCCCGCCGATCGGCACCGGCCCGTCGGGGTCCTCGGGGCGCAGGCGGTGCGCGGTCGACCAGACGGTCGTCTCGGTCGGCCCGTACACGTTCCAGACGGTGCCCAGGGCGGACCGCATCCGGGCGGCCAGCGCCGTCTGCAGCGCCTCGCCGCCGCACAGGGCGCGCACCCCGGGGCTCTCCCAGCCGGCTTCCATGAGCAGGTGCCAGGTGGCGGGCGTGGCCTGGACGACGGTGGCCCCGGCCGAGTCCAGCTCCTTGGCGAGGAGCCTGCCGTCCCTGGCCGTCTCGCGGTCGACGACCCGCACGCCCGCCCCGCAGGTCAGCGGTACCAGCAGCTCCAGTACGGCGATGTCGAAGGAGGCGGTGGTGACGGCGGCGACGACGTCGCCGGGGCCCGTCCCCAGCCTGGCCGTCATGTCGTGGGAGAAGTTGGCGAGGGCCCGGTGCGGCACCATGACGCCCTTGGGGCGTCCGGTCGAGCCGGACGTGTACAGGACGTACGCCAGGTCCTCCGGATGGACCGCGACCGGCTCCGGAGCTCCGGCCGGCGAGGGGTCGTCGACCAGCGCGGCGACGTCCAGGACCCGCACCGGGCCGCCGGCCCCGGGTGCGTCCTCCGCGCCGCCGGAGGCGATGAGCAGCCGCGCGCCGCTGTCCGCCAGCATGTGGCCGATCCGCTCGGCCGGGTAGGCGGGGTCGACCGGCACGTACCGGGCGCCGCTGCGCAGGACGCCGAGCAGGGCGACCGGCAGCAGCACCGACCGGTCCACGCCCACGGCGACCGCCGTGCCGGGGCCCGCGCCGAGCGCGGCCAGCCGGCCGGCCACCCGGCCCGAAAGCTCCCACAGACCGGCGTAGTCGAGCCTGCGGCGCCCGTCGTCGACGGCCGTCGCGCCCGGGGTGCGCGCCGCCTGCTCCCCGATCCGTACGTGCAGCGGCGCGTCGGGCACCGGCTCGGCGGTGTCGTTCCAGTGGGCGGCGGCCTCCGCCTCCCGTCCGGCCGGCAGCAGCGGCAGCGCGCCGACGCGGGTGCCGGGCGCCGTGACGGCCGCCGACAGCAGTTCGAGCAGGGCCGCCGCAAGGCGGGCGACGCTCGGCCGTTCGAAGAGGTCGGTGGCGAACACGGCCTCGCCACGCAGCTCGCCCGCCTCCTCCGTGAAGTACAGCGACAGGTCGAACTTCGAGGCCGAGCTGTCCAGTGCGAGGGCCTCGGCCGCGAGCCCCGCCGGCAGGCGCGGCGCCACCGGCTCCTCGTTGAGGACCAGCATCACCTGGAACAGCGGGTTGCGGCTGAGGTCGCGCTCCGGGCGCAGCTCCTCCACCAGCCGCTCGAACGGCACCTCCTGGTGGGCGTAGGCCTCCAGCGCCGTGTCCCGGGCCCGGGACACCAGATCGGCGAAGGCGGGGTCGTCGGAGAGGTCGGCGCGCAGGACGAGGTTGTTGACGAAGAAGCCCACCAGCGGCTCCAGTTCACCCCGGTCCCGGCCCGCGACGGGCGAGCCGACGGCCACGTCCTCCGTACCGGCCCAGCGGCCGAGGAGCGCCTGGACACCGGCCAGCAGCACCATGAACAGGGTCGCCTCGCGGTCCCGGCCGAGCGCGCGCAGCCGCTCGACGAGCGGCGCGGGCACCGTGAACGAGTGCCGGTCACCGCGCCCGGAAGGGGTGGCGGGACGCGGACGGTCCGTGGGCAGGTCGAGCGGAACGAGCCCCGCCAGGCGCTCGCGCCAGTGGCCGAGCTGCCGCTCCAACGCGTCCCCGGTCAGCCGCTCGCGCTGCCAGGCGGCGAAGTCGCGGTAGGACACGGCGAGTTCGGCGAGCGGCTCGGCGCCGTCCTCGGTCCGCGCCCGGTAGGAGGCGAAGAAGTCCCGCCAGAACACCCCGGCCGACCACCCGTCGAAGGCGGCGTGGTGGGCGACCACCACGAGCAGGTGCTCGCGCGGCGCGGTCCGGATCAGCCGGGCGCGCACCAGGGGGGCGCGGGACAGGTCGAAGGGCAGGGCGGCGTCCGCCTCCGCCAGCTCCCGCGCCCGCCCGTCGGCCGTCACCGGGTCGCCGGACAGGTCCGTGAGGACCGGCTCGAACACGTCGGCCGGCTCGGTCACCAGGACCGCGGCCCCCTCGGGCCCGTCCTCCTCGACGCGGGAGCGCAGCACCCCGTGCCGGACGACCACGTCCCGCAGGGCGTCCAGGACGGCCCGCGCGTCGAGCGCCCCGGACAGGCGCAGCGCGCCGGGCATGTTGTAGTCGGGGCGCCCCGGCTGGAGCCGGTCGAGGAGCCACAGCCGCTGCTGGCCGAAGGAGAGCGGCGAAGGACCCGGGGGCAGGACGGGGACGGCGGGCTGCTCGTCCGCGCCGAGCGAGGCCAGGGCCCGCGCGAAGTCCTCGGCGACCGGATGGCGGAACAGCGACCGCATCGGGACGTCCAGGCCCAGGAGCCCGCGCAGCCGGGACACCACCCGGGTGGCCTTCAGGGAGTGGCCGCCCCGCTCGAAGAAGTGGTCCCGGACGCCGACCGGGCCGTCCCCGAGGACCTCCTCCCAGACCTCCGTGACCGTCCGCTCCAGCGCCGTGCGCGGTGCGAGGTACGCGCGTCCGGTGCCGTCCGCGCCCGGTGCGGGCGCGGGCAGCGCCTTGCGGTCCGTCTTGCCGTTGGGCGTCAGCGGCAGCGCGTCGAGCACCACGACCGACGACGGCACCAGCGCGGCCGGCAGCGTCGCGCGCACCGTGTCCGACACCTCCGCCGTACCACCGGACGGGGCGCCGTCCGCGTGCCACTCCACGTAGGCGACCAGGGCGCGGTCGGCGCCCTCGCCGTGCGCGGCCACCGCCGTACGGGCCACGGCCGGGTGCCGCAGCACGGCGGCCTCCACCTCGCCCAGCTCCACGCGGTGCCCGCGCACCTTCACCTGGTTGTCGCGCCGGCCGTGGAACTCCAGCACCCCGTCCGCCCGCAGCCGGGCCAGGTCGCCCGTCCGGTACATGCGGCCGCCGGGCGGACCGTACGGGTCGGGGACGTAGGCGGTGGCGGTGCGGCCGGGGTCGCCGAGATAGCCGCGGGCCACACCGCGCCCGGCGATGAACAGCTCGCCGATCGCACCGGCCGGGAGCAGCTCCAGGCGCGGACCGAGGACGCGCACCCGGGCGCCGGGCAGCGGCCTGCCGATCGGGACCCGGCCGCGCGCCACGTCCTCGTCCGTGACGACGTGGTACGTCGTGGTGTTGGTGCACTCGGTGGGCCCGTACTGGTTGACGAGCCGCAGCCGTCCCGGGGTGCCGAGCGCCCGGGCCGCGTCGGCGAGCGGCGCGGTGAGCGCCTCGCCGGTGGTCAGCACCAGCCGCAGGTCGGCGGACGGACCGGGGGACGCGGCCACGACCAGGGCGAGCATCGACGGGACGACGGACAGCACCGCGGTGACCCGCTCGGCGTGCAGCAGACGGGCCAACGCGTCCGGGTCGTCCGCCTCGTCACCGGTGGCCAGCACGACGCGGCCGCCCGTCGACAGCGGGGCGAACAGGTCGCGCACCGACGGGTCGAAGGTGAGCGCGGTCCGCGCGAGGACGGTGTCCTCCTCGCCCAGGCCGAACGTGCCGGTCAGCGCGGCCAGGTAGCCGGTGATCGCGGCGTGCGGCACCGCGACTCCCTTCGGGCGCCCGGTGGAGCCCGAGGTGTACAGCAGATAGGCGAGGTCCCCGGGACCGGCCGCGGCGGGCAGGGGCGTGTCCGGCAGCGCGTCGATCTGCGCCCGGTCCCGCTCCAGGTCCAGTACCGCCACGCCGTCCGGTATCCCGGCGGCCGGAACGGAACCGGACGGGTCGTCCGCGACGGCGCCGGGCAGGCCGTCCGTCACCACCACCCGCGCCGCGCTGTCGGCGAGCACCGTACGGACGCGTTCGGCCGGCTGGTCGGGATTCACCGGTACGTACGCCGCGCCCGCCTTCAAGGCGGCCAGGACGGCGACGACCGTACGGGTGCCGCGCCCGGTCGCCACGGCGACCGTCGCACCCGGGGCGGCGCCCAGCTCCCGCAGCCGCCGGGCGAGCCGGTTGGCGGCGGCGTCCAGCTCCGCGTACGTGGTGGCACGCCCCCCGCAGGTCACGGCGACCGCGTCGGGCCGGCGCCGGGCCTGCTCCTCGACCAGGGCGTGCAGGGTCGTCGCCCGGGCGGGGAACTCCCGCTCGCCGGGCGCGTCCGTGCCGAGCAGCGCGGCGCGCTCCTCCGGCGCCAGCACCTCCAGCCGGGACAGGGGAGCGTCCGGGTCGGCCGCCGCGGAGCGCAGCAGCCGCGCGTAGTGCCCGGCGAAGCGCTCCATCGTGGCGTGGTCGAACAGGTCGGACGCGTAGCTCAGGGTGCCGGTGAGACCGCCCGGGTGCTCGGTGAGGGCGAGGCTCAGGTCGAACTTGGCCGTGCCGTTCGCCGTGTCGAGGGAGGTGGTGCGGATCCCGTCCAGGGGCAGCGTGTCCAACTGGTCGGGGTGGAGCTGGAAGAGGACGTCGAAGAGCGGGTTGCGGCTCAGGTCGCGCTCCGGACGCAGCTCCTCCACCAGCCGGTCGAAGGGCACGTCCTGGTGCTCGAAGGCGGCCAGCGCCGCCTCCCGCACGCGCCGCACGGCCTCGCCGAACGCCGGGTCGCCGGACAGGTCGGTGCGCAGCACCAGCGTGTTGACGAAGAAGCCGACGAGCGGCTCCAGCTCGGTGCGGTCCCGGCCCGCGACGGGGGAGCCGACGGCGAGGTCGTACTGCCCGGTCCACCGGGCCAGCAGGGACTGGAAGCCGGCGAGCAGCACCATGAACAGCGTCGCCCCGCGCTCGCGGGCGAGGGCGCCGAGCCGCTCGGCGAGTCCGGCCGGCAGCTCGAAGGCGAGCGACCCGCCCGCACCGGTCCGGACGTGCGGCCGGGGCCGGTCCGTGGGCAGCTCGAGGGAGGGCAGGTCGGCGAGCCGCTCGCGCCAGTGGGCGATGCCGCGGTCGGCCGCCCCCTCGGCCAGCCGGCGCTGCTGCCAGTGGGCGTAGTCGCCGTACTGGACGGGCAGCGCGGGCGGTACGGGCCGCTCGCCGCGCCGCAGGGCGGCGTAGGCGTCCGACAGCTCCCGCCACAGCACCGGCATCGACCAGCCGTCGCCCACGGTATGGTGCAGGACCAGGACGAGCAGGTGCTCCTCGGCGTCCACGCGGACCAGGCGGGCCCGCAGCAGGGGCGCCCGGGTCAGGTCGAACGGGGCGGCGGCCTCGGCGTGGGCCAGGCCGAGGGCCCGGGAGCGGGCCTCCTCCCGCGGCAGCCCGTCGAGAGCGGTCACGACCGGCACGAACACCTCGGCCGGCTCCACGTGCTGGACGGGCCCGTCCGGGCCCTCGGTCAGCCGCGAGCGCAGGACCTCGTGCCGGACGACCACGCCGCGCAGGGCGTCGAGCAGCGCGTCGGCGTCGAGCGCGCCCTCCAGGCGGACGGCGACGGGGATGTTGTAGTCGGGGCGGCCCGGCTGGAGCTGGTCGAGGAACCACAGGCGCTGCTGGGCGAAGGACAGCGGCGCCGTGGAGCCGGCGGGACGCGGGACGACCCGGTCCGTGGCGCTGTCCGGCGCGTCGGCGCGCAGCGCGTCCAGGGCGGTCGCGAACCGTTCGAGCACCGGGTGTTCGAACAGCAGCCGCAGCGGCACCTCGGTGCCGAGCCGCACGCCGAGGCGGGACACCGCCCGGGTGGCGCGCAGGGAGTGGCCGCCCAGCGCGAAGAAGTCGTCGTGGCGGCCGACCCGTTCGGCGCCGAGCACCTCGCCCCACACCTCGGAGACGAGCCGCTCGGTGGCGCCGTCCGGCTCCTCGAACCGCGCCCGGCTCACCGCCGGCCCGTCGGGGGCGGGCAGGGCGCGCCGGTCGAGCTTGCCGTTCGGCGTCGTCGGCAGGCCGGGCACCGGCACGATCGCGGCGGGCAGCATGTAGGCCGGCAGCCGCTCCGCGAGGGCGCGGTGCAGCGCGTCCGGGGCGGCTTCGGCGCCGGGGGCGGCCACCACGTACGCGACCAGGCGCGGTTCGCCCGGGGTGTCCTCGCGGACGACGACGGCGGCGCGGCCCACGCCCGGGCACCGGATCAGCTCCGCCTCGACCTCGCCCGGCTCGATGCGGAAGCCGCGGATCTTCACCTGCTGGTCGGCGCGGCCCAGGTAGTCGACGGTGCCGTCGGGGCGCCGCCGCGCCAGGTCCCCGGTGCGGTACATGCGCGCCCCGGGCGGCCCGTAGGGGTCGACGGCGAACCGCTCCGCGGTCAGCCCCGGCCGGCCCAGGTAGCCGCGGGCGACGCCGGTGCCGCCGACGCACAGCTCGCCGACCGCGCCCTCCGGCACCGGACGCCCGCGCTCGTCGAGCACGTACAGCCGGGTGTCGTCCAGGGCCGAGCCGATCGGCACCCGGCCCCCCACCGTGCCGCCGTCCCGGGGGTCCACCCGGTGGGCGGTGGCGAACGTCGTCGTCTCGGTGGGGCCGTAGGCGTTGACGAGCACGGTGCCGGGAGCCGCCGCCAGGGCCCGGCGGAAGGACGCGGCGCTCGCGGCCTCGCCGCCGGTCCACACCTCCCGCACCTCGGTGAGCAGCTCCACCCGCTCCTCGACGACCAGGTCGAACAGGGCCGCCGTCAGGAACAGCGCGGTGATCCGGTGCTCGCGCACCAGCCGGGTGAGGGCGTCGGTGCCGATCCGGCCGGGCGGCGCCATCACCACCGTGCCGCCGGTCAGGAGCGGCGTCCACACCTCGTAGGTGGAGGCGTCGAAGGCGAGCGGGGAGTGGGCGAGGACCCGGCGGTGGGCCGTGCCGAACGCGGAGTCGCGGGCGAGGGCCGCGACGTTGGCCCCGGTGACGCCGATGCCCTTGGGCTCGCCCGTCGACCCGGAGGTGTACATGACGTAGGCGAGCCGGTCGGGCGCGCACGGCACCGCGCCGCCCGGGGCGACCGCCTCGTCCCGCCGGTCCTCGGTCGCGTCGAGCACCGGTACGGGGGAGTCCGCGGCGGCCTCGTGCCCGGCCAGGGCCGGATCGGTGAGCAGCAGGCGGGCGCCGGTGTGCTCCAGCATCCAGCGCAGGCGCCGCACGGGGAAGGCCGGGTTGAGCGGCACGTAGGCCCCGCCCGCCTTCAGCACTGCCAGCATCGCGACCGGGACGTGCACGGAGCGCTCCATGAGCAGCGCCACCGGCGTCTCCGGGCCCACCCCGTCGGCCCGCAGCCGCGCCGCCAGCGCGTCCGAGCGGGCGTCGAGCTCGGCATAGGTGAGCAGGTCGGCGCCGCAGACCACGGCCGTCGCGCCGGGGGAGCGGCGGGCCCGGTCGGCGAACAGGCCGACGGGCGTGGCCGGAGCCAGGTCGGTCCGTACGGGGCCGTGGCCGTCGGCGACGATCCGGGCGGCGGCCCCGGCGTCCGGCAGCAGCTCCGCGAGCGGCCGGTCGGGGTCCTCCACCGCCGCGGCCAGCAGCTCCAGGTAGTGCCCGAGCAGCAGTTCGGCGGTGGCCGGGTCGAACAGGTCGGTGTCGGCCACGAGCGAGCCGGTGCAGCGGTCGACCCCCTCGGAGACGAACACGCTCAGGTCGAACAGGGACGCGCCGAAGTCGCACGGCACCCGCTCGACCGACACCCCCGGCAGCCGCAGCGCCGCCGTCTCCTCGTCCGCGGCGGCGAACATCACCTGCACCAGCGGGTTCATGTCGCCGGACCGCTCGGGGTTCAGGTGCTCCACCAACCGGTCGAACGGCACCTCCTGGCGGTCGTAGGCGTCCAGCGACACCCGGCGGACCCGGCCCAGCAGCTCGCGGAAGCCGATGTCGCCCGACAGGTCGGTGCGCAGCACCAGCGTGTTCACGAAGAAGCCGATCAGCGGCTCCAGTTCGACGCGGTCCCGGCCCGCGACCGGCGTGCCGACCGCGATGTCCGTACGGCCCGAGACCCGGGCCAGGACCGCCTGGAAGGCGGCGAGCAGCGTCATGAAGAGGGTGACCCCGCGCGCCTCGGCCAGGCGCCGCAGCCGGTCGGTGAGCTCCTGGTCGAGGGCGAACTCCACGGTGTGGCCGGCGCCGCTCCGCCGGGTCGGCCGCGGCCGGTCGGCGGGCAGCTCCAGCGGCTCCAGGCCGGCCAGCCGCTCCTCCCAGTGCCGGAGGCCGGCGTCCAGGGCGCCGCTCGCCAGGCGCTCCCGCTGCTCGCGGGCGTGGTCCTGGTAGGTGACCGGCAGGGCGGGGCGGTGCGCCGGCACGCCCCGCAGCAGGGCCGCGTAGCCCTCGGACAGCTCCTTCCACAGCAGCGACATGGACCAGCCGTCGGTCGCGACGTGGTGGACCACGAGCACCAGCACGTGGTCCTCCGCCCCGAGGCGGATCAGCAGGGCGCGCAGCAGCGGCCCAGCGGCCAGGTCGAACGGGCGGCGCGCCTCCTCCCGCGCCAGGTCCAGGGCCCGCGCCACGACGTCCGGCGCCCCGGGGCCGTCACCGGTCGCGCCCAGGTCGAGCAGGGCCAGCGGCACCTCGTCCGGGGCCGGGAGCACCACCGGCACCGGCTGCCCGTCCCGCTCCTCGAACACCGTCCGCAGCGGCGCGTGCCGCTCCACGACCCCGGTCAGGCTCCGCCGCAGCAGATCCCGGCGCAGCGGGCCGCGCAGCCGTACGACCTCCGGTATCGCGTAGCCGGGCGCGCCGCCCCGCATCCGGTCCACCAGCCACATGCGCTCCTGTGCGAACGAGGCGACGGGCTCGGCGGCCGGACCGGCCCCCGCCGTCCGCGGCGCGTCCGCGGCGGGCGCGGGCGTCCCGTCCGCGTCGGCCGTCGTCCGCGCCAGGGCGGACCGCACCCGGCGGCGCATCATCTCGCGGGCGGCGGCCGACCGGTCGGCGGCGCCCGGTGTGCTCTCCTGGATGGTCACGAGGTCTCTCCCTGCGGTGCGTGGGCCACGAAGGACGTGGGGGACGTGCTTGCGGTGGTGGACGAGGGGGGCAGTGCGTCGTCCGCCGTCGAGGCGGCGATGTCGGCGAGGAGGGCGGTCTCCACCGCCGCGGCCAGCGCGGCGACGGTCCGCTGTTCGAACAGCGTGTGCAGCGGCAGTTCCAGCGCCAGCGCCTGGCGCAGCCGCGCCGCGACCCGGGTGGCGCTCAGCGAGTGGCCGCCGAGGGCGAAGAAGTCGTCGTGGCGTCCGACGCCTCCGACCCCGAGGACCGCGCACCACACGGCCGCGACCAGCTCCTCGATCTCGCCGTCCGGCGGTTCGTGTCCGGCGGGCGCGGCGGCCGGCGCCGGCAGGGCCCCGCGGTCGAGCTTGCCGTTCGGCGTGACGGGCAGGCCGTCCACGACGACGACCAGCGGCACCATGTACTCGGGCAGGGCCCGCGCCAGGCCGTCGCGCAGCGCCGCCGGGTCGGGGGCTGCCCCCGGCTCCGGCACGGCGTAGCCGACGAGCCTGCGCTCGCCCGGGGCGTCCTCGCGGACGACGACCGCCGCCCGCTCCACCCCGGGCTGCCGGGTCAGCGCGGTCTCGATCTCGCCGAGTTCGATCCGGAAGCCGTGGACCTTCACCTGGTCGTCGGTGCGGCCGAGGTATTCCACCGCGCCGTCCGCCCGCAGCCGCGCGATGTCGCCGGTGCGGTACATCCGCGACCCCGGCGGCCCGAACGGGTCGAGCGGGAAGCGCTCCGCGGTCAGGGCGGGCCGCCGCAGATAGCCGCGGGCCAGACCGGCCCCGGCCAGGAACAGCTCGCCCGGGAACCCGACCGGCACGGGCCGGCCCTCCGGATCGAGCACGTACAGCGCGGTGTTCCAGATCGGCCGCCCGATGGGCACCGGGCCCCCGTCCTCGCGGCGGCACTCCCAGTGGGTGACGTCGACGGCCGCCTCGGTGGGCCCGTACAGGTTGTGCAACGGTACGTCGAGCACGTCGAGGAAGCGGTTCTTCAGCTCCTCGGGCAGCGCCTCGCCGCTGCACACCACCCGGCGCAGCGAACGGCAGTCGGCGGCGGCGGGCTCGGCCGTGAACACGGCGAGCATGGACGGCACGAAGTGCGCGGTGGTGACCGACTCCTCCTGGATCAGCCGCGCGAGGTAGGCCGGGTCCTTGTGGCCGCCGGGCGCGGCGACGACGAGCGCGGCACCGGTCAGGAGCGGCCAGAAGAACTCCCACACCGACACGTCGAACCCGAACGGCGTCTTCTGCAGCACCCGGTCGTCGGGCCCGAGGCCGTACCGGTCCTGCATCCACAGCAGCCGGTTGACGATCGCACTGTGCTCGACGACGACGGCCTTGGGCCGCCCGGTGGAACCGGAGGTGTAGATGACGTAGGCGGGATGCGAGGGCAGCGGACCGGAACCGGCGCACGCCGCCGGGGCGGCCGCCTCGTCGCGTTCCGCGTCCAGGAGCAGCCGGGGCACCGGGACGCCGGCCGGGAGGTCCGCGTCGACGTCGGAGGCGGTGAGCAGCAGCACCGGCGCCGCGTCGGACAGCATGAAGGCGATCCGCTCCGCCGGCAGGGACGGGTCGACCGGCAGATAGGCCGCGCCCGACTTCAGGACGGCGAGCAGCGCCACGACCAGCTCGGTCGACCGGTGCAGCGCGACCGCGACGATCTCCTCCGGACGCGCGCCCCGGCCCCGCAGCGCGGCGGCCAGCGCCTCCGCCCGGGCGTCGAGTTCGGCGTAGGTCAGGCGCTCGTCCGCGAACACGGTCGCGAGGGCGTCCGGGGTGCGGGCGGCCTGCCGCGCGAACAGCTCCGCGAGCGTGGTGCGCGGCACCGGCACGGCGGTGTCGTTCCCTCCGGCGATCAGCTCGTGCTGCGCGGCGGAGACGACGTCGACCGCGCCGACCGGCGTGTCCGGCTCCTCGGCCACCGCCGTCAGGAGCCGTTCGAGGCCCTCCGCGACGCTCCGCGCGGCCCGCGCGTCGAGGACGTCCGGCCGGTGGTCGAGGTGCAGCCGCAGCCGCTCGCCCGGCAGGACGAGGAGGTTGAGGGTGTAGTGCGTCGCGTCCGTGCCGTCCACGGCGGTGAGCCGCACCCCTCCCGCGAGGTCGCGCATCCGCTCCAGGTCCAGCGGGTAGTTCTCGACGACGACCGCCGTGTCGAACAGGGTGCCGAGCCCGGCCGCGTGCTGGATGTCCGCGAGTCCCAGGTGCTGGTGGTCCATCAGCGGCGCCTGCTCGTCCTGGAAGCGGGCCAGGGCGTCGAGCAGGGTCTCCTCGTCCCGCACCCGGAAGCGCACCGGCAGCGTGTTGATCAGCAGCCCCACCATGTCCTCGACGCCCGCGACCGGCGCGGTGCGCCCGGAGACCGTGCCGCCGAAGACCACGTCCGTACGGGCGGTCAGGCGGGCCAGCAAGATCGCCCACAGGCCCTGGACGACGCTGTTGAGGGTGATGCCCGCCGAGCGGGCCCGCCCGGTGAGCCGGGCCGTCGCCTCCGCGGACAGCTCCACCGTGGTCCGCTCGGGCAGCGCGCCGAGCTTGTTCGGGTCCGCCGAGCCCAGCAGCGTGGGCTCGTCCAGGCCCGCCAGCGCCTCCCGCCAGGCCGCCGTCGCCGCTTCGCGGTCCTGCCCGGCCAGCCGGGCCAGGTGGTCCCGGTAGGGCACCGCAGGCGCGGCGACCGTGCGGGGCGCGGTACCGGTCGACTCGGCGTAATCGGTGAGGAGTTCGCGCAGCAGAATGGCGGAGGACCAGCCGTCCCACAGGATGTGGTGGTTGGTCATGAGGAGCCGGTGCCGGTCCTCGTCCGTGCGGACCAGGGTGAAGCGCACCAGCGGCGGCCGCTCCAGGTCGAAACGGCGGGCCCGGTCGTCGGCGAGGAGCCGGTCGAAGGCGGCGTCGCGTTCCCCCGCCGGGCGCGCGGTGAGGTCGACCGAGGCCCACGGGACCTCGACGGCTCCGGTGACCACCTGCACGGGCCGGTCGAGCCCCCGGTCGGTGAAGGCCGCCCGCAGGGCCTCGTGCCGGTCCAGGAGGGCGCCGCAGGCCCGCCGCAGGGCGTCCGCGTCGAGCGGACCGTCCAGGGTGAGCACGAGCTGCCCGGTGTACGCGTCCGTGCCCTCGGTGTCGAAGGCCGCGTGGAAGAACAGGCCCTCCTGGAGCGGCGACAGGGGCAGCACGTCGCTCAGCCCCGGGTGGTGGCCGGCGAGGGCGTCCACGTCCGCGCGGGACAGACCAGCCGGCGCGAGGTCCGTCCGGACGGGAGCGGACGCGCGGACCCGGGACGCGGCCAGCAGGCACAGGGCCTCCCGCCAGGCGTCGGCCAGCGCGTCGGCCTCGTCCCGTGCCAGCAGGCCCTCCGGCCAGGTCAGCACGGCGGTGAGCGCCGGACCGGCGGGCCCCTCCACGGCCAGCGCGTCGATCTGGAGGCAGTGGTCGACGGGCATGGCCGGGTCGGCGTGGGCGGCCAGCCCGCCGGCGCCGGGCGCCGGGGACCAGGGCGCGTCGCCCGCCCCGTCGAACCGGCCCAGGTAGTTGAAGAGCACGCGGGGCCGGGGGAGTCCGGCCAGCTCGCCCGCGGTCGCCGGGTTCAGCCGGCTCAGCAGGCCGTACCCGGTGCCGTGGTCGGGGACCGCGGCGAGGCATCCGTGCACCCGCGCCGCGAGGGCGGCCAGCGCGTCCCCGTCGCCCTCCCGGGCCGCGGCCGCGTCGAGGCCGCGCAGGTCGAGGCGTACCGGGTACTGGGTGGTGAACCAGCCCACCGTGCGCGACAGGTCGTGCCGTCCCGTGCGGTCGGCCCGGCCGTGGCCCTCCAGGTCCAGGAGCAGCGAGTCCGGACCGCGGTGCGGGGCGACGCGGGGGTGGTGGACGGCCAGGGCGAGCGCCGTCAGGAGCACCTCGGCGGGCCCGGTGCCCAGGGCCGCCGGCACCGACGTCAGCAACGGCCCGGCCGTCTCCGCCGGAAGGGTCAGCGTGCGGGTGCGGGTGGTGCCGACGGTGTCCCGCACCGGGTCGGGCACCCGGTCCCAGGGCGCGGGCACTCCGGCGCGTTCCGCCCGCGGGGCGTCGTCCCCGGACGCCGTGTCGTCTGCTCCGGGCGCGGCGGACCCGTCCTCCGGGGCCAGGGTCCGGCGCCAGTACGGCAGTTCGGCCAGTACCCCGGGGGAGACGGCCAGCTCCTCCAGGTGGGCGGTCCAGGCGCGGAACGAGGTGCCCGTGCCGTACGGGAGCGGCGCCGGGTCCCGGTCGTCGGCCGCCGCGTCCCAGGCGGTGGCGAGGTCCTCGATCAGGACGCGCCAGGACACGCCGTCCACGGCCAGGTGGTGGACGCACAGCAGCAGGTCCGGCGCCCCGTCGTGTCCCTCCCACCGCACGGCCCGCACCAGCACGCCCCGCGACGGGTCCAGCTCCGCCGCCGCGTCCTCGCCCGCGGTCCGCGCGTCGTAGGGCCCGGCGCCCCGGCGCAGCACCTGCGCGGCGTCGACCGAACCGGGTTCGCCGACCACCAGCGCGGGCCGGCCGTCGGAGCCCTCCACCACCCGCGTCCGCAGCGCCGCGTGGCGGTCGAGGAGCGTCCGCAGGGCGCGGACCAGCCGGGCGTCGTCCGCTCCGGCGGGCAGGGTGAGGGTCATCGACTGGCCGAACCGGCCGATCGGCCCCGGCCCGTCGAGCAGCCACCGCATCACGGGCGTCGCCGCCGACTCCCCGCAGGCCTCGGCCGGCTCCGGCGCGGCGACCGGCGCGCCGGACCCGGTGAGGGGGGCGAGGGCGGCCGGGGTCTTGTGCCGGAAGACGTCGCCCAGGGTGAAGGCGAAACCCTTCCCCCGGGCACGGCTGACCAGGGTGAGGGCGGCGATGCTGTCGCCGCCGAGGGAGAAGAAGTTGTCGTCGGGCGCGACCTCCCGGCCCAGCACCTCGGCGAACAGCCCGCACAGCACCCCTTCGGGGCCGTCGGCCGCCTCCCGCGCCGCTCCCGCCGGTGCCGTCTCCCGCTCCGGGGCCGGCGCGGGCAGCGCCCTGCGGTCGACCTTCCCGCTGGCCGTCAGGGGCAGGGCCTCCAGGGCGACGAAGGTGTGCGGCACCATGTAGGGCGGCAGGAACCGCCCCAGGTGGGCGGTGAGCTCCGCCGGGGCGGCGACCGCGCCGCCGGGCTCCGGCGCGACGAAGGCGACCAGGCGCCGCCCGCCGCCCGGCGCGGGCCGCACGTCGACGGCCGCCTGCCGCACCGAGGGGTGCCGGCCGAGGACGGCCTCGATCTCGCCGAGCTCCACGCGGTAGCCGTTCACCTTGACCTGCCGGTCGATGCGGCCCAGGTACTCCAGGTCGCCCTCCTCCGACCAGCGCACCAGGTCGCCCGTGCGGTACATCCGCGTCCCGGGGACGTCCGAGAACGGGTCGGGCACGAAGCTCCCGGCGGTGAGGCCGGGACGTCCGAAGTACCCGTGCGCCAGACCGGGGCCCGCCACGCACAGCTCGCCCGCCGCGCCGGGCGGCAGCAGCCGCAGCCGGGAGTCCACGACGTAGGCGCGGTGGTTGGCCATCGGCCGCCCGATCGGCGGCACCCGGCCGTCGGAACCGGGCGCGCACCGGTGCATCGTCACCTCGACGGTGGCCTCGGTCGGACCGTAGCCGTTCCACACCTCACGGCCCCCGGCCGCCCACCGCGCCACCGCGTCGGCCGACGGCGCCTCGCCGCCGGTGGACAGGAAGCGCAGCGAGGGCACCGCGCCGGGGTCCAGCAGCGGCAGCAGCGCGGACGGCAGGTCGGCGACGGTCACCCCCCGGTCGGCCATCAGCGACTGCAGCCGGTCCAGGTCCGTCCGCTCCCCGTCGGTGGCGAGCACGAGCGTGCCGCCGCTCAGCAGCGCGCCGAACACGTCGAGCACGGACACGTCGAAGGACAGCGCCGCGAAGCCCAGGAACCGCTCGCCCGCCCCCTGCCCGGCGCGGACGCCGGCCACGGCCAGGTGGGCGTGCACGAAGTCGACCGCGGCCGCGTGCGGCACGACGACGCCCTTCGGCTCGCCGGTGCTGCCCGAGGTGAACAGCAGGTACGCGGCGGAGAGCGCCGGCACCACGGCCCGGCCCGGCCCGTGCGGGGCGTCCACCTCCCGTACCGCCGCCTCGCGCACCGGCACCACGGCGACGTGCTCCGGCAGCGCCCCGGCGGCGTCCGCACCGGCGACGACCGCGCCGATCCCGGCCCTGTCCACCACGTACGCCACGCGCGCCGCGGGCAGCGCCGGGTCCAGGGGCACGTAGCAGCCGCCCGCCTTGAGGACGCCGAGCAGCGCGGCGACCATCGCGGGCGAGCGGTGCGCCCGTACGCCGACCGGGCGGCCCGGCCCCGTCAGCGGGCGCAGCCGCCGCGCCACGTCCTCGGCCCAGGCGTCGAGGGCGCCGTAGGTCACCTCCTCGCCGTCGCAGACGACGGCGACGGCGTCGGGGGTCCGCGCGGCCTGCTCCTCGAACAGCTCGTGCAGACAGCGGTCCGCCGGCACGTCGGCGGTCCCGCCGTCCGCGAAGGCGGCGAGGCGCCGCTCGTCGTCGGGGGTGAGGAGCTCCAGGGAGTCGACGCGGGCCTCCGGCCCGGCCGCGGCCAGGGCGGCGAGGAACCGCGTGAACCGGGCCCGGTGGCGGTGGGCCTCCGCCTCGTCCACCTCGGCCGCGGCCCCCTCGACCTGCACGGTCAGCGGGCCGTCGCCGCCCCGGTCGTAGACGTTGACGGTGAGGTGGTCCACCGGGCCGACCGACAGGTTGTGCGCGGTGGCCGGGGCCCCGGCGAAGTCCAGGCCGTAGTCGAAGGACATCAGGTTGACCGTGGCGCCCCACAGCGGCGCCCCCGCGTGCGCCTCCTCGATGCGGTACCGCTGGTGCCGCAGCACCTCCTTGATGCCGGCCGAGGTGCGGCGCACCAGGTCGCCGAGCGGCGTCGCCCCGGTCACGGACAGGCGCAGCGGCAGGACCCGCGAGAACATGCCGGGCGTGCGGCGGGCCGCGGCCGTGGCCCGCCCGGTCACCGGCAGCCCGAGCACGACGTCCTCCGTGCCGTTCACCCGGTGCAGATAGGCGGCCGCCGCCGCCATGACGAGCGCCGACCAGAGCGTCCCGTACGCCCGGGCCGCCCCGCGCAGCAGCCGCGCGTCGTCGGCGGGCAGGTCGCCCCGCACCCGTACGACCCCGCTCGTCGGCGCGGCGGGACCGCCCTCGGCGGGCCGTCCGGCGAAACCGACGGGTTCGGGCGCGTCCGCGAGCACGTCCCGCCAGAACGCCCGGTCGGCCTCCCGGGTCCCGGAGGCGAGGTACGCCTCCTCCTCCGCCACGACCTCCCGCCACGGCGCCGCGTCCGACGGCGGCGCGGACTCCCCGGCGGCCAGCGCCGAGTAGTGCGCGGCGACCCGGCGGGCGAGGAGGGGACCGCTCACGCCGTCGGCGACGATGTGGTGGTAGCCCTGCATCCAGCAGGAGGACGCGGGCCCGGTGCGCACCAGCAGCTGCCGGTGCACGTCGCCGGCGGCCGGGTCCATCGGCCTGTCCAGCTCGGCCCGCATGCGCGCCTCGGCCGCGGCCGGGGGATCGGCCTCGCCGCTCACGTCGACGGTCTCGAGCACGAACGGCCGCCGCCCGGCCGGCCGCTGCCGCACCGCCCCGTCCGCCTCCTCGAAGCGCATGCCGAGCACCTCGGTCTCCGCCAGCATCCGGCGCAGCGCCTCCTGGAAGAGGCCGGGGTCCACGGCCCCGTGGATCTCCAGGTACTCGCCGATGGCGAAGTCACGGCGCAGGGGGTCCAGCCGCTGGGCGAACCAGACACCGGCCTGCGCCGAGGTCAGGGGCAGCGACCCGTGGTCATCAGTGGACATGGGGCGGGGTCTCCTCGGTTTCGTTCGACGACGACGCGAGGACCACCTTCCGTGAGGATCGACCGCCCTGAAAGTCCCAGGAAACCGCCTCTTGACAGGCCTCCCGAGGGTCGCGTCCGTTCCCGGTCACGCGAATCCGTGACACCGCGTGAACCGCGCCCTGCGTCGGAACCGGCAGGGCGGGTAGCCGTGTCGTCCGGACGGGAGAGAGGACGGACACAGTGGAAACCCATGCCGAAGGCCGTGACGGGAGCCGGGTCGTACCGGACGGACTGCTGATGTGCGCCGGTTACGGACTCGACAGGGACGGCAGTTGCATCGCGGACGCCCGCCGCCGTGCCTCCGTCTTCCTGGAGGAGGCGCGCACCGAGCACCGCGTGCCGGTCTCCGAGCGCGCGAGGGACCTGACCGAGCTGGTGGTCAGCGAACTGGTCACCAACGCCTACAAGTACGCCCCCGGCATGGTCCTGGTGGAGGTGCGCGTCACCCCCGGCAGCGTCGACGTCGTGGTGTGGGACAGCGACCCGGCCGTCCCCACGATCGGGGCCGCCGATCCGGGCCGGATCGGCCACCACGGGGTGGAGATCATCGAGGCCGTCACCCAGGACCTGTTCGTCGAGCGGGGGACGGCCGGCAAGTGCGTCACGGCCCGCGTCCCCCTGGCCGACGGCGTCGGCGCGGTGTAGGAGGAGGGCCCCCGTCCCTCCTCCCGGGGAGGGACGGGGATCAGGCGTTCAGCGCCTGCCGGGTGGTGGGGTGGCAGGGGATGAAGGTGTCGACGCCGACGAGGGTCAGGACCCGCAGGACGGCCTCGTTGGCGGCGGCGATGTGCAGCCGGCCGCCGGCGGCGTCGATCTGCCGGTGGGCGGTGATGAAGACGTTGATGCCGCTGGAGTCCATGAAGCTCACGCCCCCGAGGTCCGCCACGACCCGCGTCACCGCCGCGTCCCCGGGCAGCAGGGCTTCGCCGAGGACGTCCCTGGAGGTGTGGTCGATCTCGCCCCGCAGGCTGACGATCCGCACGCCGTCGACGGTGTGGTGCGTGACGGACAGCCTGCCGGGGCTGGCGGTGTAGTCGTGGTCGCTCATGGTCTCCTCATCGGCACGTGAACCCGTCCCGGGCCGGGACGGGCGGGGACGGCCCCGTCCCCGCACCATCATGCCGGGCCCGCCCGCCCGGCGGTACCGGGCGGCGGTGCGGTGCGCGACCTCCCCGCGCGGGGAGGTGCGGGCGACCTCCCCGTACGGCCGGCTCCCCGCGCCCCGGCTCAGCGCGGCGACGGAACGTCCGGGCCCGTCTCCACCCCGGCCAGGCGCAGGAGCAGTGCCTTCACGTCGGTGGCCTCGACCCGGCCGTCCACGGCGCCGGGGACGGAGCACACCAGGAGCGGACCCTCCTCCTCGCGCGCGGGGAGGAGACCGTGGCTGCCGCGGAGGGGGGAGGGGTCGAGGGGGACGACCGCGAGCCGGTAGCGCATGCCGAGCTTCTTCCGGGCGACCTCCCGGGCCGTCCTGATCCTCACGTACGGGTCGAACGGGTCCATGAGGAGTTCGGCGGGGTCGTAGCCGGGCTTGCGGTGGATCTCGACGAGCCGCGCGAAGTCGGGGGCGCGGGCGTCGTCGAGCCAGTAGTAGTACGTGAACCAGGCGTCGGGCTCGGCGAGGGCGACCAGCTCCCCCGAGCGCGGGTGGTCGAGGCCGTACTCCTTCTTGCCCTCGTCGTCGAGGAGCCGCGCGAGCCCGGGGAGGTCCGCGAGCGCCTCCCGGACCGCCGGGAGGTCGGCGGGGCGCCGGACGTAGACGTGGGCGACTTGGTGGTCGGCCACGGCGAAGGCCCGGGAGGTCATGGGGTCCAGGTACTCCATGCCGTCCTGGGTGTGGACCTCCAGGAGACCGGCCCGGCGCAGGGCGCGGTTGACGTCGACGGGCCGCTCCACCCGGGTGATGCCGTACTCGGAGAGGGCCACGACCGTGCGGCCCTCCGAGCGGGCGTCCGCGAGCAGCGGGCCGAGGACGGCGTCGAGCTCGGCGGCGGCCCGGTGGGACCGCGGGTCGTCGGGGCCGTAGCGCTGGAGGTCGTAGTCGAGGTGCGGCAGGTAGCAGAGGGTCAGGTCGGGACGGCGGGTGCGCATGACGTGCCGGGTGGCCTCGGCGATCCACCGGCTGGAGGTGAGGTCGGCCCCCGGACCCCAGAAGCGGAAGAGGGGGAAGGTGCCGAACCTCTCGGTGAGCTCGTCGTGCAGGGCCGGCGGGCGGGTGTAGCAGTCGGGTTCCTTGCGGCCGTCGGCGTAGTAGACGGGGCGGGGCGTGACGACGACGTCGGTGTCGGCGCCCATGGCGTACCACCAGCAGATGTTGGCGACGGTGTAGCCGGGGTGGACCCGGCGGGCGGCGTCCCAGATCCGGTCGCCCGAGACGAGGCCGTTGTGCTGGCGCCACAGCAGGACCTCGCCGAGGTCCCGGAAGTACCAGCCGTTGCCGACGACGCCGTGCTCCGACGGGAGGGTGCCGGTCAGGAAGGTCGTCTGGGCGGTGCAGGTGACGGCCGGCAGGACGGTGGCGAGCGGCGCCCGGGAACCGGCGGCGGCGAGCGCCCTCAGGTGCGGCATGTGCTCCAGGAGCCGCGGGGTGAGGCCGACGACGTCCAGGACGAGGAGCGGAGTGGGACGCGGGGGGACGGCGGTCGTGTCGGTCATGGCAGTTCCTTGAGGCCGAGGTCGGTCAGGAGGTCGCGTGCCAGGGAGAGTTCGGCGGCGATGCCGTCGGCGAGCCGGGCGCGGGTGACGGGCCGCAGCTCGGGCGGCAGCGCCTGCCAGGTGTACGTCTCCACCTCCAGGTGGCGGGTACGGGGGACGGGGCCGCCCACGAGCAGGGCCAGGGCGTCCTCGACCACCGGAAGCGTGGAGGCCAGCGGCGGCGCGGGCCGCGCGTGCAGGGGGACGTGGAAGTGGGAGCGCCAAGGACCGGTGCGCGGGAGGGTCCCTTCCGCGAGGGCCTCGTCGAGGTCGTCGGTGCCGCGCAGCCCGCCGGCCGTGACGGTGCGGGTCTGGTGGAGGAAGCGGGGCTCGGCGAAGGCGGCCAGCGCCTCGCGCACGGCGGGCAGGTGCGGGCGGTCGGCGTGCAGGGCGGCGGAGAGCTGGGCCTTGGGGACGGTGACGCCCGCCGCGTCCAGGGCGGCCAGAGCCCCGGCCGGGTCCTCGAAGGAGGTCGCGAGGTGGCAGGTGTCGACGCAGACGCCGACGCGGTGCGGCGCGCCGACGGCGGTGAGGGGGCCGATGGCGTCTGCGGTGGTCTCGACGGCGCAGCCGGGCTCGGGTTCGAGGGCCACCCGGATCGACTTGCCCGTCAGCTCCTCCAGGACGTCGAGGCGTTCGGCGAGGACCGCGAGCGCCTCCCGCGCGGCGGAGCTCCCGGACGGACCGAACCCCCGGCGCCACGCGAGCGGCAGGGTGGAGATCGTCCCCTCGCCGACGTCGGCGGGCAGCAGGACGGCGAGGAGCCGGGCGAGGTCGGTCGTGTACGCCAGGCGCTCGGGCTCGGTCCAGTCCGGCCGGTACACCCGGTGCTTGACCTCGTCCCCGCCGAAGCCCTCGTACGGGAAGCCGTTGAGGGTGACGACCTCCAGGCCGCGGCGGTCCAGCTCGGTCCGCAGGCCGCGCAGCGCCGCCGGGTCGTCCGTCAGGGTGCGGGACGCCGCCCTCGCCAGCCACAGGCCGATGCCGAGCCGGTCGCGCCCCAGCCGCCGGCGGACCGGCTCGCAGTGGTCGCGGAGCTGGGCGAGGACGCCGTCGAGGGTCTCGGCGGGGTGGACGTTGGTGCAGTAGGACAGATGGACGACGGACCCGTCGGGGTGGCGGAAGCGCATCGGGCCCCCTCACTCCCCGCCGCGGAGCACGGAGTTCCCCTCGTGCAGCCCCCGTGGCACCGGGACGTCGAGCCGGAGGCGGCCGCCGATCCCGTAGAAGGCGACCGGATTGCGCCACAGCACCCGGTCGACGTCGTCCTCGCCGAACCCGGCGGCGAGCATCGCCTCGCCGACCCGGCGGGTCTTCAGCGGATCGCTCTTCCCCCAGTCCGCCGCCGAGTTGACCAGGACCTTCTCGGTGCCGTGGGCCTTCAGGACCGCGACCGTCCGGTCCTCGTCCATCTTGGTGTCCGGATAGACGGAGAAGCCGAGCCAGCAGCCGCTCTCCCGGGCCTCCCGGACCGTCGTCTCGTTGAGGTGGTCGAGCAGGACGCGTTCGGGAGGGAGGGCGGACTCGCGCACCACGTCGATCGTGCGGCGCAGCCCGGCGAGCTTGTCCCGGTGGGGCGTGTGGACCAGCGCCGGAAGGCCGTGGTCGGCGGCGAGCTGGAGCTGCGCGGCCAGGGCGGTGTCCTCGGCGGGCGTCATCGAGTCGTAGCCGATCTCGCCGACGGCGACGACGCCGTCCTTGGCGAGGTAGCGGGGCAGGAGGTCGAGCACGGGGACGCAGCGGGGATCGTTGGCCTCCTTGGGGTTGAGCGCCAGGGCGCAGTGGTGGGCGATGCCGTACTGGGCGGCCCGGTGGGGCTCCCAGCCCAGGAGGGCGTCGAAGTAGTCGAGGAAGCTCGCCGGGGAGGTCCGCGGCTGGCCGAGCCAGAAGGACGGTTCGACGAGGGCGCGGACGCCGGCGGCGCCCATGGCCTCGTAGTCGTCGGTGGTGCGGGAGGTCATGTGGACGTGCGGGTCGAAGATGCGCATCGGGACTCCTCGGGCTGCGGGGGGCTGGGGCCTGTCCGGCACGATCGACGGGACACCCCCCTAGGGACGCGCCTCGGCCGTCAGGGCGAGGACGCGGCGCAGGTCGTGGGGGACGTCGCGGCCGGCGGCGGTGCGCTCGGCGGCGTGGTCGGCGAGCATGCGGGCGAGCACGGCGTCGCCGCGGGCGCGGTGCCGCAGCCCCGCGACCGCGTCGACGGGGACTCCGGTGAAGAGGCACTTGAGGACGGCGTGCCGCCAGGCCGGCCGGTCGAGGTGGGCGGCCGCGTAGGGGCCGACGGCCGCGGCGACGAGCGTGGTGTCGTGGGTGCGCAGCGCGTCGGCGACGAGGGGGAGCGCCTCGGGGCCGCCGACCAGGTGGGGCAGGGCGTGGAGCACGGCGCGGCGCTCGGCGGCGCTGCCCCGGTGGTAGAGGAGGGCGAGGGTCTCCGGGCCGGGGCGGGCCGCGGTGAGGAGCAGGACCCGGACGGCGTCGGCGTGCTCGTGGCCGCAGTGACGGCCCGCGGCGGCGAAGCGCGGCTCCCAGACGGGGTCGGTGTCGGCAGAGGCGGTGTCCGGGGCCGTACGGGCGGCTTCGGCCAGCGCGTCGTCCAGCCACGCGCGGGCGGTGGCGGTGAGGCGCGCGTCGAGGGCTGCGCGCGAGACGGCCGGGGCGCCGGGGGAGGGGGTGGTGGTCACGCGGTCGGGTCTCCTTCCGGGGTCGGGGATCCTTCCGGGGTCCGGGAGCGGAGGAAGGCGAGGGAGGCGCGGGCAAGTTCGGGGCCCGCGTGGGAGTGGCGCGGAAGCTCGACCACGGTGAGCCCCCGGTAGCCGGTGGCGGCGAGGGCGTCGAGGACCGGCGGGAAGTCGATCTCGCCGTCCCCGAACGGCAGGTGCTCGTGGACGCCGCGCCGCATGTCCTCGATCTGGACGTGGCGCAGCCAGGGCGCGGCGGCGCGGACGCAGGCCGCGGGCGGCAGCGGTTCCAGGCACTGGCAGTGGCCGATGTCGAGGGTGAGGCCGAGGGGCGCGGGGTCCCCCGTGGCGGCCCGCAGGCGGTGGAAGTCGTCGAGCGTGGCGAGGAGGTGGCCCGGCTCGGGTTCGATCGCCAGGGGGACCCCCGCGGCCCCGGCGGCCTCGACGACCGGCCCGAGCGCTTCCGCGAGGCGCTTCCAGGCCGTGTCCGGGTCGGTGCCGGGCGGAGCGGCGCCGCTGAAGCAGTGCACGGCGTGGGCGCCGAGGTCCGCGGCGACGCGCACCGCGGTGACGAGCAGCCGGACGCGGACGGCACGGTCGTCCGGGTCGGGGTCGAGCAGGGAGGGGCCGTGTTTGCGGCCCGGGTCGAGGACGTAGCGGGCGCCGGTCTCGACGGTGACGGCGAGGCCGAGCGCACCGAGCCGGCGCGCCACGCGCGCGGTGCGGGCGGCCAGGCCGGGGGCGAGGGGGTCGAGGTGCATGTGGTCGAGGGTGAGCCCGACGCCGTCGTAGCCGAGGTCGGCGAGGAGCGCGAGGGCGTCGTCGAGCCGGAGGTCGGTCAGCCCGTTGGTCCCGTATCCGTAGCGGAGGGGGGCCGGGACGGGGGCCGTGGGGAGTCCGTTCACGTGGGGCTGACCTTTCGCGCGAGACGGCGGGCCGAGGGGACGAGGCCCAGGAGGGCGAGACCGCCGACGGGCGCCCCGGAGCGGGCCATGAGGGCGGCCTGCAGGGGGACCATCGCCCGGATGCCGCCCCCCACGGCGTGCCGGGTGAGGTGCGGGGACGGGTTCAGGGCCGCGTGGAGGAGGGGGCGGGCGGCGGTGCGGACGTAGACGGCGGCCAGGACCGGGGCGACGCGCTCGGCCGTGGAACGGCCCGGGAGACGGCGCGGTGCGGCCGGCGGCCTCCCCCGCGCGCCGGAACGGTACGGCGCCGGGCGGGGCGAGGCGGTGAGGGCGCCGAGGACCGCGGCGGCGGCGAGCGCGCCCAGGGGCGCGGTCGTGGAACCGCCGTGGACCTCGTGCCGGGACACCGCGGTGACGGCGTAGGTGTGCGCGGCGAGCACCGCTGCCGAGGGGAGGGCGGGCAGCGGGAAGACGGTGGGCGACGGGACGGCCTGATGGCGGAGCCCTGCCCCTCCCCGGGCGGCCGACACCGTGGCCGTGGCGCCGAGGAGGAGGTCGAGGCCGCGGGCCGCGCCCATGACGGCCGGACCGGCGGCCGTGTGCTTGAGACGCAGGTCGTACGCCCAGACCGTCGCGGCCAGGACCGTGGCGACCGCCAGAGGGGGCCGCCCCGCGCGGGCCGCGAGGATGAGACCGGCGGCGGTGAGCGCACCGGCCGCGCCCAGGGCCGCCCCGGGGCTCACCCGGCCGGAGGGGACGGGGCGGTGGGGGCGCTCGGCGGCGTCCTCGTACCGGTCCGCCCAGTCGTTGAGCGCCATGCCCGCCTCGTAGAGGCACAGCGAGGAGCCGACGGCCCAGGCGGTGCCCCTGCCGGGCCGCGTCCCCGCGGCCGCGGCCCCGGCGAGGGCGTCGCCGGGAACGCTGGGCAGGGCCGAGACGCGCAGCAGCTCGCTCCACGCCCGCAGCCCCTCCCGGGCGGACGCGCCCCCGCGCGGGGAGGCGCCCGCGTCCGAGGGGGTGGGCCGGAGGAACGGGGGGCGGATCATCCGGCTTCCCGGAGCCGGTCGGCGAAGGAGAGGAGCGCGCCGAACTGCTCGGACAGGCCCGCCGGGCCGCCGTCGGGATCCTTGAAGTAGAAGCCGAGTTCGGGGCGGGGCCCGGCGAGGCCCGCCTCGTGGGCTCGGGCGACGAGCCGCGCCAGGTCCAGGACCAGGGGAGCGGCGAGCGCCGAGTCGCACCCCTGCCAGATCGTCTGGAGGACCGTCTGGGAGCCGAGGAAGCCGTCGAAGGCGACGTGGTCCCAGGCGGTCTTCCACTCGCCGAGCGCGGGGACGTCGTCGATGTGGACGCCGCCCTCGACGCCGGGGCCGAGCGTCTCGGCGAGGACGCGTTCCTTCCCGGCGTTCTTGGCCGCGGCCGCCGCCGGATCGGCCAGGGCCGCCCCGTCCCCGCCCCCCAGCAGGTTGGTGCCGGACCACGCCCGCACGGTCAGGGCCCGCTGGACGAACATCGGGGCGAGGACGGACCGCAGGAGCGTCTGGCCGGTCTTGCCGTCGCGGCCCGCGTGGGGGAGGCCGCTCGCCTCGGCGGCGGCCGCGAGCGCGGGGGCGCGCAGTCCGGTCGAGGGCGTGAAGTTGACGTACGGGCAGCCGGCGCGCAGTGCGGCGGCGGCGTACAGGGAGCTGGGCGGCAGGCGCGTGGCGTCCGGCTCCGGCAGCGGCTCGGTGGAGGAGACGTTGACGACGACGACCCGCGCCGGCGCGTGACGCGCGCGGAAGGCGGTCAGGTCGTCGGCGAAACCGGCGATCAGCTCCTCGTCGGTGCGGGCGTCCCCAGGGAGCGGGCCGCCCGGCCGTATCTCCCTGTCGGCCGCGGCCAGTTCGGCGTGGACGGCCCGGGCGAGACCGACGGGCAGCACACCGGCCCCGGTGAGGTCCTCGGCGCGTTTCGGCAGGGGACAGTCGGCGACGTCGTGACCGCCGAAGACCAGCGAGGCCAGCGGAGGCAGCCCCGCCCCCGCGAACGGCGGCGTCTCGGTGACCATGCCGGTCGGCGGGTACAGCCCCGCGGCGACGGCCGCGCACCCGGCGACGGCGGTGGTCGCCACCGATCCGCGCGCCCCCACGAACCAGACCCCGGTGCGCGCCCCCGGTTCGCGGGCCCCTCTCCTCCTCGCGTTCCCGTGCTGCACTGGCTGCCTCCCCGTCGCGTTCCCGTGGCGCACTGACTGCCTCCCTGCCGTGTCGGTGGTGCGGGTGTCGGTGTGGGTGGGGAAGACGGCGGGCGGGGGGTACGACGCCTCCCCGCCCGCCGCCGGCTCATGGGCGGCCCCTCCGTGCGGGCGCGTCCCTGGGGGGTGTCTCGTCGATCGGGCCGGAGAAGGCGGCGTCGAAGGAGGCGGCCGGGGGGTCGAAGTCGTACCGCCTGAGGAAGGAGAGCGCCTCGGGGGCGCCGGTGAGCCGGTCCATGCCCGCGTCCTCCCACTCCACGGAGACCGGTCCGGCGTAGCCGATCGAGCGGAGCATCCGGAAGACGTCCTCCCAGGGGACGTCGCCGTGCCCGGCGGAGACGAAGTCCCAGCCGCGCCGGGGATCGCCCCAGGGAAGGTGGGAGCCGAGCCGCCCGTTGCGCCCGTCGAGCCGCTTGCGGGCCTCCTTGCAGTCCACGTGGTAGATCCGGTCGCGGAAGTCCCACAGGAAGCCGACCGGGTCGAGGTCCTGCCACACGAAGTGGCTCGGGTCGAAGTTCAGGCCGAAGGCGGGACGCCGGCCGATCGCCTCCAGGGCCCGCTGGGTGGTCCAGTAGTCGTAGGCGATCTCGCTGGGATGCACCTCGTGGGCGAATCGCACGCCCTCGGCGTCGAAGACGTCGAGGATCGGGTTCCAGCGCTCCGCGAAGTCCTCGAAGCCGCGCTCGACCATGCGCTCGGGGACCGGCGGGAACATCGCCACCAGGTGCCAGATGGAGGAGCCGGTGAAGCCGACGACGGTGTCGACGCCGAGCGCCGCCGCGGCCCGCGCGGTGTCCGCGAGCTCGCGGGCCGCCCGCCGCCGCACCCCTTCGGCGTCGCCGTCGCCCCAGATCCGGGCGGGCACGATCGCCCGGTGGCGCTCGTCGATGGGGTCGTCGCAGACGGCCTGCCCCACCAGGTGGTTGGAGACCGCCCAGCACTTCAGGCCGTACGCGTCGAGCAGCTCGCGCCTGCCCTTGACGTACGCGGGGTCGGCGAGGGCCCGGTCCACCTCGAAGTGGTCGCCCCAGCAGGCGAGTTCGAGGCCGTCGTAGCCGAAGTCGCGGGCGAGCCGGCAGACCTCCTCCAGGGGCAGGTCGGCCCACTGGCCGGTGAAGAGCGTGAAGGGTCGTGGCACGGTCCGGGCCTCCTAGCGGGACACGCGGGATGCGGGCGATGCGGGTGATGAGGGCGATGCGGGAGATGCGGGAGATGCGGGGAGGGGGAGTACGGGGGTGTAGACGGCGGCGTTCCGGGCGCTCTCCTCCACCGCGGCCAGGACCCGCTGGACCTGGAGGCCGTCGGCGAAGGAGGGCGCGGGGGCGGTGCCGGTCGCGACGGCGTGGACCAGGTCGCGGGCCTGGTGGGCGAAGGTGTGCTCGTAGCCGAGCGTGTGGCCGGGCGGCCACCAGCCCTCCAGGTAGGGGTGGCCGGGCTCGGTGACGAGGATGCGGCGGAAGCCGGCCGTGACGGCGGGCTCGGTGTGGTCGTGGAAGGACAGTTCGTTGAGCCGCTCCAGGTCGAAGGCGAGGGAGCCGTGCTCCCCGTCGATCTCCAGGCGCAGCGCGTTCTTGCGGCCGGGCGCCATCCGGCTCGCCTCGAACGTCGCGAGCGCCCCGGAGGCGAGCCGCCCGGTGAAGACGGCCGCGTCGTCGACCGTGACGGCCCCGTGCCCCGGGCCGCCGGACGCGCGAAGCCCGGCCGACGCCCCGGCGAGGAGGGGACGCTCCCTGACGAACGTCTCCAGCTGCGCCGAGACGCCGACCAGCGGCTCTCCCGCCAGGTACTGGGCGAGGTCCACGATGTGCGCCCCCAGGTCCCCGAGCGCCCCCGACCCGGCGCGCTCGCGCTCCAGGCGCCAGGTCAGCGGGAAGCCGGGGTCGACGAGCCAGTCCTGGAGGTACGTGACGCGCACGTGCCGCAGGGCGCCGAGCCGGCCCTCCGCGACGAGCCGGCGGGCGTGCGCGAGCGCCGGAACCCGGCGGTAGTTGAAGCCGACCATCGCGATCTGACCGCGTTCCGCCGCCCGGTCGGCCGCCGCCGCCATCTCCTCGGCCTCGGCCACCGAGTTGGCGAGCGGCTTCTCGCACAGCACGTGCTTGCCGGCCTCCAGGGCGGCGACGGCGATCTCCGCGTGGCTGTCGCCCGGGGTGCAGACGTCGACGAGCTGCACGTCGTCGCGGGCGATCAGGGCGCGCCAGTCCGTCTCGGCGGCCGCCCACCCGTGCCTCCCGGCCGCCGCGCGCACGGCCCCGGGGTCCCGGCCGGCCACCGCGGCGAGCACCGGCCGCAGCGGCAGGTCGAAGACGCGGCCGACCGTGCGCCAGCCCTGGGAGTGGGCGGCGCCCATGAAGGCGTAACCGATCAGGCCGATGCCGAGCGTCGGCGGGACCCTCTCGCTCTGTTCCATTGGTGTCCTCTCGCAGGCACCGGCCACGGCCGGTGGAGACGTCGGTTCCGCGGCGCGCCGGAAACGGGGCCCCGCCCGGACGGGAGCGAAGGGCCGACGGACCGCCGGGGATCCGCCCGGGCGGCGCCCGTGCCGGTCAGTTGAAGCCGGTGGGCAGGTACTCGTCGACGTTCTCCTTGGTGACGACGGCCGAGTAGAGGGTGATCGAGGCGGGGATCTCCAGCTCGGACATGCCGCCGATGCCCTTCTTCTGGCCGAGGGCACGGGCCAGGTCGATCGCGGAGGCGGCCATGGTCGGCGGGTAGAGGACGGTGGCCTTGAGGACGCCCGCGTCGGCCTTGATGGCGTCCATGGCGGACTTGGCCCCGGCGCCGCCGACCATGAGGAAGTCCTTGCGGCCGGCCTGGGCGATGGCGCGCAGCGCCCCGACCCCCTGGTCGTCGTCGTGGTTCCAGAGGGCGTCGAACTTCTGCTGGGCCTGGAGCAGCTGGGCCATCTTGGCCTGGCCGGACTCGACGGTGAAGTCGGCGGCCTGGCGGGCGACCTTGCGGATGTTGGGATAGTTCTTCAGGGCGTCGTCGAAGCCCTGGGTGCGCTGCTTGGTGAGCTCCAGGCTGTCCATGCCGGCGAGTTCGACGACGGTGGCGTTCGGCTTGTCCTTGAGCTTCTCGCCGATGAAGCGGCCGGCGTTGAGGCCCATGCCGTAGTTGTCGCCGCCGATCCAGCAGCGGTAGGCCTGCGGGGAGGCGAAGACCCGGTCGAGGTTGACGACGGGGATGCCCGCCCGCATGGCCTGGAGGCCGACCTGGGTGAGGGCCTTGCCGTCGGCGGGGAGGACGACGAGGACGTCGACCTTCTTGTTGATGAGGGTCTGGACCTGGCCGATCTGGGCGGCGGTGTCGTTGGAGCCCTCGGTGATCTCCAGGGTGACGTCGGAGTACGTCGCGGCGCGCCGCTTGGCGTTCTCGTTGATGGCGTTGAGCCAGCCGTGGTCGGCCTGCGGGCCGGCGAAGCCGATGGTGACGGGGGCGCCGGGCTTGTCGCCGGCGGCGGGGGCGGCGCTCCCGGCGGGGACCTGCTCCTTGGGCTCGTTGCTGGTACAGGCGGTGAGCAGGGCTCCGGCGGAGACGGCGGCGCCGCCGAGGAGGAGGTGTCTGCGGCTGGTTTCGGGCATGGCGGTGGATCCCTTCGGGCGGGGCGGGGGGTGCCGGAGCGTCAGGAGTCGTGGACGGCGCGGCGCTGGACGAGGACGGCAACGACGATGATCGCGCCCTTGGCGATCTGCTGGACCGCGCTCTCCAGGTTGTTGAGGGCGAAGATGTTGGTGATCGTGGTGAAGACGAGGACGCCGAGGACGGAGCCGACGATGGTGCCCCGGCCGCCGCTGAGGAGGGTGCCGCCGATGATGGCGGCGGCGATGGCGTCGAGCTCGTACAGGTTGCCGTTGGTGTTCTGGCCGGAACCGGCGAGCACGATCAGGAGGAAGGCCGCGACGCCGCAGCACAGTCCGGAGAGCAGGTAGAGCTGGAGGCGCTGGCGGCGCACGTCGATGCCGGCGAGCCGGGCGGCCTCCGCGTTGCCGCCCACGGCCACCGTCCGGCGGCCGAAGGTGGTGCGGTCGAACAGGAACCAGCCCGCGAGGGTGACGGCCGCGAAGACCAGGACCAGCGGGGGGATCCCGAGGACGTAGGCGTCCTTGACGCCCAGGTCGAGCACGGACTCGACGGTCACCATCTGGGTCCTGCCCTCGGTGATCTGGAGGGCGAGGCCGCGGGCGGAGGCGAACATCGCGAGGGTGGCGATGAAGGGCACCATCCCGCCGTACGCGACGAGGAGGCCGTTCACCAGGCCGCAGCCGAGGCCGACGACCACCGCCGTGAAGAGGATGCCGGCGAAGCCGAACTCCTGGGTCGCCACCGTCGTGGCCCAGACGGACGCCAGGGCCACGATCGCCCCGACCGACAGGTCGATGCCGCCGCCGGTGATGACGAAGGTCATCCCGACGGTGACGACGCCGATGACCGAGGCCTGGGTCAGGACGAGTTGCAGATTGCTCGCGGCCAGGAACTCGTCGGGCCGGGTGAGGCCGCCGACGACCACCAGGGCGGCCAGGACGCCGAGCAGGGACAGGTTGCGCACGTCCGGGCGCAGGCCCAGGGGCCGGCGCGCGGCGGTCTTCCCGCCCGGCGGGGGAGCGAGGGGTGTGACCGGCGCGTCGTGTCCCGCCGGAGTGGTCGACTGCGTCATGCCGTCGGGCTTCCTTCCATCACGAGGTCGAGTACGCGGTGCTCGTCGAGCTCCCGGGCGTCCGCGGTGTGGACGACGTCCCCTTCGCGCAGGACCAGGACGCGGTCGGCGAGGCCGAGGACCTCGGGCAGTTCGCTGGAGACGAGGAGGACGGCGAGGCCCTCGTCGGCGAGCCGCCGCACGACCGCGTACAGCTCGGCGCGGGCACCGACGTCGACCCCCCGGGTCGGCTCGTCGAGGAGCAGGACCTTGCAGCCGCGCAGGAGCCAGCGGGCGAGCACCGCCTTCTGCTGGTTGCCGCCGGACAGGGTCCGGATCCGGGCGTCGGGGTCGTCGGGCCGCAGGGACAGGTCGCGGGTGACCCGCCGGGCGGCCTCCCGTTCCCGCCGCCGGTCGAGCCGGCCGGCGCGGGAGAAGCGGGAGAGGGTGGAGAGGGTGACGTTGCGGGTGACGGACTCCATCGGCAGCAGCGCCTGCGCCTTGCGCTCCTCGGGGGCGAGGCCGATCCCGGCGCGGACGGCCGCGGGGACGCTGCCCGGCCGCAGCGGGACCCCCTCGACGAGGACGCGCCCACCGGTCGGCCTGCGCGCGCCGTAGACCGTCTCCAGGATCTCGGAGCGTCCCGAGCCGACGAGCCCGGCGAGCCCGACGATCTCGCCGGGGCGGAGCTCCAGGTCGAGCGGGGCGAACTCCCCCTTCCGGGCGAGGCGTTCGACGCGCAGGACGGGTTCGGCCGCGGAGGGATCCGGTCGCCGGGGGCGCTCGGGGAAGACGTACGCGACGCTGCGGCCGGTCATCAGCGTGACGACCTCGTCGGTCGAGGTGGTCTTCGCGGGCAGCCCGCCCGCGACGGTCCGGCCGTCCTTGATGACGGTGACCCGGTCGCCGATCCGGCGGATCTCCTCCAGGCGGTGGGAGATGTACACGACGGCGACCCCGGCGGCGGTCAGGTCGCCGACCGTCCGGAACAGGTTGTCGACCTCCTCCGGGTCGAGGGCGGCGGACGGCTCGTCCATGACGATGAGGCGGACGTCGTGGGAGAGCGCGCGGGCCATGGAGACGATCTGCCGCTGGGCGGCGGAGAGTTCGCCGGCCGGGCGCGCGGGGTCGATCTCGCCGTGCCCGAGACGCTCCAGCAACCGCGCGGCGGCGGTGCGGGCGGCACGGGCGCGGACGACGAAGCCCGCGGAGGTGGGCTCGTGGCCGAGGAAGACGTTCTCGGCGACGGACAGACCCTCGACCAGGTCGAGCTCCTGGTAGATGGTGGCGATGCCGAGGCGCATGGCCGCGATCGGGGAGCCCGGCGCCACCTCCCGTCCGCACCAGGTGACGGTGCCCTCGTCCGGCCGGTGGGCGCCGGCGAGCACCTTGATCAGGGTGGACTTGCCGGCACCGTTCTGGCCGAGGACGCAGTGGACCTCTCCGGCCCGGACCTCCAGGTCGACGCCGTCGAGGGCGCGGACTCCGGGAAACGACTTCGTGATGCCGGACATGGTGAGCAGGGGCGGTTCTGGTGCCATGACGATTCCTCGGCTGGTGCGGGCCGTGAGCGGACAGGGCGGACGCGAGAACGGGGGCGTGGCCGGGTGCTCCGGCGGCGGTGCGGCGCCGCGGCTTCGCGCGGGCGGCACGGCCCCGGAGACGGGGGACGTACGGGCGTACGGGGTACGGGTGGTGCGAGCGGTACGGGACGTGCGTGCGGCAGGTCGTACGGGTGTCCCCGGTGCGCGGCACCTCGCGGCGCTCACGCACGGGAGGCCGCGCGGTGCTCACGTACGGGGCACCGCGCGGTGCTCACGTGCTGGGCACCTCACGGCGCCGGTGTACTGGGCGCCTCGCGGTACCGGTGTGCTGGGCATCTGGCGATGCCGACGTGCTGGGCCTCGCGCGGTGCCGGTGTGTTCGGCATCCGGCGGTGCCGGTGTACTGGGCGCCTCGCGGCACCGACGTGCTGGGCACCTCGCGGTGCCGGTGTGCGTGGCACCTCGCGGTGCCCGCCGGCCCGGATCAGGCCGGCGAGAACAGGTGGTCGCTGATGAGCCGGGCCGCGCCGGTCACGCCGGCGGTCGAGCCGAGCTCGCCCAGGACGATGGGCAGGTTCCTGGTCGCGAGGGGGAGGGAGCGCCGGTACACCTGGGTCCGCACGCTCGCGAGGAGCGTGTGCCCGAGTCCCGTCACCCCGCCTCCGATCACGACCATCCCCGGGTTGAAGAAGCTCACGAGCCCGGCGACGACCTGGCCGACCCGGTCACCGCCCGCCCGGATCAGGTCCAGGGCCGTGGCGTCCCCCGCCGCGGCGGCCGCGGAGACGTCCGCCGCGGTCAGCGCGCCGGCGGTCTCGAGCCGGGCGGCGAGGGCGACCGAGCGTCCCTCGCGCGCCGCGTCCTCGGCGTCGCGGGCGAGCGCGGCGCCGCCGAAGTGGGCCTCCAGGCATCCCCGGTTGCCGCAGCCGCAGGCCCGGCCCTCCGGATCGACCTGGATGTGCCCGATGTCGCCGGCGCTGCCCGTCGTGCCGCGGTGGACCTCTCCGCCGACGACGATGCCGCAGCCGATGCCGGTGCCGATCTTGACGTACAGGAAGTCGTTCACGGACCGGGCGACGCCCGCGTGCTGCTCGCCCATGGCCATCAGGTTGGCGTCGTTGTCGACCATCACCGGGCACCCCAGGTCCTGGCTGAGCGCCTCCCGGACGGGGAACCCGTCCCAGCCGGGCATGATCGGCGGGGCCACCGGGACGCCCTCGGGGAAGCGGACGGGGCCCGGCACGCCGATGCCCGCGCCGTCGAGTCCGTCCGTGAGCCCCGACGCCTTGAGCTTCCCGACCATCGACAGGACCTGCTCGAAGACCGCGACGGGGCCCTCGCGCACGTCCATGGAGTGGTTGAGGTGTCCCAGGACCTCCAGCTCGGCGTTGGTCACCGCGACGTCGATCGAGGTCGCGCCGATGTCGACGCCGAGGAAGCGGAGGCCGGGCGCGAGCCGGATGTTGTGCGAGCGGCGTCCGCCCCGGGAGGCGGCGAGCCCGTCCGCGACGACGAGGCCGGTCTCCAGGAGCCGGTCCACCTCGACCGCGAGCTTGGAGCGGGAGAGGTCGACCTGATCGCCGAGCTGGGCCCGCGAGTTGGGGCCTCCGTCGCGCAACAGCCGGAGCAGGCGGGCCTGATGGGCGTTCGCGGGCCGGGCCGTCATGCGTCGCATGTCCCTCCTCTCCTCTTCCGTGCCTCGTCCGTGCTTCGCTTTCGAGGGGAACGTAGCAGCGCTTCACCCGGAGGGGAAGAACTTGCGCACAGTTCCGCTTCGACTTCTTCCACACGCAGGACAAAGGGGGAGCGCGTGCGGGCCGCACACCACGGCGCACGGCCCGCACGCGTTCCCGTCGTTACGTCAACTCACCTCAGGGAAGGGCCCACTTCTGGGCGCTCGTCCCGTTGCACGTCCACAGCTGGACCTTCGTGCCGTCCGCCGTGGCGCCGCCCGCGACGTCCAGGCACTTGGCGGACTGCGGGTTGCGCAGACTGCCGTCGGCCTGCGCCTGCCAGGTCTGGGCGCCCGATCCGTTGCAGGTCCACAGCTGCACCTTCGTGCCGTCCGCCGAGCCGCCGTTGGAGACGTCCAGGCACTTGCCGAGCACCTTCAGCGCGCCGTCCCCGGCCACGGTCCACTGCTGGGCGGCGGTGCTGTTGCACCCCCAGACCTGGATCTTCGTGCCGTCCGCGGTCTGGGAGTCGTCGACGTCCAGGCACTTGTTGCCGAGGCCCCGCACCTCTCCCGTGGGCACCCCGCCGGGGATCCGGTTGAGCGTGTACCAGGCCTCGGTGCTCCACAGGGACTCGCCGGTGGACGAGCTGAAGGGGCGCGGCGAGCGGACGTGCACCACCCGGTCGGCCTTGAGGCCGGGGATGGCCAGGGTGACGGTTTTGCGGTCGGCGGAGAGGGTGGCCGACTCCGCGGTGAGCGTCTCCTCTCCGATCTTCGGGCCGCCGTAGTCGGCGGTCGGCGCGTACCGCCACTGCTTGATCCTGTAGCGCTTGGCCAGGTCGGTGGCCGTCTGCGTCGACAGCGGCTGGGTGTACTCCAGGGCGAAGCCGCCCGGCACGGCGCGCATGGCGCGGATGTCGAAGGTGTTGGCGCCGTTCGGTGTCAGCTTCTGCAGGCCGAAGGCGAGCTTGCCCTCCTGGCCCCAGTTGCCGCCCGCGCCGAGCCCGCCCGCGTACAGCGCGCCGTCCGGACCGACGCTGATCCGGGTCACGCCCGCCTCCAGGCCCTGGGTGAGCCGGAAGACCGCGCCCTGGTACTCGCCGCCGACCTTCTCCAGGAAACCGCGCTGCACGCCGCCGTACGTCACGTCGCCGAACAGCATCTGGCCGGCGAACGGGCCGACGGTCAACTGCAGCGGCGTGCTGGGCGAGTTGGCTATCTCGTTCTGCGGCAGCCAGAGCACCGGTTTGGTCACCGGCCGGGAGTCGAAGGGGCCGGCCGGGTTCATGTAGTGGTTGAAGAACCGGTCCTGCTTGATGTGCACCAGCTTCGACGAGGGCAGCCAGCCGCCCTGGTTGTCGGTGGCGAAGATGCCGCCCTCGGGGCCCCAGCCGATGCCGTTCGGGGTGCGCAGGCCTCCGGCCACGTACGAGACCTCGCCGGTCTGCCGGTTCACCTTGATCGTGGTCCCGCGGTTCGGCGCCGGCTGCGGGTTCGTGGTCGCCCCGCCGTAGTTGATGGAGACCGACAGGTTCAGGTAGAAGAACCCGTCCTTGTGGAGGAGGCCGAAGGCGAACTCGTGGAAGTTGCCGCCGAAGGGCCAGGTCGCGACCCGCCGGTACTGGTCGGTGACCTCGTCCCCGTCGGTGTCGTTCAGCTCGGTCAGCTCGTGCTTCTGGGAGACGTAGAGCTTGCCGTCGACGTACGCGATGCCCATGGGCTCCTTCAGGCCCGAGGCCACCTTCTTCACCGTCACCTTGTCCGGGCCGGTGTTCCCCGTGACGTTGCCGAGCAGGTAGACCTCGCCCGTGGTGTTGTTGCTGCCGCCCCAGGTGGTCACGGCCAACCGGCCGTCGGGCAGCCAGTCCATCGCGGAGACCTGCGGCTCGAAGCCCTTGGGCCGCAGGCCGGTGAGGGTGTAGTTCGGGTGGACGCCGGTGAGCGGCAGACCGTCGCCGGGCGTGTCCGCGATGCCCTCGCACTCCTTGCGGCCCGGCGCGGTCACGCGGACGACGTCGGCGTCCGTGCTCAGGGCCGAGTTCGGCACGACGGCGAAGCCGGTGGCGCCCGGCGGCTTCCAGGACAGCGTGATCTGCTGGCCGCCGTCGCGCTCGAAGTGCTCGATGCGCAGCGCGTGGGCGCCCGCCGTCAGGTTCACGGTCGCGTCCTTGGGGTCCGGACCGTGCAGGCCGTCGTGGTCGATCACCACCTGGTCGTCGATCAGGAGGCGGGAGCCGTCGTCGCTGGCGAGGCGGAGGGTGTGGCTGCCCGCCTGCGGGACGACGAGGTTGCCGACGACGTGGGTGACGAAGTGGGTCTCCAGGCCGAAGTCGGCGGACGTGGACCAGTCGACGATCGGCATCAGCTTGTCGATGTTGGGGGTCTGCCCCGGCTTCAGCACGCAGAGGTTGTTCAGCGGGACCTGCACGTCGAAGACGCGGAGCGTGACCCCGGGCGTCTGCGGGGGGAGCGCCGCGGCGGAGCGGCCCGTGAGGGTGGTGCCGGCCGCGACGGCACGGCCCTTCACCCGGACGGGCCTGTTGGCCGCGTCGGCGGAATCGCGCGCGGAATCCGGGAGGGCCGGAGAGGTCGGGGAAGGGGGAGAGGTCGGGGAAGGGGGAGAGGTCGGGGAGGGAGGAGAGGCCGGAGAGGCCGGGGAGACCGACAGGACGGCGGTCAGGAACGAGGCGATGAGCGTTCCGGCCAGACGTCCGGCCGGTCGGTGGGGGTACAGCCGTGGATGCACGTGACCTCCTGACGGCCCTTCAGGACATGAAGGACTCGATCGGGCAAGTGAGGGATCCACCGCTGCCGGGACGCGTCGTCGGCCCGGACACGGAGGTGCTGCGGGCGGAACGGGACCGGGTCCGCGTCACCGCGTCGGACACAGTAGGGACTTCTCCCGGCGCCGTCCACGCTTTGTCTCCACCGTGAATAAAGTGGCGAAAACTCGCGCGCACCGGGTTACGGACTTCGACAAAGCCCGCTAACTTCCTTGAAATGAACCGGTCATGAGCTGCGGACCGGTCCCTACGGCGTGACGGCGCACGCCCGTAGCCCTCCCTCGGCAGCACGCTGAGGCCACCACCACCCCCACTTCCGTCGGGAGACCTCTGTGCGCATGAGAACGCCCGGGCGCGGACGCGCCCGCTTCTTGCTGACCGCCGTGGCCTGCACCCTCGGCTGTCTCCTGCCGGTGTCCCCGGCCACCTCCGCGCCCGCGCACCGGGACCACGGCACCGCGACCGAGGCCGCGGCCACAGCCGCGGCCGCCCCGGAGTTCCAACAGGTCACGCTGGCCAAGGGCGTGGCCGAGACCGGCGAGCCCATGACCCTGGCCGTACTCCCGGACCGCTCGGTCCTGCACACCTCCCGCGACGGCACGCTCCGGCGCACCGACGCCGCGGGCACCACCACCGTGGCCGGCAGACTCGACGTCTACAGCCACGACGAGGAGGGCCTGCAGGGCGTCGCGGCGGACCCCGGCTTCTCGTCCAACCGGCAGATCTACCTCTACTACGCCCCCAAGCTGACCACTCCGGCCGGTGACGCCCCCGCGGACGGCACGGCCGCCGACTTCACCCCGTACGACGGGGTCAACCGCCTTTCCCGGTTCGTCCTGAGGACCGACGGCACCCTCGACCTCGGCAGCGAGAAGAAGATCCTGGACGTCCCCGCCTCCCGCGGCCTGTGCTGCCACGTCGGCGGCGACATCGACTTCGACGCGGCCGGCAACCTCTACCTGTCGACCGGCGACGACAGCAACCCCTTCGCCTCGGACGGCTTCACCCCGATCGACGAGCGGGCCGGCCGCAACCCCGCCTACGACGCCCAGCGCTCGGCCGGCAACACCAACGACCTGCGCGGCAAGGTCCTGCGGATCAAGGTGAACGCCGATGGCTCCTACACGATCCCCGGCGGCAACCTCTTCGCGCCCGGCACGGCGAGGACCCGCCCCGAGATCTACGCGATGGGCTTCCGCAACCCCTTCCGGATGAGCGTCGACAAGGCCACCGGCACCGTCTACCTGGGCGACTACGGCCCCGACTCCGGCACCGCGTCCCCCGACCGGGGACCGGAGGGACAGGTCGAGTTCAACCGCATCACCAAGGCGGGCAACTTCGGCTGGCCCTACTGCACGGGCAAGAACGACGCCTACACGGACTACGACTTCGCCACCGGCACCTCGGGAGCGATCTTCACCTGCGCGGCCCCGAAGAACACCTCCCCGCGCAACACCGGCCTCACCGACCTGCCGCCCGCCCAGCCCGCCTGGATCCCCTACAACGGCGGCTCCGTCCCCGAGTTCGGCGGCGGCTCCGAATCGCCCATGGCCGGCCCCGTCTACCGCTACGACGCCGCCTCGACCTCCGACGTGAGGTTCCCCCAGGAGTACGACGGCGACTTCTTCGCCGGCGAGTTCGGCCGTCGCTGGATCAAGCGGATCGAGGCCGCCGGGGACGGCACCGTGCAGTCGATCAACCCCTTCCCCTGGACCGGCACCCAGGTGATGGACTCGGCCTTCGGACCGGACGGCGCCCTGTACGTCCTCGACTACGGCACCGGGTACTTCAACGGCGACGAGAACTCCGCCCTCTACCGGATCGAACACGTCACGGGCGGCCGCGCCCCGATCGCCCAGGCCCGCGCGAACACCACCTCCGGCAAGGCGCCGCTCACCGTCTCCTTCTCGTCGTCCGGCAGCTCCGACCCCGACGGCGACGCCCTCTCCTACGCCTGGACCTTCGGCGACGGCTCCACCTCCACCGCCGCCAACCCCTCCCGCACCTACTCCGCCAACGGCCAGTACACGGCCACGCTCAAGGTCACCGACTCCACCGGCAGGTCGGCGACCGCCTCGGTCCTGATCACCGTCGGGAACACGGCCCCCACGGTCCGCCTCGACCTGCCCGCCGACGGAAGCGTCTACGACTTCGGCGCGGCGATCCCCTTCAAGGTGACGGTGACCGACCCCGAGGACGGCACGATCGACTGCTCCAGGGTGAAGGTCACCTTCATCGTCGGGCACGACAGCCACGGACACCCGCAGACCTCGGCCACCGGCTGCACGGGCACCCTGCGGACCCTCGCCGACGGGGAGCACGACCCCAACGCCAACATCTTCGGCGTCGTCGACGCCGAGTACACCGACAAGGGCGCGAACGGCCAGCCCGCGCTGACCGCGCACGACCAGCACGTCACCCAGCCCGGCCACCGCCAGGCCGAGCACTACGGCGAGTCCTCCGGGGTCGAGGTCGTCAGCCACGCCTCCGCACACGGCGGCAAGACCGTCGGCTACATCGAGAACGGCGACTGGATCGCCTTCCGGCCGTACGCCCTGGCGAACGCGGACCGGTTCACCGCCCGGATCTCCTCGGCGGGAACGGGCGGCACGATCGAGGTGCGCGCAGGCTCCCCGACCGGCACCCTGCTCGGCACGGTCGCCGCACCGGTCACCGGCGGCTGGGAGACCTTCCAGGACGTGACCACCGCGCTCGGCAACCGCCCGTCCGGCTCCACGACCCTGTACCTCGTCTTCAAGGGCGGCGCCGGTTCGCTGTTCGACGTGGACGAGTTCTCCTTCACGACCTCCGGCGGCGGCGCCCGCTCCGGCCCGGTGAAGGGCGTGAACGCCAAGTGCCTGGACGTCGACAACGCCGGCACCGCGGACGGTACGAGGATCCAGCTCTGGACCTGCAACGACAGCACCGCCCAGAACTGGACGCTCCCCGGCGACGGCACCCTGCGGGCCCTCGGCAAGTGCCTGGACGTCTCGGGCGGCGGCACGGCCGACGGGACGAGGATCCAGCTCTGGACCTGCAACGGCACCGCCGCCCAGAACTGGGCGGCCCAGGCCGACGGCACCGTCCGCAACCCGCAGTCCGGCAAGTGCCTGGACGCCTCGGGCGGCGTCTGGAACGACGGGACGGCCGTCCACCTGTGGACCTGCCACACCGGAACCAACCAGAAGTGGACCCTGCCGTAGCCCCGCGACATCCCAGCCCCGCAGACTCACAGACAAGGAGGCGACCGTTCCATGCGCACCCCTCTGAAAGCGGTCCTCGGCCTGCTGGCCGGTGCCGCGCTCTGCCTGACCCCCCAGGCGGCGGCCCAGGCCGCGCCGCCGGGACACTCCACGACCGCGACCGCCGAGGCCGCCGAGGCGCGCGCCGCCGCGGACCCGGCCTACAAGGTCCTCGTCTTCTCCAAGACGGCCGGCTTCCGGCACTCCTCGATCACCCCCGGCATCGCGGCCCTGCGCGCCCTGGGCACGGCGAACAACTTCACCGTCGACGCCACCGAGGACGCCCGGGCCTTCACGACCGGCAACCTCGGCCAGTACGAGGCGGTCGTCTTCCTGTCGACCACCGGCGACGTCCTGGACGCCGCCCAGCAGACCGCGTTCGAGCAGTACGTACGGGGCGGCGGCGGATACGTCGGCATCCACGCCGCCGCCGACACCGAGTACGACTGGCCCTTCTACGAAGGCCTGGCCGGGGCCCTCTTCCACTCCCACCCGGCCGTCCAGTCCGCCACCGTCAAGGTCGAGGACCGGGCGCACGACGCCACCGCCCACCTGGGCGCCACCTGGCAGCGCACCGACGAGTGGTACAACTACCGCGCCAATCCGCGCTCCACCGCCCACGTCCTGGCCTCCCTCGACGAGACCAGCTACGCGGGCGGGAACATGTCCGGCGACCACCCGATCGCCTGGTGCAAGGGGTACGAGGGGGGCCGGGCCTTCTACACCGGAGGCGGCCACACCGACGAGTCGTACGCCGACCCCGCCTTCCGCCGGCACCTCCTGGGCGGAATCCGCTGGGCCGCCGGCACGACCGAGGCCGACTGCCGCCCGGAGACCGGCTACACGTCCCTCTTCGACGGCTCGTCCACCACCGGCTGGAAGCAGGCCGGCCCGGGCGGATTCGCCCTCGCGGACGGCACGCTCACCTCCCAGGGCGGCATGGGCCTGCTGTGGCACTCCGCCAAGGAGTTCACCGGCGACTACTCCCTCAAGCTCGACTGGAAGGCCGCGGACGACGACAACTCCGGCGTCTTCCTCGGGTTCCCGGCCTCCGACGACCCGTGGACCGCGGTGAACAACGGCTACGAGATCCAGATCGACGCCACCGACGCGGCCGACCGCACCACCGGAGCCGTCTACGGCTTCAAGTCCGCCGACGTCGCCGCGCGCGACGCCGCGCTGAACCCGCCCGGCGAGTGGAACACGTACGAACTCCGGGTCACCGGCGAACGCCTGGAGATCTTCCTGAACGGCGCGAAGATCAACGACTTCACCAACACCGACCCGGCCCGGAGCCTGCGCCAGGGGCACATCGGCCTCCAGAACCACGGGACCGGCGACGACGTGTCCTTCCGCAACATCCGGATCAAGCAGAGCGGCGGACAGCCCGGCCCCCGCACCGGCGAGGTCAAGGGCGTCAACGGCAAGTGCCTGGACGTCGACAACTCCCTGACCGCGGACGGCACGAAGATCCAGCTGTGGACCTGCAACGGCACGGCCGCCCAGAAGTGGACGGTCGCGGCCGACGGCACGGTGAAGGCCCTCGGCAAGTGCCTGGACGTGTCGGGCGGCGGCAGCGCGGACGGTACGAAGGTGCAGCTGTGGACCTGCAACGGCACGGGCGCGCAGAAGTGGACGCCCCAGGCCGACGGCACGGTCCGCAACCCGCAGTCGGCCAAGTGCCTGGACGCCTCGGGCGGCGTGTGGAACGACGGGACGGCCGTCCACCTGTGGACCTGCCACACCGGAACCAACCAGAAGTGGACCCTGCCCTGACGGGAAGCGAGGTCCTGAGGTGATCGCGGCCCCCGGTGACGTGTGCCTCTCCCACGTCACCGGGGGCCGCGGCCCGCCGTACCGCCGCACGCGGGTGCGTGCGGCCTCGGCGCCGCCGGGAAACTTCGGGGAGCCGGTCACATCCGTGCGGCCCGGTCCGTCAGAGCGGTGGAGACGTTGACCACGCGACGACGGAGGAACCACCATGAACAGCTCCCCGACCGGCGGACGGCCGGTGCTCACCCGCCACACCGAGGCCGAGACCTGCGCCGACCCCAGCAGCGTGATGACGCTGCTCGCCGACTCGGACGAGACCCCCGGCGGGTTCACCGGCTACCGCTCCACCTTCGCCGAGGGCGCGGTGGGAGCGCCCGCCCACTTCCACACCAGGGCGACGGAGCTGTTCTTCGTGATCGGCGGGTCCCTCCGGGTCCTGGTGGGCGAGGAGGTCACCGTCCTGGAGGCGGGCGACTTCCTGGCCGTGCCGCCCGGCACCCCGCACGCCTTCGCCGCGGCGCCGGGCCGCGAGGCGGACGTGCTGTTCGTGTTCACGCCGGGCATGGGCCGGTTCGACTACCTGCGCCTGCTCGGCCGGGTGACGCGCGGCGAGGCGGACGCCGGGGAGATCGCCGCCTCCGCGGAGCGGTTCGACAACCACTACGTCGACAGCCCCGCCTGGCGGGCCGCCCTGGAAGCCTCGGCGTGACCGCGGCTCACTGCGCGGCGCCGCGTTCCCGTTCGGCGAAGCGGCGTCGCGCGGCCTCGATCTCACCCAGATGGCGGCGCGTCCAGACGCACATGCCGTTGACCGTGTCGCGCAGCGCCCCGCCCGCCTCGGTGAGGCGGTAGTCCACGCGGGGCGGAACCGTCGCGTACACGGTCCTGTGCACCACCCCGTCCCGTTCCAGCCCGCGCAGGGTCTGCGTGAGCATCTTGTGGCTGATGCCCTCCACCTCGCTCCTCAGCTCGGTGAACCGCAGCGTCCGCGACCCCAGGACGTCGATGATCAGCAGGGCCCATTCGTCAGCCACCCCCGAGAAGATCTCGCGTGCCAGGGAATCGGCGCGCGTCACGTCCCCGTCCCCGTCCCCGACCTGCTCGGTTTCCATCAGGTGCCCCTCTCACCGGAAAGTGCGTTCTCCCCTGTCGGAACAGACTCTCCTACCGTTGCCGAACAACCGGAAACGACCTGGGGGAGCGAGCACATGACCATTCTGAAGACCTACGCGCGCCTGTGGGCGGACGACCTCGACCGCGCCCTGCCGCTCCTGGAGCAGCTCACGGGCGAGCGGCCCCACCTGCGGCTGACGTTCCACGAGGTCACCCTCGGGGCCATCGGCGACTTCCTGGTCATCGCGGGACCGGCCGGGGAACGCGCGAAGTACGAGCACGCCTCCGCCACCGTCGTCGTCGACGACCTCGACGCCCTCCAGGAGACCTTGAGGGCCGCCGGCGCCACCCTCACCACTCCCGCGACCGACGGCCCGACCGGGCGGTTCCTCTACGCCCGCCACGCGGACGGAGCGGGCGTCGAGTACGTCGAATGGGACGCGGAACTGCTCCGCGGGCTCACCCGCGCGTCGGAACTCCCGGCGGAGTGACCCCCACCCCGACTCCGTCCTAGAGGTGGGCCAGGGCGAACGCCGACAAGAAGCCGACCACGGTGACCAGGCCCGTCATCAGGTGCACCCTGCTGTACGCCTCGGGGATCATCGTGTCCGCGATCATCGCCAGGATCGCCCCGCCCGCCACCGCCGTGATCGTCGCCATCACCGCCGCGGACGCGCCGCCCAGCAGGGCGTACCCGGCCAGCGCCGCCAGACCGCTGACCACCGCGATGCCTCCCCACAGGGCGAACACGTAGCCGCGACCGCGCCCGGCCGCGCGCATCCCGGCGGCGCTCGCGAGCCCCTCGGGCAGGTTGCTGATGAAGACCGCCCCCACCGTGGCCACTCCCAGGTGCCCGCCTCCCAGCAGGCTGGTGCCGATGACGACGGATTCCGGGACCCCGTCCAGCAGCGCCCCCAGGGCTATGGCGTTGCCCGACCCCGGCGCCTCGTCCTCGGAGGGCTGCTGCTCCCCGGAGCGCTTCCGGTGCCGCGCGCCGCGCCGTGCCAGGAGGGCATTGGCCCCCGAGTACACGACGGCACCGCCGACGGCACCGGTGACCACGGGCACCATGCCGGAGCGTTCGTACGCCTCGGCGATGAGCTCGAACGACACCGCGGCCATCAGGACGCCGCTGCCGAAGGCCATGACCAGGGCGATCAGCCGGGGCGGAACCCGTACCAGCGTGCCGACGGCCGCCCCCACCAGCAGGGCCGCCCCCGCGAACAGGCCCCATCCGCCCGCAACCAACGCTCCCGCCACAACCGGCCCCTCTCACCATCGTCGACAGACGCGCCCCTCCTACCCGCCGAACAAACAACAGAACAACGAACCTCCATGCGGTTCCGGTCGGCACCCGGCAGGTATGGGCGGGACGCGTCCGGGCATCCGGGGAAGGAACCGGCCGCATTCCCGGGCCGGCCCATCGACGTCGAAGAACCCCGAGGAGCAAGAAGGTGAAAGGATTCCGCAGCTTCATCCTGCGCGGAAACGTGGTCGACCTGGCCGTGGGCATCGTCATCGGGGCAGCGTTCACCGCCGTCGTCAACGGTTTCGTGAGCGCCTTCCTGACGCCCCTGGTCGGGCTGGCCGCCGGCGCCACCGGCGACATGAACCACAAGACCTTCGCCGTGGGCGCCACCCAGTTCCCCTACGGCGCCTTCATCACCGCGGTGATCAGCTTCCTGCTTCTCGCCAGCGCCCTGTACTTCCTCGTGGTGCTGCCGATCAACAAGCTGCACGAGCGCCTCGCGCCGCACCAGGACGTCCAGGCGCCCAAGCGCGACTGCCCCGAATGCCTCAGCCCCGTCCCGGCCCGGGCCCGCCGCTGCGCGTCGTGCACCGCCCCCCTGCCCGCCGTACCCGTCCAGCCGGGGGACAGGACCCAGCGCGTCGAGTGAGCGGGGTCGCGCCGCCGCGACGTCCTCCACGGGCGAGCGATGAGTTCCGGGGACGGATCCGGTCCATCCTGACATGACTCGCATCATCGCCGACATCTCGGTCTCCCTCGACGGCTTCGTCACGGGCCCCGACCCCGGTCCGGACAACGGGCTGGGCACCGGAGGCGAGGCGCTGCACACCTGGGCGTTCTCCGACGACCCCGAGGACCGCCGCCTCCTGCGGGAGGGGACCGCCCGCTCGGGCGCCGTCGTCCTCGGGCGCCGTCTCTTCGACCTGGTCGACGGACCCGGCGGGTGGGACGACGAGGTCGGCTACGGCGCCGGCGAGGTCGGCAGGCCCGCGTTCGTCGTCGTGACGGGCTCGGTGCCGGAGTCGGTACGGCTCGCCGACCTCGACTGGACGTTCGTCACCACCGGTCTGCCCGACGCCGTCGCCGCCGCACGCGCGCGTGCCGGGGCGGCGTCGGCACGCACCGGCGTGGACCTCGATGTCGTCCTCATGGGCGGCGGCGCCACGATCGGCTCGGCACTCGAAGCCGGGCTCGTCGACGTCCTGACGCTGCACCTCGCGCCCGTCGTGCTGGGCGCCGGAACCCCGCTGTTCACCGGGGGAGCGCCGTACGCGCTCGTACGGACCGGCGTGCTCCCGACGTCGACCGCGACGCACCTGACCTACGACGTCCGGAGGTGATCCGATGACCACGGTCCACGCCAACGGGATCGCCCTGGGCGTCGAGTCGTTCGGTGACGACGCCGCGCCGCTCGTCCTGCTCGCGGGCGGGACGACGATGCTCTCCTGGCCCGACGCACTGTGCGAGCGCCTCGCCGCCGGCGGCCGGCGCGCGGTGCGCTACGACCTGCGCGACAGCGGGGAGTCGACGACGACGGACCCGGGGGCACCCGCCTACACCCTGCGGGACCTCGCCGCCGACGCGGCGGCCCTCGTCGACGCGCTCGGCGGGGGACCCGCGCACCTCGCGGGCATCGGCGTCGGCGGGACGGTCGCCCAGGTGGCCGCGCTCGACCGTCCGGGCGCCTTCTCGGCGCTCACCCTGGTCGGCACCCGCGCGGTCGCCCCCGGCCCGCCCGACGACGACCTCCCCGACCACGACCGGGCCGCGATGACCCGGCTGTTCGCGCTCCCGATGCCCGACTGGGCCGACCGCGAGGCGGTCGCGGAGTTCGCCGCCGCCGGCGCGGGGATCCTCGGCGACGATCCCGCCGCCGCGCGCGCGGTCGCCGCGCGCGTCTGGGACCGCACGCCCGGCACCGCGCCCCCGGTCCAGATGGCCAACCAGATGGGCATGGTGTTCTCCGCGCTCGACTGCGCGCCCCGCTGGCGCGAGCGCCTGCCCGGGATCGAGGTCCCCACGCTCGTCGTCCACGGCCGCCACGACCGGTTCTTCCCCCTCGGCAACGGCGAGGCGCTCGCACGCGAGATCCCCGGGGCACGGCTCCTCGTCCTGGAGGAGGCCGCCACCGCGATCCCCGACGCGGCGGTCGAGGAGGTCGCTGCGGCGATGCTCGCCCTCGGGTAGGGGATCCGCTCGCGGCGCGGGTCAGCCGACCTTCTCCCCGGGCGCCGTCGGATGCGCTTCCAGTTCCGGAGCGGCCAGCAGGTCGGCGACGAGTTCCCGTGACCCGCCGATGTAGGTGCTGACCAGGTCCACGTCACCGCCCAGGCACCAGGCACGGTCCTGCGGCCACCACAGGTCGGGCAGTTGGGCGAACGCGTCCAGGGACACCGGCGAGGCGGCCTCGGCCAGCGTCCCGGTGAGCAGCACTTCGTCCCGTCCGGGCGTCTCGAAGGAGGGGAACCGGTCGAAGTCCCACCGCCCGTAGCCGTTCCACAGACCGAACCAGCACTGTTCGGGGGTCCGGGTGTGCCGGGCCAGGACGGGGATCAGGGCCCGGGCGACGTCCGGCGGAGTCGGGCCTTCCTCCGGATGCTCGTCCCAGACGCCGGGCAGGCCGTACTCGGAGGCGTTGTGGTAGGAGGGGTCCGCCCCGATCAGCTCGTGCCAGTCCGTGCCCGGGGTCATCTCGCGCCCGTGGGCGGCGGCCACCGCCGCCCAGCGCACCGGCCGCTCGTCCAGGGAAGCCGGGTGCAGGATCCGGGCGTAGGCGGCGAATCCGGGCGCGGCGACGCTCGCCACCGTCCCGAGGCCGCCGTCCCCCGGGGCACGCTCGGTGAGCCAACGGGCCGGGCCGAGATCGACGGTCTCCACGCGCAGGCGTCCGTACCACTCCGGGGCGAGATCCCGGTCCACCGGTCGATAGTCGTCCATCCCGCACAGTCTGCCCGACCCGACCCGACCCGACCCGACCCGACCCGACCCGACCCGACCCGGCCCGGCCCGGCCCGGCCCGGCCCGACCCGATCCGTCCCGAGACCCGATCTCGCTTGCCTCGCCCTGGCCCGGCCCGACCCGATCCGTCCCGAGACCCGATCTCGCTTGCCTCGCCCTGGCCCGGCCCGGCCTGACCCGGCCGGTCGGGAGCGGCGCGTGCGTTCCGGCGTGGCCTCAGACCGCCTCCGCCAGTATCCCGGCGGCCTCGGCCTCCGCCACGGCCCGGTCCTCGGCCACGAGCCCGATGCGGGTCCGGCGGTCGAGGAGGTCGGAGGTGTCCAGGGCGCCCTCGTGGCGGACCGCCCACACCAGTTCGGCGCGCGTGACGGGGTGTCCGGGTACGACGGGGAGCGCGAGCTCCGGTCGTTCGAGGCCGAGCTCGTGCACGGCGACGGCTTCGGTTCCGTAGCGGCGTACGAGGTGCGACGGGGCGTCGAGACCGGCCAGGGTCCGCGGCGCGGCCGCGCCCACGAGGGGCACCGAAGCGGTGCGGCAGGGACCGGCGTCCAGGGCGCGGGCGGTCACGGCGGCGTCCAGGGCGTCCTGCGCCATCCGCCGGTAGGTCGTCAGCTTGCCGCCGACCACGGTCACGACGCCGTCGGGGGAGTGGAGGACCGCGTGCTTGCGCGAGATGTCGGCGGTGCGGCCCTCTTCGCCGCGCGTGTCCAGGAGGGGGCGCAGACCCGCGAAGGCCCCGACGACGTCCCCGCGCCGGAGGGTGACGTCGAGGGCGGAGCCGAGGACGTCGAGGAGGAAGCCGATGTCGGTCTCGGGCACGTCCGGGACGTCCGGGACCTCGCCGTCGACGGGTTCGTCGGTGAGCCCGACGTACACCCGGCCGTCGCCCTGGGGGAGGACCAGGACGAAGCGGTTGGTCTCGCCCGGGATCGGGATGTGCAGCCCCGTGGCGAGCCCGCCGAGGTCCCGGTCGCGCAGGACCAGGTGGGTGCCGCGGGAGGGGCGCAGCCGGACGTCGCCGACGAGGCCGCCCGCCCACACCCCGGCCGCGTTGACGACCGCGCGGGCGCGGATGCGCAGCTCCTCGCCGGTCGTCTCGTCGCGGACCCGCGCGCCGCCGCCGTCGAGTGCGAGCGCGCGGGTGCGGGTGAGGATCCGCGCGCCGTGCGCCGCCGCGGTGCGGGCGATCGCGGTGACCAGGCGCGCGTCGTCGGTGAGCCGGCCGTCCCAGGAGAGCAGGCCGCCGCGCAGTCCGGTGGACCGCAGGACGGGGGCGAGGTGGCGCGTCTCGACGGCGGACAGGGTGCGCGGCGCGGGCAGCGTGCGGCGCGACGTGCGGGCGGAGACCCGGAGCGCGTCACCGGCGAGGAAGCCGGCCCGCGCCAGCGCGGCCTGGCCGCGGCCGACGAGCGGGGTGAGGGGGAGGACGAACGGCTGGGCGCGGACCAGGTGGGGCGCCGTCCGCTCCATCAGGATCCCGCGTTCGACGGCGCTCTCGTGGGCCACGTCGAGCTGCCCGGTGGCGAGGTAGCGCAGTCCGCCGTGGATCAGCTTCGAGCTCCACCGCGACGTTCCGAACGCGAGGTCGTGGGCGTCGATCGCGGCCACCCGCAGTCCGCGCGTGGCCGCGTCCAGCGCGACGCCGGCACCGGTCGCGCCGAGTCCCACGACGAGGACGTCGACCTCCTCGCCGCCGGCGAGCCGGGCGAGCTCGCGCGTGCGGCGCCCGGCGTTCAGCGAGGAGGCGGTCGGGAAGGGGCTGCCCGTGGGGGTCATGGGGTGAGGGTCCTCTCCAGCAGGGTGCGCAGCTCGCCCAGGAAGGCGGCTTCGCTCAGGTCGGGATCGGTCTCGTCGGCCATGGTGCGCAGCGAGAGCGTGAACGACTGCACGACGAGCAGCAGGGACCGGGCCTGGAGGTCCACCGGTGCCCGGCGCACGGACCCGTCCTCGTGGCCCGCGCCGATCGCGGTGACGAGGAGCTCCAGGAAGGCCTCCTGGCTGGCCCCCCTGCGGTCGAGGACGTACGGCAGGAGCAGCTCGGGATCCACGTCGAGGATCTTGTGGAAGAGCGGGTGGGACCTGAGCGCCGTGGCGGCCGCGACGAGCCCGTCCACGAGCCGCGTCCGGACGGGCCGGCCGTCCGCACCGGCCGGCATCGCCCCGGCGGCGGCCGCGATCCACTCACGGGTCATCAGGTCGCCGACCAGGCTGCGGACGTCGGGCCACCGGCGGTACAGCGTCATCCGGGACACGCCCGCGCGCCGGGCGACGTCGGTCAGCGTCGTCCGGCGTACGCCGACGGCGAGCACGCAGTCGCGTGCCGCGTCCAGGAGGAGGTCGGTGTCCGAGCGGTTGCGATCGGACCGGTCCGGTTCCGTCCGGTCGGAATGGTTGTGACGAATGGGCGTCATCTGTCACAGTGTAATGCCAGTGCGGCCCGAACGGCAGCACCGACCGTGGAACAGACCGAGAGGAACGCCTCGAAGTGGACATGTTGTGGAGCGGCTGGGGAGACCCGGCCAAGGCGGCCCCCCTGCCCGACACGGTCATCGGTCTGCTGCGCGACCTGCTCGGCGTCACCCCGCGCTCGAGCGGACCGGCGACCCTCGACGCCGTCGACGTACCGCCCTCGTCCCTGACCGGCGAGGCGCGCGCCGCGCTCGCCGGGGCGCTCGCCGCCGAGGACGCCCTGCGCGAAGACGCCGAGAGTCGCGTCCGGCACACCCGGGGCAAGTCCACCCCCGACCTGCTGCGCATCCGCGCGGGCGAGGTCGCCGACGTACCGGCCGCCGTCGTCCTCCCGGGCAGCCACGACGAAGTGGTGGCCGTCCTGCGCGCCTGCGCCGAACACGGCCTGTCGGCCGTACCGTTCGGCGGCGGCACCTCCGTCGTCGGCGGCCTGGCGCCCGAGACGAAGCGGCCGTTCGTCGCCCTCGACCTGCGCCGCCTCGACCGGCTGGTGGCGATCGACGAGGTCTCCCGCACCGCCACCCTCGAACCCGGACTGCGCGGCCCGCGGGTCGAGGCGCTCCTGAACGACAAGGGCTGGACCCTCGGCCACTTCCCGCAGTCCTTCGAGTGGGCGTCCGTCGGCGGCTTCGCCGCCGCCCGCTCCAGCGGCCAGGCATCGGCCGGGTACGGCCGCTTCGACGAGATGGTCCTCGCGCTCACCCTCGCCACCCCCGAGGGCACCCTCGACACGGGACGCGCGCCCCGCTCGGCCGCCGGCCCCGACCTGCGCCAGCTGGTCCTCGGCTCCGAAGGCGCCCTCGGCGTCATCACGGCCGTGACCGTGCGCATCCGTCCGCTGCCCCGCCGCCGCGTCTACGAGGGCTGGCGCTTCTCCTCCTTCGAGGCGGGCACCGCGGCCCTCCGCCGCCTCGCCCAGGACGGCCCGCGCCCCACGGTGCTGCGGCTCTCCGACGAGACGGAGACCTTCGTCGGGCTCGCGCAGCCGGACGCGATCGGCGCCTCCGACACCCCGCCGAGCGGGGGCTGCGTGGCCATCGCCGGGTACGAGGGGACCGAGATCGACACCGCGACCCGCCGCGCCGCCGCCCGCGAGGTCCTGCTCGACGCCGGCGGCGAGTACATCGGCGAGGAACCCGGCGACCGGTGGGCACACGGCCGCTACAACGCGCCGTACCTGCGCGACGCGCTGCTCGACGCCGGCGCCTTCGCCGAGACCCTGGAGACCGCGGCGTTCTGGTCCGCGCTGCCCCGGTTGTACGCCGACGTGCGCGAGGCGCTGACGACGGCCCTGACCGGGGCCGGCACCCCGCCGCTGGTCATGTGCCACGTCTCCCACGTCTACGAGAACGGCGCCTCGCTGTACTTCACCGTCGTCTCGGCGCAGGGCGAGGACCCGGTCGCCCACTGGGAGCCCGCGAAGCGCGCCGCGAACGACGCGATCCTCGCGGCGGGCGGCACGATCAGCCACCACCACGGCGTCGGCACGGACCACCGCGACTGGTACGTCCGGGAGATCGGCCCCCTCGGCGTCCGCCTCCTCCAGGCCGTCAAGGCCGAGGTCGACCCGTCCGGCGTCCTCAACCCCGGCGTCCTCGTCCCCGTCCGCTGAACCCGAGCCCCCGCCGGTCCGCGGATCCCACCCCCCTCCGCGGGCCGACGGGCCGGCCGCCTGCCCCGACGGGCCACCGAATTCCAGCCGTCACCGCTCCCCACCCCCCCACCCGCCGATCCCTCTCTCCCGTCCGGAGGCCCGACCCATGCGACAGTTCACCGCCGTCGTCAACCCCACCGCAGGCGGTTCCAGCGGCGTGGCGGCCCTGCTCCCCCTGGCCCGGTCGCTGCGGCAGGAGGGCGCACGGCTCGACACCGTGTACAGCCGGAGCCTGGAGCACGCGCGCGAACTCGCCCACCGGGCGGGCGGGCGAGGAGACGTCGTGCTCGCGGTCGGCGGTGACGGGATGGCCGGCTGCGTCGGCGGCGCGCTCAGCGGGACGGACACGCTCTTCGGCCTGGTCCCCGCCGGGAGGGGCAACGACTTCGCCCGTGCGCTCGGCCTGCCCGCCGACGCCCCGGCCCTCGCACGGCTACTGCTCGACGGCGAGCCGCGCCCGGTGGACACGATCGAGGTGGAGTCCGCCGCGCACGCGCGGACCTCCGTCCTGGGCAGCGTGTACGCGGGCATCGACGCGATCGCCAACCGCCACGCGAACGCGTCGCGCCTCCTGCGGGGAGCGGCGTCGTACTACGCGGGCGGCCTGCGGGCCGTCCTCGCGTGGAAGCCCGCGGCCTACCGCGTCACCGTCGACGGGGTCGTGCACGAGCGCACCGGCTACACGGTCGTGGCCGCGAACTCCGGCTTCTACGGCTTCGGCAGGAACATCGCTCCCGACGCCAGGCTCGACGACGGCCTCCTGGACGTCGTCGTCATCGCCGACACCTCGAAGCGCCACTTCTTCGCGGTGATGAACGAGCTGAAGACCGGCGCGCACGTGCGACGCCCCCAGGTGGAGATCCTGCGCGGGAAGGAGATCCGCATCGAGGCGGACCGGCCGCTTCCCTACGGCGCGGACGGCGAGGTCGACTCGGTCCTGCCGGTGACGGTCCGGGTGCAGCCGAAGGCCCTCCGGGTCCTGGCCTGACCCGCCCGGCGGCGCACCGGGAGCGCTCGCGGACGCCCCGGTCGCGCGGCCCGGCCCGGTCACGACCGGTGGCGTCCCCGGCCCGGACGCCGACGTCCGCCCCGTGCGGCGCGTACAGTACGGGTGGCGCGGCGAGATCACGAGGAGTCCGTCTTGACCGCGGCCAGTCTTGAACACGCCACCGTCCCCGCCGACACCGGCGAGGTCACCCTCCTGATAGCCCGCCGGGTCGACCCCGGTCACGAAGCGGCCTTCGAGCGGTGGGCGAAGGGCATCCTCGACACCGCGGCCGCCTTCCCCGGCCACCTCGGGTACGGGTTCTTCCGTTCCTCCGGCGGCGACGCCCCCTGGTTCCTCGTCCACCGCTTCCGGGACGCCGGGGCGTGCCGGACCTGGCAGGAGTCGCCCGAGCGCGCGGCCTGGTTCGCGGACTGCGACGGGCACCACCACACCGAGATCGCCCGGCGGGAACTCACCGGCATGGAGACCTGGTTCGCCGAGCCGGGCTCCACCCGGCCCGCGCCGCCCCGGTGGAAGATGGCGGTGAGCGCGACCCTCGCCGTCTACCCGATCTCCGTCCTCGGCAGCCTCTTCCTCCTGCCGCACCTGACCGCGCTCCCCCTCCTCCTCGGCAACGCCGTCTCGGCCTGCGTCTTCAACGTGCTCATGACGTACGTGGCGATGCCGGCCGTCAGCAGGCTCCTGCGCGACTGGCTCACCCCGTAGGCGCCGCCCGCGCCCTCGGCACCCGGGCCCGCCGCGCCGCCCGCGCCCTCGGCGCCCGGGCCCGCCGCGCCGGGACGGCCGGGACCATCGGGCGCGGGCGCGTACGTGTCCTGGCAGGAGGTGAATCCTTTCGTGCCCGCCCCGGCTCTTATGCGTGTGCGGACGACCCCGTCCGCCCCGCGACCCCTCAGGAGGACCCCATGACCACCGTCGTCATCGCCGCGGCCGCCGCGCTGCTGCTGTGCGCGTGCACCGTCACGGTGCTGCGCCGCCGGAGGCGCCGGCGTGGCTGATCACACCTGGCCCGGCGAGGCCCTGGTCGCCGCGGCGCAGCGCGGCGACACGGAGGCGCTCACCGATCTGGTGCACGGTTCGTATCCCCACGTGCACCGGTTCGCCCGCACGCTGTGCGCCACCCCGCAGGACGCCGAGGACGCCGCTCAGGAAGCTCTGATCATCCTCTACCGCAAGGTCGGCATGCTGCGGGCCTCCGGGGCGCTGGCGTCGTGGATGTTCCGGATCGTCCGCAACGAGTGCCTGCGCCGCACCCGCGTCGTGCTCTCCCACGGCCCGGCCGCCCCGGGCCGCGGCCCGGGGCGGCGCCGTGGCGGCCCGGGTCACCACGAACCGGCGGACGGGGACCACGCGTCCGTCGCCACCGCGCGGTCCGCCGAGGAGGACGTCCTGCTGCGCCTGGAGGCCGAGCGCGTCGCCGCCGCGGTCGCCGCCCTGCCCGCCGACCAGAGGCGGGTGCTGGTCATGCGGGACGTCCAGGGCCTGCCCGGTCGCACCGTCGCGAGCCGCCTCGGCCTGAGCACCGCCGCGATGAAGTCCCGTCTGCACCGGGCCCGTACGGCGGTGCGCGAGGCGCTGCGCGAGGAGCCGGCGCGGACGGAAGGAGAAGGCGATGACACCTGACCCCACCACGACGGGCACCGCCCCGCCCGGTGCTCCCGCCAATGACGGCGCACGGGGGCGCAGCGGCTTCGCCGGCTCCACCGTCCCGCGCCATCTGGCCCGCGGTGCGATCGGGTTCGGGGCGCTCGTCGGATCACTGGTCCTGCTGCCGGCCGTCGGTCCCGCGAGCCTCCTGCTCGTCCCGGTCGGTCTGGTCGCCCTGCGCGGCTGCCCGATGTGCTGGACGATCGGCCTCGTGGAGGCCGTCTCGGCCGGGCGGCTGCGCCGTTCCTGCACCGGGGGGAGCTGCGCCCTGCGACGCACCTGACGGTGGTCACCGCGCGGACGCGCCCGCGCGGTGACCACCGGTCCGGCCGGGTCCCCGTCCGGTCAGAGCCAGCCCTCCTTCACCGCGCGGACGCCCGCCTCGAAGCGGCTGCGGGCGCCGAGCCGGGACATCAGCTCCGAGCTCATCCGGCGGACCGTGCGCAGCGAGACGCCGAGCCGGCGGGCGGCGATGTCGTCCGTGCAGCCGATGCCGAGGAGCATGACGAGTTCGCGCTCCTGGGGGGAGAGGTCGTGGGCGTCGCGCCGGGGCGCCTCGCCGAAGGGGGTGCCGGACTCCCAGAGGCGTTCGAAGAGGACGGTGAGGGCGTGGACCAGGCCGGGGCTGCGCACTTCGAGGGCGCCGGCGCGACCGTCGAGCGGGTCGACGGGGACGAGGGCGGCCTCCCGGTCGACGACGACCATGAGGAGCGGGACCACGGGCACGGTCCGCGCCTCGCCGCCGAGTTCGCAGTACCAGCGGACGTAGTCGACGGTGGGCTGGTCGTTGCGGAAGCTCTCCTGGTAGATGGAGCGGATCTTGACGCCGCGCTCCAGGGCGAGCTGGTCGAGGGGCTGGCTGGCGTCCATGGTGTCGGGCAGCTGGGCCCCGCCCACCAGGAGGGAGAGGCACTCCTCGCGGGCCCCCACGGCGAGCGCTTCGAGCCGCCGGCGCACGGCGTCCAGGCCCACCACCCGCTCCACGACGTCGTGGGCGGGACCGGAGCCGGGGCCGGTGGCGTACCGGGCGAGGATGTCGGCCACCGCCCGCTCGGCCTGCTCGACGTCCCGGCGGCGGCGGTTCAACTCGGCTTCGGCGCGGGCGAGCAGGAAGGAGAAGCTGACCTCGGGATTGAACGGGACGGGGTCGCCGGAAGCGTCCTCCATGGCGACGAGACGGGCCTCGGTGAGCCGGCCGAGGGCTTCGCGGACCCGCTCCTGCGGCCAGTCGAGGCGGGCGGCCAGCTCGGCCACGCCCTCCTCGGGATGGTCGAGCATGAGTCTGTAGACGGTCTCCGCCGACCGCTGAATTCCCAGCGCCTCCAACAAGGCGTATCCCCCCGGTAAGGCCATGTGTCCGTAGCGCGTGCGCGGTGATCATATGCCGCTACTCGGCCGTAGGTCTGGACCAATCAAGATGTGGACGAAGTTCGTCAGGTCGACGGGAGAGGGATCAAGAAAGCGCTGCGGGAGGGGAGTTCGTGCTCCAGGATGGAGGCGGGTTGGTCTAGTCCAACCCGCTCGCCGTCTTCCACCGCTCCATCGAAAAGGACCACACCCCCATGGCGATCCCGCAGCGCACCGTCGTCCTCGGTGCCCTCCCCTTCGGCACCGGCGTCGACGAGGCCACCTCCTTCGCGATCCTCGACCGCTTCACCGAGCTCGGCGGCACCGTCGTCGACACCGCCAACAACTACGCGTACTGGCTCGACGGCGCCACCGGCGACGAGTCCGAGGTCACCGTCGGCCGCTGGCTCGCCGCCCGCGGCAACCGCGACTCCGTCGTCCTGTCCACCAAGTGCGGCGCCCGCCCCCGCCCCGGCACGGACGAGTGGGAGGGCCTCTCCGAGAAGGTCGTCAAGACCGCCCTCGACGACAGCCTCGCCCGCCTCGGCACCGACCGCGTCGACGTCTTCTGGGCCCACGTCGAGGACCGCGCCGTTCCGCTGGAGGAGACCGTCGGCGCCCTCGCCGACCTCGTCGACGACGGCAAGGCCGGTGAACTCGGCGCCAGCAACCACGCCGCCTGGCGCGTCGAGCGCGCCCGCGCCCTGGCCGGCGAGCGCCCCCGCTACACCCACCTGCAGAACCGCCACTCCTACCTGCTGCCCCGCTTCGACAAGGCCCTGCCCTCCACGGCGCACGTCCACGTCACCCGCGAGCACCTCGACTACGCCCGCTCCGAGCAGCTGCCCGTCTGGGCCTACAGCTCCCTGCTCTCCGGCGGCTACACCCGGCCCGAGATCGGCATCCCCGACGCGTACGACCACCCCGGCACCCCGCCCCGGCTCGCCGCGCTCGACGAGACCGCCCGCGAACTCGGCGCCACCGTCAACCAGGTCGTGCTGGCCTGGCTGCTCGGCGGCGAGCAGCGGATCCTGCCGATCGTCGGCGCCAGCCGCGTCGAGCAGATCGAGGAGGTCATGGGCGCGCTGACGCTGACCCTCGACCCCGAGCAGCGCCGCCGCCTCGACGAGGCCGGCGCCTGACGGTCAGCCCCCGCCCGCCGCCGGGGCCGGAGAGACCAGCAGCTCCTGGCCCCGGTGGTCGGACAGGTCCCCGGGATCGGTCAGCGCGTACCGGTGCACGCGAAGGCCCCCGCCCGTGAACGTCCAGTCCAGCCGCCACAGCGGCAGCGGCCCGGGGCCCCAGCTCACCGGCAGCGCCGAGGAGGACGCCGTCGCCGCGTCCGCGAACGCGCCCCGCAACCCGTCGAGATCGCCCATCGCCGGGGTCGTGTTGAAGTCCCCCGAGACCAGCAGCGGATGCGGATTCGCGCGGGCGTCCGCGAGCAGCGCCGCGTAGTGGGCCTTGCGCACGGCGTCGGTGTCCCGCACCACCCGGTAGAAGCCCCGGCTCAGCGGCGACCGCTCGATGTCCAGCTGCACCGGGACGTGCACGTTGTAGAACGACACCACCCGGCCCGCCACGTCGACGTCGGTGCGCAGCACCTTGTTCCGCTCGAACCGCTCCCGCCACGGCACCGACCGGTCGTCCGTCGCCTGCCCCGGCCCGACCGGGGGAGTGGCCACCACCGGGAAGCGCGAGAGCGTCACCAGCTCGCCCCGCACCACCACCCGGTAGCCGGGGAAGGCGGCGCGCAGCGCGGCCAGCCGGTCGATCTCCGTGTGCGTCCCCTCCTCCCATGCCAGGTACTCCTGGAGCAGGTACACGTCGGCGTCCCGCGCGCGCAGGAAGCGGTGGAAGGCGGCCGGGTCGTCGGTGGTGTCCCAGTACAGGGTGTTCCAGGAGAAGACCCGCAGCGCGCCCGCCGGGGCCGGCCCCGGCCCGCCCCCCGGCACCAGGGCGCCCCAGTGCACCCCCGCCCGCCCGGCCCCGGCGAGCAGCAGCACCACCAGCGCCCCGGTCTGCCACCGGCGCCGCACCCGGTCCCCCACGGCCGCGCAGAGCGCGAGCAGCACCAGCGGCACCGCGAGGAAGGCGAGCGGGGGAACGAGGTCGGGCAGCAGCCACGGCCACCACGTCCCACTGAGGAACAGGCCCGGCAGGGCGAACAGCGCCCACCCCGCCACGGCCCACGCGAGCATGCGCGGAAAGGTCGTCCGAAGATTCACGACCGGGAACGCTAGCAGGGCCCAAGTCCTCTTTGCAGTAAGCGAGTTGACCGTCTCGAACTGCGAGAACGGGCGATACGGGAACGATACGCGTCCCATACGCCGACCCGGTGTGCTCTTCCCATGACGCAAACCGTGTCGGTCGTCATACCGGCCCACAACTCCGCACGCACCCTCGACGCCTGCCTCAGATCCGTGTACGCCCAGACCCACCCCGTCCACGAGGTCATCGTCGTCGACGACGGCTCCACCGACGCCACCGCCGAGATCGCCCGCCGCCACCCCTGCACCCTCCTCGGCGACGGCGTCAACCGGGGCGTCTCCGCCGCCCGCAACACCGGCATCGCCGCCGCGACCGGGGACGTCCTCTTCTTCCTCGACTCCGACGAGGCCCTCACCCCCGGCTCCGTAGAGGCCGCCCTGGAGATCCTCCGCGCCGACCCGGCCTGCGGCTGCGTGCACGGCGTCATCGCCCCCGAGCCGCTCGTCGACGACGGCCCCGTCGAGTGGTACAAGACCCTCCACGCCCACTGGTGGCGGGCCCGCGGCGCCGGAGTCGTCCAGACCGCCTTCTTCGCCCAGGCGGCCGTGCCCCGCGAGGTCTTCGCCCGGATCGGAGGCTTCGACGAGTCGCTGCGGGACTCCGAGGACCTGGAGCTCAGCGACCGGCTCGCCCCCCACTACCGGATCGTCCTCACCGAGCGGGTGGCCGCCCACCACGACGAGGAGCACCGGCTCGGCCCGCTCCTCGCCGAGACCTACCGGCGCGCCCTCCTCCTCGTCCCCGCCCTGCGCTCCGCGCGGGCCGGCGGCCGCTCCCACCTCACCGCCAACACCCCCGCCTCCGTCCTGGCCGCCGCCTTCCTCCTCCTCGGTTCCCCGGTCCTCGCCGTACTGCTCCCGCTCCTCGGCGCGCCCGGTGCGTGGGCCGCCCTGCCGGCCGCCGCCGGCCTGCTCGCCTTCTGCCTCGCCAACGCCGGTCTCATCGGCTTCGCCGCCCGCCGCCGGGGCGCCGCCTTCGCGCCCTTCTTCACCGCCGTCCACCTCGCCTGCCACGCGGCCCTGCTGGCCGGGGCGGCGGTGGGAGCCCTGAGGCCCCCGGCCCCGGGACGGCGCACGAAGACGCCGGCGCCGCCCGCCCCCGCGAAGGCGGGCGCCCGATGACGGACCGACTCCGCCGCTGGCTCACACCCGTCGTGGTGCTCGCCGCCCTCGTCGGCGTCCTCCTCCTCGTCCGGGACCAGGGAGCCGAGGCCGCCCGCGCCTTCGCCCGCGCCGACGCCGTCCCGCTGCTCGCCGCCTCCGTCCTCGCCAACGTCGCCGGCCTCGTCCTCGCCGTCCACGCCTGGCGGGTCCTCATCCCCGGCGACCACCCCGTCCGGGGCCTGCTCGCCGCGAAGATCTACTTCCTCGGCCAGCTCAGCAAGTACGTGCCCGGCCGCGTCTGGGGCGTCCTCACCCACATCGCCCACGGCCGCGCGGCCGGCGTGCCCGGGGCCCGGATGACCTCCGCGTACGTGCTCAGCCTCGCCCTCACCCTGCTCACCGGCGCCGCCGTCGGCCTCGCCGCCGCGCCCGCCGCCCTGCCCGGCCACTGGTACTGGCTCTGCCCCCCGGTCCTGGTCTTCCTCGCCGGAGTCGTCCGGCCCGCGATCATCACCCGGCCGGTCACCTGGCTCACCGCCCTGGCCCGCAGGCCCGTCGACCCGCCGCCGGACAGCGCCGTCCGCCGGGCCGTGCTCCTCGCGCTCGCCTCCTGGGCCGCCTCCGGACTGCACCTGTGGTTCCTGCTGCTCGCGATCGGCGCGCCCCCGTGGTCCGGCCTCGGCGCGGCGGTCGGCGGCTTCGCCCTGGCCACCGTGGTCAGCAGCCTCGCCGTGATCGTGCCCGACGGCTGGGGCGTACGGGAGCTCACCCTCACCGCGGCCCTCGCCACCGTCCTGCCCGGCGGGCTCGCCGCCGCGGCCGCCCTCGCCAGCCGCCTGGTCTGCGTCCTCGCCGAACTCGGCAGCTCGGCGGCGGTCCTGACCTGGTCCCGGGTCCGCGACGCCCGCGACGGCACGCCACCGGTCCGCACGAACGGGACCACCAGCACCACCGGAAGACCCGGCACCCCCGCCCACGAATTTGCCGGCACCCCCCACGCCCACCCGCACGCCCTCATCCTCCCGATCGGAGAGAACGCCCGTGTACACCCTTGACGAAGCCGAACGGTTCGACGTCGACCAGGTCCACGACCTCTACCGCCGCTACGTGAACAAGAGCCAGGTCTCCCTCATGACCTCCTTCGGCTTCGGCCGCGAGCTGGTCAGGAGCGCGGAGGGGGCCCACCTCACCCTCACCGACGGCCGCCGCGTCCTGGACCTCACCGGCGGCGTCGGCGTCCTCAACCACGGCCACAACCACCCCCGCATCCTCGCCGCCCGCGAGCGCTTTGCCCGCGACAAGCGCATGGAGGTGCACAAGACCTACTTCTCGCCCTATCTCGCCGCCCTCGGCCACAACCTCGCCGAGATCCTCCCCGGCGACCTGAACATGGCCTTCCTGCCCAACTCCGGCGCCGAGGCCGTCGAAGGCGCGGTCAAGCTCGCGTACAAGTTCCACAACGGCAAGCGGAACACCGTCCTGCGCGCCGACTGCGCCTTCCACGGCAAGCTCCTCGGCTCCGGAGGGCTCACCGGCCAGGCCCAGTTCGGCTTCCCCACCATCCCCGGCGTCGACACCTTCCGCTACGACGACCTCGACTCCGTCCGCCGCGCCGTCGCCGCCCACAAGGGCGACGTCTACGCCCTGCTCATCGAGCCGTTCAGCGCCTCCACCATCCAGGAGTGCTCCGAGGAGTTCCTGCGCGGCCTGCGCGAGATCTGCGACCGGGAGAAGATCGTCCTGATCTTCGACGAGATCTACACCGGCTGGGGCAAGACCGGCTCCCTCTTCCACTTCATGCGCTACCCCGGCCTGATCCCGGACGTCCTCACCACGTCCAAGTCCTTCGGCGGCGGCAAGTCCTCCATCTCCGCCTACGTCGCCCGCGAGCCGGTCTTCCGCAAGGCGTACGACAACCTCGGCGACGCCCTGATGAACTCCACCTCCACCACCTACTACGGCTTCGGCGAGGAGTGCGCCACCGCCCTCGAAGCCGTCAACATCGCGGTCGAGGACGACTACCCGGCCCGGGCCCGCGCCCTGGGCGCCGTCCTCCAGCCCGGCCTGGAGCGGCTCGCCAAGCAGTACCCCGACGAGATCGGCCGGATCGCCGGCGCCGGCGCGCTCTGGGGCGTCTTCATCGAGGGCGGGCCCAGGATCCTCGACCTGGTCGCCAAGCTCGCCCCCGGCGGCATGGCCCGCGATCCCCGCTTCAAGACCAAGCTCGTGACCTGCGCCGTCATCAACGCGCTCTACCAGGACCACGACATCTACACCTACTACACGCTCAACGGGAACAACCCGCTGATCATCGGCCCCTCCCTCGTCACCGAACCCGAGGAGGCCGAGCGCGTGATCGACGCCCTCGACGACGTCCTCTCCCGCGGCCTCACCGGCCTCGTCGCCCGTTTCATCAAGCAGAAGGTGAGCTCCCAGTGGTGATCACGATCACCGGCGCGGCCGGCATGCTCGGCTCCCGCCTCGCCGAACGGCTCCTCGCCGAGGGCCACGAGGTCCGCGGGGTCGACCTGCGCCCCGGTCCCGGCGTCGTCCTCACCGGCGACATCCGCGACCGCGCCCTGATGGACAGGGCCCTCGACGGCGCCGACGTCCTCGTCCACGCGGCCGCCGCCCTGCCCAGCTACCCCGACGAGCAGATCCGTTCGATCATCGTCGGCGGCACCCGCAACGTCTTCGCCGCCGCCGCGGCCGCCGGCACCCCCCGGGTCGTCCACATCTCCTCGACCGCCGTCTACGGCCTGCCGACCGTCGTGCCGACCCCCGAGGAGTACCCGCGCGAGCCGGTCGACACCTACAGCCGCGCCAAGGCCGCCGCCGAGGAGATCGCCGAGCGGTACCGCGCCGAGGGCATGTGCGTGCCCATCCTCCGCCCCAAGACCTTCGTCGGCCCCGGCCGCATGGGCCTCTTCTCCATGCTCTTCGAATGGGCCGAGGAGGGCCGCAACTTCCCCGTCCTCGGCAAGGGGAACGTCAGGATCCAGATGTTCGCCGTCGACGACCTCGTCGACGCCGTCACCACCGTCATCCACGCCGAGGACGACGTCGCCAACGACACCTACAACCTCGCCGCCACCGAGTTCGGCACCCTGCGCGAGGACTTCCAGGCCGTCCTCGACGCCGCCGGCCACGGCAAGCGGGTCGTCGGCCTGCCCGCCCGGCCCGCCCTCGCCCTGCTCAGCGTCCTCCAGCGGCTCAAGCTCTCCCCGGTGTACGGGCGCCTGCTGCACAAGCTGATGGACGACTCCTACGTCAGCACCGACAAGGCCAAGGCCCGCCTCGGCTTCGCCCCGCGCCTGTCCAACGCCGAGGCCGTCCTGCGCACCTACGAGTGGTGGCGGACCGCCCGGCACACCACCCCGGCCGCGGGCACGACCGGACGCACCAGCCGGGACCCGTGGAAGCAGGGCCTGCTGTCCACCGCGAAGATCTTCTTCTGAGGGGCTGTGCCATGACCCAACTCACCCACGACACGACGACGGCCACGACGACCGCGCCGCCCACGACGCCCGCGCCGGCCCCCGAGGCCGCCGCCCCTCCGGAGGCCGAGGCGCCGAAGACCGCACCCGCGCCCGCCCCCTCCCCGCCCGATCCGGAAGTCCGCGGACGACGCGCCCTCCCGGCCCCGCTCGCCCTGCTCCGCCCCGGCCAGTGGCCCAAGAACCTGCTGGTCGTCCCGCTCGCGCTGCTCGACGGCGGCTGGAGCGGGGGCGGCGCGGCCCGCGTCGCCCTGGCCCTCGGCGCCTTCGTCCTCGCCTCCTCGCTCGTCTACGTCCTCAACGACATCGCGGACGTCGAACGGGACAAGCGGCACCCCGTCAAAAGGCACCGGCCGCTCGCCTCCGGCCGGATGGGCCTCCCGGCGGCCTGGGCGACGGCCGCCGCCCTCGGCGCCCTGCTCGGCCCCGCCCTCCTCGCCCTCGGCCCCGGCGGCGCGCTCGTCGTCGGCCTCTACCTCGCCGTGAACGGCGCCTACAGCTGGAAGCTGAAGCACCTGCCGCTCGTCGACGTCTTCGTCGTCGCCACCGGCTTCGTGCTCCGCCTGCTCGGCGGCTACGAGGCCACCGGCCGGCCCGCCGAGATGTGGCTGGTCCTCACCGTCCTCGCCTTCTGCCTGGTCCTCATCCTCGGCAAACGCCGCCACGAGCTCAGCGTCTCCGGCACCGGCCACCGCCCCGCCCTCGTCGGCTACTCGGCGCACTTCCTCGACCTCGTCCTGGTCCTGTGCTCCGCCCTCGCCGTCGTCGGCTACCTGCTCTACCTGCGCACCGAGTCCGGCTTCGGCCCCTACGCCCTGCTCACCGTCGTCTGCGCGCTGCTCGCCCTCTTCCGCTACCTCCAGGTCGTGGTCGTCGACGGGGGAGGGGGCGAGCCGGTGAAGACCCTGCTGCGGGACCGCGTCATGCTCGTCAACTCGGCCGCCTGGGGACTCCTGCTCCTCCCGCACCTCGCCGCCTGATCCCCGCGGCTTCCCGCCCCGTCCGCGTCCGCACCGAACCGAACCGTCGAGGAACCCCGATGTCCGCACCCCTCGTGTCCGTCGTCGTCCCCATGTACAACGACCGCCGCACGGTCGACCTCTGCCTGCGCTCCGTCCTCACCCAGACGCACCCGAACATCGAGGTGATCGTCGTCGACGACGCCAGCACCGACGGCTGCGCCGACGCCGCCGCCGCCCATCCCGTCCAGCTCGTCCGCGTCACCGAGAACGGCGGCCCCGGCGCCTCCCGCAACGAGGGCGTCCGCCGCGCCCGCGGCGAGATCGTCTTCTTCCTGGACGCCGACCTCGCCATGCACCCGGAGGCGGTCGCCGAGGCGGTCGCCCTCTTCGAGGAACACCCCGAGTACGGGGCGGTGTTCGGCGTCCCCGACAAGGAACCGCTCTTCCCCGAGCCGCTCGTCGGGCAGTACCGCATCCTGCAGTACCACTACTGGCGCAAGAGCGCCGAGGGCGACGTCAGCGGCGGCTTCTACGCGCTCGGCGCGGTCCGCAGAGCGGCGTTCCTGGAGGCCGGCTGGTTCAACACGGCCCTGCGCCAGACCGAGGAGATCGACCACGCGGAGCGGCTCGCCGCCCGGTGGCCCATGCTCCTGACCTCGCGGATACGGGGGCGGCTCTCCGACGAGAGCCGGATGCGCCCGCTGCTGCGCAAGGCGTTCGTCCGCAGCCGGCTGCGGGTGCCGTTCTACTTCGACCGCGGCCGGGCCATGCAGGGCATGGAGACCGGCGGCCGGGCCGCCGCCTCCGCCCTCGGCGGGCTCGCCGTCGCCGCCCTGCCGTTCGCGGCCGTCCGGCCCGCCGCCGCCCTGTCGGTCTCGGCCCTGGCCCTCGCGGGCTCCGTACTGGCCGACTTCGGGCAGTACCGCTTCGTCCGAAGGGAGCGCGGCCTCGCCTTCACCGCCTTCTTCACCGGCGCCCACCTGCTGGTGAACACCGCCGTGGTCGCCGGACTGGCCACCGGCCTCGCCCAGTACGCCGCCAGCGGCCGCTTCCGCCGCATGTACCAGCCGGGGGAGGCGCTGGCATGAGCATCGCCCCCACCCCGGTCCGTACGTCCTCCGAACCGGCGGCGGCCCCGCCGGGGGCACCCGCCCCCGGCCGGGCCCGGCGGATCGCCCGCGGGCTGCGCCTCTCGTACGGGCGCGCCGTCGTGGCCGCCGCCGCGCTGTGGCTGGTCTACGCCGTGGTGCGGTGGCTGGTCAGCGGGCGCTGGCACTGGTCGCTCGTCCTCGACGTCGTGCCGCCGCTCTTCCTCCTCGGCGCCCCGCTCGTGCTGCTCGCGGCCTCCGCCGCCGCCTGCGGCCGTCGCCGGCCGGTCGCCGCCGCGCTCTCCGGCACGGCCCTCGCGCTGGCCCTCGCCACCGGCTCCGGGCTCAACTGGCCCGCGCTCTGGCGCGAGCCGGGCCCGGTGCCGGCCGGCGCCCTGCGGGTGGTCTCCCTCAACACCCAGTACTGGGCGATGGCCACCGACTCCGACCGGCTGCTCGCCCTCCTCCGGGCCCGCGACGCCGACGTGTACCTGCTCCAGGAACACGTGGGCTGGACCCCCGGCCTCGGCGAGGACGGCTACTGGAGGCTCGACGACGACGCCGCACTGCGCCGCGCCTTCCCCGGCTACCACCTCGCCCGCCGGGGCGAGCTGCTCACGGTCTCCCGCTTCCCGATCGTCGCCCAGTACCCGGTGGGACCGGGACCGGCGCTCACCTTCGGCGAGAAGCCCGACTTCGGACAGGAGTTCGCGCGGGAGAAGGTGCTCCGCACCGACCTCGAGGTCGGCGGCCGGGTGCTGAGCACGTACAACGTCCACATCACCGTGCCGCTCGCGCTCGACAACCTCAACCCCCTCTCGGACTTCGACCACGACAGTTACCTGCGGCGCAAGCACGCCTGGCGGCAGGCGGAGTTCGCCGGCCTGGAGAAGGACGTGGCCGCCAACGACCACCCGGTGCTGATCGCCGGGGACTTCAACGCCACGGCCTCCATGCGCTCGCTCGACGGGCTGCGGGACGTGGCCGAGGACGCCACCCCGGCGAACCCCGCCTTCCTGCCGCTGAGCTGGAAGTTCGCCTCCCTCGGGGAGTTCGGGGAGGACGCCCTGTTCAACCGGGACCTGCCGTTCTTCCGGATGGACTGGGCCTTCACCGGGGGCGGCACGACCGTGCACCGCTACGACTTCCTGCCCACCGACGGGATCTCGGAGCACCGGATGCAGGAGCTGCGCCTCACCCTGTGAGGGGTACGGGCCGGGGCCGGGCGCCCGGGGTCACGCCGAGAGGGACTCCGGCCGCTCGCCCAGCAGGATCGACCGCTCCAGGCCGCTGAGCCCCGGACCCGGCTCGATGCCCAGTTCGTCGACGAGCGTCAGGCGGATCCGCCGGTAGGCGGCCAGCGCCTCGGCGGTCCGCCCGGCCCGGTGCAGGGCGAGCATGAGCTGGCCGTGGAGCTGCTCCCGGAAGGGGTGGGCGGCGGTCAGCGCCATCAGCTCCCCGATGACGTCGGAGTGCCGGCCGAGCGCCAGCTCCAGACGGAGCTTCTCCTCGGTGGCCCGCATCCGGAGCTCCTCCAGGCGCAGCACGCCCGGTTCGAGTGCGGGGCCGTTCTCGCCGGCGAAGGCGGGGCCGGCCCACAGGGCGAGCGCGCTGCGCAGCTCCAGGACGGCTTCGGCCTGGCGGCCGTGCTCGGCGAGCTCGCGGGCGCGGTGGACGCGGGACTCGAAGACGGCGGAGTCGAGCTGGTCGGGGCCGATCCGCAGGCGGTAGCCGTACGACAGGGTCTCGATCACCTCGGGCGCCCCGGCCGAGGCGAAGGCGCGGCGCAGCGCGGAGACGCAGATGCGGATCTGGGTACGGGCACTGGCCGGGGAGTGCGGTCCCCAGACGGCCTCCACCAGGCTCTCGACGGAGACGGCCCAATCGGGTTCCAGGGCGAGGGCGGCCAGGACGGTCCGGGCCCGCCGGCCGCCGAGGGGCACCGGTCGGGTGTCGACGGTGGCCCGCAGCGGGCCGAGGACGTGGAGGAACACGGTGGAGTCTCCCCGTTCGCTTCTCGGAGGGGTGGTGGGAGGGGGTGGTGGGGCAACCGGTGCTCAGAGGCGGCGGCAGTCGGCCACCGCGTAGCCGCGGAGCTCGGGCGGGTCGGCGGCGAGCATCCGCCGGCAGATGCCGAGGGCCCGCCCGACGGCGTCGAGTTCGTCCGGGCAGTCGACGCAGAGCGCGATCCGGACGGAGCCGCCGCTGACGAGGGCACGGGCGGTCTCGACGGAGTCCGTGGGATGTACGGCCCGGCGCAGGGCGCGCAGGACGCCGCTGGAGGTGGGGCGTGTGGTGTCCGCCGCGGCGGATGCGGACAGCGAGACGCCGATGAGGTAGATGGCCGGATCCGGGTGGTGCGGGCCGGTCAGCCCCAGGAGAAGCCGTCGGTGGAGGCGGTGGGGGTGGGCGCGGGGACGACGGCGGCCGGGGCCGGGGGAGTGGTGTCGGCGTCGGCGGCGGCGGGCGGGGCGACGAGGAGGGCGCCGGCGAGGGCGAGCGGGGCGAGGGCGACGGCCAGGGCGCGGCGGGCGGAAGAGCGCATGACGGGAAGACCTCCGGTGGGAGCGGTTCGTGGGATTCGTGTCGCATCGCCCCTCGGCGGGGCCCTTTCGACGAGTTCAAGCTTGCTCGACCGCGCCGGGCCTGTCAGCGCCTCCGGGGTGGCATCAACCGTCCGGGCGGTTGACGCCAGCCCCGGCCCACCGCTCTCGTACGGCTCCGACCTGCGGCTCCACGGGTGGTGTCACGTTCCTGCCGGACGGAAGGTGCAAGGCGACGGCGGACAGGCCCGACACGGCGGAGGGGCGGCCGTCCGGAGGGATCCGGACGGCCGCCCCTCCACCGGTGCCGGTGAGGCGCGTACGGGTCAGAAGTCGATGCAGACCGGGCCCTGGTTGACGTTGATCAGGCCGACCTGGGTGACGGCGGCGTTACAGGCGAAGCCCATGTCGTCGTCGCCGCCCTTGCTCTCGCCCGCCTCCTCGAGGGAACCGAAGTCGATGCAGACCGGGCCCTGGTTGACGTTCACCGCGCCGATCTGCGTGGTGAGGTCGTTGCACACCCCGTAGGACGCCGACTCATCGCCCCGCTCGAGGTGGTGGTCGGCCGAGGCGACGCCGGAACCGGCCAGCACCGCGGCGGCGGCAAGGGCGACGGACGCGAGGGTCTTGCGGAAGGACAGCATGATTTCTCCGGGAATGTGGAGGTCAGGGACACAGCAGACTCCACCAGCGTTCGCCCGCGCTCGCATGTCGGAGTACTCCGCTTGGGCCGCCGGGTGCCGTGATGCACTCTCATGGCCCGCCCGGACGCGGACCGGTACCTCCCGGCGAACGAGGGCCCGCCCCCGAAGAGCAGGGCCCTCGTCCCCCCCGGCCCACAGCCTGCCGGGACCCGACGACCCCGGCCCTACTTCAGGTGCCGGGTGAAGAACCGGGCCGCCGCGTCCCCCGCGAACCGGGGGACGCCGGTGTGCCCGCCCATGTTGGCGTGCAGCGTCTTCTCCTCGGAGCCGAAGGCGTCGAACAGGTCCAGGGCCGCCTGCCGGTCGTTTCCTTCGTCGTCCCACTGCAGCAGGACGTGCAGCGGAATGGTGACCCGGCGCGCCTCCTCGAACATGACGGCGGGCACCAGGCTCCCGGCGAACAGAACGGCGGCCGAGACGCGCGGTTCGACCACCGCGAGCCGGACGCCGACGGAGATCACGCCCCCCGAGTACCCGACCGGACCGCCGATCCCGGGCAGCGACAGGAGGGCGTCCAGGGCGGCCTGCCACTCGGGGACCGACTTCTCGACGAGCGGGAGGACGAGGGCGTCGACGATCCCGCCGTCGACCGGCCCGCCGGCCTCCAGGGCCCGGCGCAGGTCGGCGCGGGCCTGCTCGATCTCGGGCCGACGGGGCCGGTCACCGCTCCCGGGGAGCTCGATGGTGGCCGCGGCGAAACCGTCCGCCACGGCCTGCCGGGCCCGCTCCACCAGCCGGGGATACATCCGGGGCAGCCCGAGCGGCGGGTGGCCGAGCAGGATCAGCGGTACCGGTGCGGAGGGCGACGCGGGCGTCCACAGGAGGCCCGGGATCTCGCCGAGGGTGAATGCGCGTTCGAGGACGCCGTCGTCGAGGCGTCGTTCGGAAGTGAAGTGCACGGTCGTGCCTTTCGGGAGTGCGCTGGAACGGCGCTCCCGGACGACCTATCGCCCGACCGTGACCCCGGAGGAGAGCACCCATGTCGATACTGCGTTCACGGGTACCACCTCCTCGTTCTCTCGCACGGCTCCCGGAAACGTAGCAGCGGTCGTGGCGGTCCGCCAAACGGGTTTCCACCCGGACCGGCACCGGGACCGCGCACTCGGCGATACCGTGGTGGGGAAGACCCGTCCGCCCCTTCACGGAGGCCTCGATGAGCGAACAGCCGGCCACCGCAGGCCCCTCCGCCCGGCAGCGCCTGGACCCGGCGGCCGCCGAAGCGGTCCGCGCCTACGCCGCCCGTACCCGTGCCACCGCCGACCGGTTCGCCGCCGTCCTCGAGGACCTCGCCGCCGACGGCCTGCCCGACGTCGACGAGTGCACCCCGTGGGAAGAGCTGCGGGAGAAGCACCTCGCCCGCCTCGCCGCCCGGCGCCCGGCCGTCGCCTGATGCCGCGGCACGACCGCCGGCGCGCGCGGATCACGTTCTCCGACGCCGCCGCCAAACAGCTCGAAGCCCTCACCGACGAGGCCGGACTCCACGCCCTCGACCGCGCCCTGGTCGTCATCTCCGTCGATCCCGCCATCGGCGAACCGATCCCCGGCAGCACCACCGGCCCCCAACTCCTCCAGTACGCCGACGAGGTCGAACGCGTACGCGTCCTGTACTTCGTCACCGCGCTGAAGACCGTGGTCGTCGTCGCCTACATCGAGGTCTGACCCGCCCCGGCCGGGCCCCGCGCCCTTCCCGCTGCGTAAAGATCCACCCCTTGACCTCCGGGGCGCCGACCACTACTTTGCCGTGAACGTCGTCCCACAGCTCCCGGAAGGAGGCGATCCGCGGATGTCCACCCCCTCCGATCCCGGTCGCCTCGCCGAGCGCACCGCCTGGGTTCCGGGCCAGATCGCGCACGGCTGCTGAGCGCCCCCTTTTCCTCCCGTGCCCGTCCACGGCACGTCGCGGGTTCCGTGGTTCCCCGCCTCCCCTTCACCAGCACCTCGCTGACGCATGCCTTCTCGCGCCTGCCCCTCTCGCGCGGCGCGTCTGCGTTCTGAGTACAGAAAGCCGCCTGAACATTGACGAACACGACGAACACGACGAACCGTTCGACCGCGCGCCGGAACGCAGGCCTGTCATGACGGCGGCGCGCATCACGATCAACGGCGACGAAGCACCGATCTCCCCGGCCGCACCCCACACCACGGTCCTCGACTTCCTGCGCGAGCGCGGCCTCACCGGCACCAAGGAGGGCTGCGCCGAGGGCGAGTGCGGGGCCTGCGCGGTCCTGGTCGCCCGACCCGGGACGCACGAGCCCACCGACTGGGTGGCGGTCAACGCCTGCCTGCTCCCGGTCGCGGCGCTCGACGGTCAGGAGGTCGTCACCTCGGAGGGGCTCGCCACCGCCGGTGAGGCCGGTGCCCCGGCCACCCTGCACCCGGTGCAGGAGGAGCTGGCGGTCCGCGGCGGCTCCCAATGCGGTTACTGCACACCGGGATTCGTCTGCAGCATGGCCGCCGAGTACTACCGGCCCGACCGCCGGGCGCACGCGGACCCGGTCGGCTGCACCGACCCCGAGCACGGTCCGAACGGCTTCGACCTGCACGCACTGAGCGGCAACCTGTGCCGCTGCACCGGCTACCGCCCCATCCGCGACGCCGCGTTCGCCGTCGGCACGCCCGCCGAGGAGGACCCCCTGGCCCGGCGCCGCGGGCAGTCCCCGCCGGAACCGGTGGCCACCGAGTACACCCGGGGCGACAGCACCTTCCTGCGGAAGAACACCCTGGAGGAGACGCTGCGGCTGCTGCGCGAGCGTCCCGACGCGGTGGTGGTCGCCGGCTCCACCGACTGGGGCGTGGAGGTCAACATCCGCTCCCGAAGGGCGGATTGCGTCGTCGCCGTCGACCGGCTGCCCGAACTGCGCGAGCTGCGGACCACGTCCGACCACGTCGAGATCGGGGCGGCGCTCACGCTCAGCGAGATCGAACGCCGCCTCGACGGCGGCGTGCCCCTCCTCGCCGAACTCTTCCCGCAGTTCGCGTCCCGCCTCATCCGCAATGGAGCGACCCTCGGCGGCAACCTGGGCACCGGATCCCCCATCGGGGACAGCCCGCCGGTCCTGCTCGCGCTCGACGCGTCGGTGGTGCTCGCCGACGCCGACGGCGAGCGCGAGGTCCCGCTGGCGGACTACTTCACCGGCTACCGGCAGAGCGTGCGCCGTCCCGGCGAGCTGATCCGTGCGGTCCGCGTCCCGCTGCCCCTGTCACCGGTCACCTCCTTCCACAAGATCGCCAAGCGGCGCTTCGACGACATCTCCAGCGTGGCGGTCGCCTTCGCGCTCGACATCCAGGACGGGACGGTCCGCAAGGCGCGGATCGGCCTGGGCGGCGTGGCCGCCACCCCGATCCGCGCCCTCGCCACCGAGGCGGCCCTCGAAGGCCGGCCGTGGACCGTGGAGACCGTCGAGGCCGCGGCCCGGGTGCTGCGGGCCCAGGGCACCCCCATGGACGACCACCGGGCCAGTGCCGCCTACCGCGCCGAGATGCTCGGCCAGAGCCTGAGGAAGCTGTACGTGCGAACCACCGCGGCGGTGTCGTCATGAGCCACCTGTCCGAGCGCCCCGAGAAGCCCGTCGTCGGCGTCTCGATGCCCCACGAGAGCGCCTACCTGCACGTCACGGGCAGCGCCCTCTACACCGACGACCTGGTCCACCGCACCAAGGACGTGCTGCACGCCCACCCGGTCCAGGTCATGAAGGCCCACGGCCGCGTCACCGCGCTGCACACCGGGCCCGCGCTCGCCGTGCCCGGCGTGGTCCGCGTGCTGACCGGGGCCGACGTGCCCGGGGTCAACGACGCCGGGATGAAGCACGACGAACCGCTCTTCCCCGACGAGGTCATGTTCCACGGCCAGGCGGTCGCCTGGGTGCTCGGCGAGACCGCGGAGGCGGCGCGCCTCGGCGCCGCGGCCGTCGAAGTGGAACTCGACGAACTGCCCTCCCTCATCTCGCTGCAGGACGCGATCGCCGCCGAGAGCTTCCACGGCGCCCGGCCCGTGATGCTCACCGGCGACGTCGACGCCGGGTTCGCCGACTCCGCGCACGTCTTCTCGGGCGAGTTCCAGTTCTCCGACCAGGAGCACTTCTACCTGGAGACGCACGCGGCACTGGCCCTGGTCGACGAGAACGGGCAGATGTTCGTCCAGAGCAGCACCCAGCACCCCTCGGAGACGCAGGAGATCATCGCGCACGTGCTCGGACTGCCCAGTCACGAGGTGACCGTGCAGTGCCTCCGCATGGGCGGCGGCTTCGGCGGCAAGGAGATGCAGCCGCACGGATTCGCGGCCGTCGCCGCGCTCGGCGCCAGGCTCACCGGCCGGCCGGTCCGGGTCCGGCTCAACAGGACCCAGGACCTGACCATGTCCGGCAAGCGCCACGGCTTCCACGCCGCGTGGCGGATCGGCTTCGACGCCGACGGCCGCGTCCAGGCCCTGGACGCCACCCTGACCGCGGACGGCGGCTGGAGCCTGGACCTGTCCGAGCCGGTGGTTGCCCGCGCGCTCTGCCACATCGACAACACCTACTGGATCCCGAACGCGCGCGTCGCCGGCCGCATCGCCAGGACCAACAAGGTCTCCAACACCGCCTTCCGCGGCTTCGGCGGACCGCAGGGCATGCTAGTGATCGAGGACATCATGGGCAGGTGCGCGCCCCTGCTCGGCCTCGACCCCACGGAGCTGCGGGAACGCAACTTCTACCGGCCCGGACAGGGCCAGACGACACCGTACGGACAGCCGGTCACCCACGCCGAACGGATCTCCACCGTCTGGCGGCAGGTCCAGGCCGACGGCGACGTCGCCCACCGCCGGCGCGAGATCGCGGCGTTCAACGCCGCGCACCCGCACACCAAGCGGGGACTCGCCGTCACCGGCGTCAAGTTCGGCATCTCGTTCAACCTCACCGCCTTCAACCAGGGCGGCGCGCTGGTGCTGATCTACAAGGACGGCTCGGTCCTGATCAACCACGGCGGCACCGAGATGGGCCAGGGCCTGCACACCAAGATGCTGCAGGTGGCCGCGACCACCCTGGGCATCCCGCTCCACAAGGTGCGCCTCGCCCCCACGAGGACCGACAAGGTGCCCAACACCTCCGCCACCGCCGCCAGCGCCGGGGCGGACCTCAACGGCGGGGCGGTGAAGAACGCCTGCGAGCAGCTGCGCGAACGGCTGACGCGGGTGGCCGCCACCCGGCTGGGAGCGAACGCCTCGGACGTGCGCATCGTCGAGGGCGTCGCCCGCGCCCTCGGCCGCGACGGGGAACTGGACTGGGACGACCTGGTGCGCACCGCGTACCTCCAGCGGGTCCAGCTGTCGGCGGCCGGCTTCTACCGCACCGAGGGCCTGCACTGGGACGCGAAGACGTTCCGGGGCTCGCCGTTCAAGTACTTCTCCTACGGCGCCGCGGCGGCCGAGGTCGAGGTGGACGGCTTCACCGGCGCGTACCGCATCCGGCGGGTGGACATCGTGCACGACGTCGGCGACAGCCTCTCCCCGATGATCGACGTCGGCCAGGTCGAGGGCGGCTTCGTGCAGGGCGCGGGCTGGCTGACGCTCGAGGACCTGCGCTGGGACACCGGCGACGGGCCGCACCGCGGCCGGCTGCTGACCCGGGCGGCCAGCACGTACAAGCTGCCCAGCTTCTCGGAGATGCCCGAGGAGTTCCACGTACGCCTCCTGGAGAACGCCACCGAGGAGGGCGCGGTCTACGGGTCCAAGGCCGTGGGCGAACCCCCGCTGATGCTGGCCTTCTCGGTGCGCGAGGCGCTGCGGCAGGCCGCCGCGGCGTTCGGCCCCGCCGGAACCGGCGTGGAACTCGCCTCGCCCGCCACGCCGGAAGCGGTGTACTGGGCGGTCCGGGCGGCCAGCCGGGCCGGCGACGCCCGGACCGGGGCAGAAGCGTCGCACCGTGCCTGACATGACCTGGGTCACCGCGGTCGCGCGGTTGCGGGCACGCCGGGAGCCCGGCGTGCTCGTGACCGTCGCGACCGTGCGCGGCCACGCCCCCCGCAACGCCGGCGCGAAACTCGTCGTGGGACGGACCGAGACGTGGGGCTCGATCGGCGGCGGCAACGTCGAGGCGGTCGCGATCGACCGGGCCCGGGAGCTGATCGCCGCGCCCGCGCCCGAACCGGAGCTGATCGACTTCGCCCTGAACGACAAGGTGACCAACCGGCACGGCGTGCAGTGCTGCGGGGGAACGGTCTCGATCCTGCTCGAACCCCTCCCCGTGGTACGGACGGTGGCGATCTTCGGCGTCGGACACGTCGGGATGGAACTGGCACGCGTCCTGGCCCGCCAGGACCTGGACCTCCACCTGATCGACAGCCGCTCCGCCGTCCTGGCCGAGGACCGGCTCGCCGTCCTCGCCGACGCGGTGGCGGCGGTACGGGTGCACCACACGCCCCTGCTGCCCGAGGAGGTCCTCGAACAGCTGCCGCGCGGCACCCACGTCCTGATCATGACCCATGACCACGCCGAGGACGCCGCCCTGTGCGACGCGGCCCTGCGCACGCCCCACCTGGGCTCCATCGGGCTGATCGGCTCGGCGGCCAAATGGGGCCGCTTCCGCAAGCGCCTCCTCACGGAAGGCGGCCACGACGAGACCGCCGTCGCCCGGATCAAGACCCCGATCGGACTGGCCGACATCACCGGAAAGGAACCCGCGACCATCGCCGTGAGCGTCGCCGCCGACCTGCTGCGCACCTTCGAGACCGAAGGGAGCTGACCCCCGGGGCCGCGCCCCTCACCAGCCCCGGGTCCCCGGCCCGCCCTGGAAGGGCCCTTCGATCTCGCGCATGATCCACCCGCCGTAGAAGTCGCCCTCCTGCGCGGCCACCGCCTCGCCGTCGACCGCGTCCTCGTACGACGCCGCGCCTTTCCGTTCGCAGTGGGTCCGGCCCGCCCCGGGGCGCAGGAACTCCGTGGGTAGTCCCACACGGACTCCTTCGGCACGGCCGGTACGTCGTTCACGAGGCCCCTCTCCCGGACGCGTCCCTCCCGCTCCCCGCTTCGCCCCCCGGCCCGGATCCCGGATGCGGAAGGCTTCTGGCGCGGTTCGCCGCGTCCGGTCGTTCAGGGGCGGGGCGGGGTGGGCAGAGCGGTGGGGTCCACTCCGGACAGCTCCACGATGCGGTGCGCCGGTATGCCGGCGGCCAGGGCCTTGTGCAGCAGGTCGTCGCGGCCCTCCTTGCTGTCGCGGTAGGCCAGCAGCTCCTCCTCGACGGCCGCCACCGGATCGGTGGCACCGGCCCGGCGCACCCGCTCCAGTTCCTCCCCGTCCAGCGGCACCGGCAGCCGCTCGGCGTCCTCGGGGATCATCCCGGTCTGCTCGGGCGGCACGATGCGCAGCGCGGGGGAGGCCGCGTCGGTCTCGTGGGCGTCGAGCCAGGCCCGTACGGCCGGGGTCTCCAGGCACTCCAGCTCCCCGACGAGGGAGACGGGCGTGCCCTGCCACCCCGATCCGGGGGCACTGTCGGCGAGGAAGAGGTAGGCGTCGTCGGTCATGTCGATTCACTTCCCAAGGGGTATGTCGTGGCGTCGTTGCGGGTCTGCCTACCCGCTTCCGGCGCCGCCATGATCCCCGGTACGACGGAGTCCTCACCGACAGGGAATTTGCCTAAACCTATTAGGCGGGTTCATTCTGGCTGTAGGTTGAGAGGAGGAAGGTCATGGTCCGAGCAGGACTGACCCCGGAGCGCCTGACGCGGGCGGGGGCGGAGCTCGCCGACGAGGTCGGCTTCGACCGGGTGACCGTCGCCGCGCTCGCCCGGCGCTTCGACGTGAAGACCGCGAGTCTGTACTCGCACGTGAAGAGCTCGCAGGACCTCAAGACGCGGATCGCCCTGTTCGCCCTGGAGGAGCTCGCCGAGCGGGCCTCCGACGCGCTGGCCGGCCGGGCGGGCAAGGACGCCCTGATCGCCTTCGCGGACGCCTACCGCGACTACGCGCGCGAGCACCCCGGGCGCTACGACGCCACCCGGCTCAGGCTCGACTCCGAGACGGCCGCCGCCAGTGCAGGCGTCCGCCACGCCCGGATGACGCGCGCCCTCCTGCGCGCCTACCACCTGGAGGAACCGGACCAGACGCACGCGGTCCGGATGCTGGGAAGCGTCTTCCACGGCTACATCAGCCTGGAACTCGCCGGAGGGTTCAGCCACACCGCCCTCGACTCCCAGGCGTCCTGGCTCTGGACGCTGGACTCCCTCGACGCGCTGCTGCGCCGGCACGGCACCCCCTGAACCGAACGGGGCCGCGCCGCGCGCGGGCGCGTCCGGACGACCCGTACCCCTCGACCGACAGGCTGGAGACCATGAACACCGACCGCCCCCGGACCACCACCCCCCTCACCCCGGACATCCTGCGCGGCTTCCTCGACCTGGAGCAGACCCCGCGCGGCCTGCTCCCGCACCGGCTGCCCGCGGCCGCCCGCCGGCAGATCCCCGACGAACAGCTCGCCCTGATGGAGGCCCAGCCGTCCGGCGTGCGGCTCGTCTTCCGCACCGCGGCGACCGTCGTCGAACTGGACACCCTGCCCACCAAGCGCGCCTACAAGGGCTTCCCGGCCCCCGCCGACGGCGTCTACGACCTGCTGGTCGACGGCCGCCTCACGGCCCGGGCCACCGTGCCCGGCGGCAACGTCCTGATGATCACCGACATGGTCGCCCAGACCTCCGAGCTGCACGAGGGGCCCGTCGGCACCGCCCGCTTCACCGGCCTGCCGGCACACGACAAGGACGTCGAGATCTGGCTCCCGCACAACGAGATCACCGAACTGGTCGCCCTGCGCACCGACGCCCCCGTCGCACCCGTACCGGACCGCGGACGCAGGGTGTGGCTGCACCACGGCAGCTCCATCAGCCACGGCTCCAACGCCACCCACCCGACCGCCACCTGGCCGGCCCTGGCCGCGGCCCGGGGCGACGTGGAGCTGGTCAACCTGGGCTTCGGCGGCAGCGCGCTGCTCGACCCGTTCACCGCCCGCGCCCTGCGGGACGCCCCCGCCGACCTGATCAGCCTGAAGATCGGCATCAACATCGTCAACACCGACGCGATGCGCCTGCGCGCCTTCGGCCCCGCCGTCCACGGCTTCCTCGACACCGTCCGCGAAGGCCACCCGACCACACCGCTCCTGGTCGTCTCGGCCGTCCTGTGCCCGGTCCAGGAGGACACCCCCGGCCCCCTCGTGCCCGACTTCGCCGACGGCACCCTGAAGTTCAGGGCGACGGGCGACCCCGCCGAACGCGCCGCGGGACGCCTGACGCTCACCGTCATCCGCGAAGAACTCGCCCGGATCGTCGCGGCGCGAGCGGCCGAGGACCCGAACCTGCACCACCTCGACGGCCGCGACCTCTACGGGGAGGAGGACTACGCCGAGTTCCCCCTGCCCGACGAGGTCCACCCCGACCCGGCGGGACACCACCGCATCGCCGAGAACTTCGCGCGCCTCGCCTTCGGCGACGGGGGCCCGTTCGCCACCGGCACCACCTGACCCGCGAACTGCCGTGCACCGGGGGAGCACCAGGTCGGAGCGCCCGCGTACGTACCGTCAGCTCGCCACCCCCACGCAGCGGGTCAACACTCCCGCGCGTACTCGACCTGCGCCAGCGGCTTGCCGTCACCGAAGTCGTGCGACCGCGAGGCGCCGGTCGGGACGTACCCGTTCTTCTCGTAGAAGCGGCGCGAGCGCGGTGTGTCCCGCAGGGTCCACAGGTGAACGCGCTCGTGGCCCTCGGCGCGCAGCCGGACCAGGGTCCGCGCCATGAGCGCGGGGGCGATGCCGCTTCCCCAGCCGTCGGGGTGGCCGTAGAAGCCGTACACCTCGGCCCAGCCGGGCCGCCGGGGGGAGGCGCCGGACCAGGAAAGGGCGAGCGGGCGCCCCTCGAAGGAGGCGAGGAGAAGGATCCCCTCACCGATACGCGCATGCCACCGGGTGCGCCGGTCGCTGACGCCCAGCGCCGCGAACTCGGGGGAGAAGAAGGGCGCGTAGGCCGCCTCCCAGCCGGCGGCGTGTACGTCGCCGAGCGCCTCGGCGTCGTCCGGACCCGCGATCCTGATGTCGAACATCCGTCGAGGGTAGCGGGACGAGCGCGAAGGCCGTTCGTCCTTCCCGCAGGAGCGGCACGGCGGCGTCCGACGTAAACGATCTTGTGCTGGATCGGTCACGGCCCGGCCGCCCCGCGGCGGACCGAACGCGTGGCATTTCCCTGGAGCGGATGAATCGTTTACCCACTTCTCCCGCGACCCGCAGCCTGAAGGCCCGTCGACGCGTTAGGTGCGAAAAGAACAAGCCACTGATCCCGCCCGGTCGCCTCCGCGTCCCCACCGGGCGGTGCTCGGCGTGCGCCCCGTTACGGAGATTCCCATGACCACCGCCCCGGCTCCCGCCCTGACCCGTCTCGCGGCTCCCTGCCGCACCCTGATCGAGACCCCCCTTTTCTCACTCGCCGTCCTGGCCGCGATCCTGCTCAACGCCGCCCTGCTCGGCGCCGAGACCTACCAGGGCTTCGCCGCCGCCCACGCCGACCGGCTCCGGTGGGCCGAGCACGGCTGCCTCGCCTTCTTCACCCTGGAGATGCTGCTGCGCCTGGCCGCCCATGCCGACCGGCCGAAAGACTTCTGGCGCGACGGATGGAACGTCTTCGACCTGGTCGTCGTCGCCTGCGCCTACATCCCCTTCGTGCGGGAGAACGCCACCGTGCTGCGGCTGCTGCGCATGGTCAGGGTGCTGCGCACCGCCCGGTTCCTGCCCCAGCTGCGCATCCTGTTCATCGCCGTCTCCCGCAGCCTCCCCGGCACCATCAGCTTCCTCTTCGTCGGAGCCGTCGTCCTCTACGTCTACGCCATGGTCGGCTGGGTCTGCTTCGGCTCCCACGACCCGGCCCACTTCGGGTCCCTGGGACGCGCTCTGCTCACCCTGTTCCTGCTGATGACCCTGGAAGGCCTGCAGGACGCCATCTACAACGGGCTCTCCGTCTCGCGCCTGAGCCTGCTCTACTACGGCTCCTACGTCCTGCTCGCCTCGTTCGTCCTGGTCAACGTCCTCATCGGCGTCGTCCTCAACAGCCTGGACGAGGCGCGCGAACTCGACAACGCCGCACTCGAAGCGGCCCGCCGCACTCCTCACGAGAAGGGGGCCGTGGCCGGCGCCCCGGTCGCGCGGATCTCCCCGGAGGCACCACCCGCGGAGCTCGCCGCACACATCGCCGACGTGCGGCGGGCCCTGGACGGCCTCGAACAGTCCCTCGCCGCACACCCGGCCGTCCCTCACGACCGGGACCGGATGGTGACCACCGCCTGACCGCTCGCCTTCGCCCGGCGGTGCTCCCGGCACCCGTTCGCTCTTCCTCTACAGTGATGTAGAAGCCCGTGCGCTTCCCCGACCGTCGATTCCGCCGGAGCACGGCAAGGAGCGAGCGACCCGCGACGGACGAGCCTTCCGGCGGAGCCCGAGCCCGCGACGCCCTGGTCGCCCGCGCCCGCGGCCGTACCCTCACCGCCCGCGACCTCACCCGCCCCGTACCCGAACCGACCACCGCCACCACGGTCGCCGAGGCCGTCGAGCAACTGCGCCGCCGCCGTTCCTCCCTCGCCGTCGTACGGGACGGACAGGGCACCCTCACCGGCCTCGTGCCTCGACGACCTGCTGGTCCGGCTGACGGGCCCGCAGACGGCCTGAGACCCGCGCGGGACGACCGGCCCCTCGCCTGCGCACACGGAGGGCCGGGACCGGCGGCGGCGCCACCGGTCCCGGCCCTCACGGGCACCGGCCCGTCACATCGGCTCGGGGAAGATGTCGCTGATGCTCCAGGCGACGCTGAAGCAGGGGACGAAGGCGTCGAGGGCCTCCTGCTCGGTGTCCAGGGTCTGGAGCGCGAGGATCTGGCTCATGGGTGATCTCCTCTTTCCTGTCGGGGTCGTACCGGTTGATCACTGCACACCTCGGCACGAAGGCGTTCGCCGCCGTACCGAGGGGGTCGTGGGGGGCTCGTACGGTGGCGTCAGGCGGCCACCGGGAGCCGGGGGCGCGAGGAACGGGGCGCCGCCGGGAGCGGGCCGGCAAGCAGGCGGTTCAGGACCAGCAGGACACCGGCCCCGCCACTGGACAGGTCGGCGGTGAACCGCTGCGAACCCGCCCCGAGGAAGCGGACGCCGCGCCGGTACGGAACGGCGTACTTCAGCAGGCCGGTCGCGGCCCGCACGGCGTCCTCGCGGGCGGCGTCCGTGCCGGTGAGTTCGGCGTGCCCGGTCAGGAACCAGACCAGTCCGGCCAGCCCCCGGTACAGGCCCGCCTCCTTCGTGGCGCGGGAGACCCGGATGCCGGTGACCAGCCGCGGCAGTGCCGCGGCGCAGCGCTCGTCCGGCGCGGTGGCCACGTAGCGGGTGAGCACCGCCGCGAGACCGGCCGCGCCCGTGGCCAGGTACGGCATGGCGCGGGTGAACCGCGCGTCGTCGGAGAGGGACAGGGAGCCGTCGTCCAGCGGAAAGGTCCGGTCCAGCTCCTGGTGGAGCAGCAGGCGCCCCGCCTCCAGGAAGCGGACCTCGCCGGTGGCACGGGCCAGGCGGTGGAGGAAGAGGGCGAGCCCCGAGCGGCCGTGCAGCAGACCGCGGGCGTCGTGCTCGCCGAGGACGGCCCGCGGGTCCGAGGTGCGCAGCAGGCCCTCTCCCGCCGCGGCGGCCCGCTCCAGGTGGCCGTTCTCCCCGGTCAGCCGGTGCAGGGCGAGCCAGCCCAGACCGACCCCGGCCCGCCCGCCGGCCAGCGTGGCACAGGAGGCGGTGAGCGGGTGGCCGTCGGCGTCCCGAAGCAGGTCGACGGCCTCGTCCGGCTTGCCGAGATCCGCCAGCACCGGGGCGACGCCGGCCGAGCCGACGAGCAGTCCGGGAGGCAGCGCGCCGCGCAGCGCCAGCGCGTCGCGGCGCAGCCGTTCGAGGATCTCCTCCGGCACCGCGGTCCCGGCGCGGTGCAGGGCGTGCACCACCCCGGCCGTGCCGTAGGCCAGGCACACGTTGTTGGTCCGGAACGCCTCGGGCGAGGGCGGGAACGCCCACTCCGGCCGGTCGGCGTCGGCCGTCTCCAGCAGCCCCGCGGCCACCTCCCGGGCCAGCCGGGTGAGGCAACCGCGCGGATCGGCGTCCACCTCGGCGGGAGAAGGAGGGCGGCCGGGGCCGTCCCGTTCCTCCGCCGGGTGGAACGCGGTCGCCCGCCGCCACAGGTCCTGCGGCGGAGCCACGTCCGCCAGGTCGCGCCGCAACAGCGCGAGGTTGGCGGGCGCGTGCTCGGCGATCTCGTGGCACGGCGCCAGCAGGGCGAGCGCGACCGCCGACGCGCCGTACCGGTCCTGCAGCAGCGGATCGGTGTCGGTCCGGCGCAGGCCGGGCGGCGGCGTGAACCCCGGGGTGCCCATCCCGGACGGGGCTGCGGACAGCGCCGAGGCCGCCTCGAAGTCCACCAACCGGATCCCGCCCGACGGCGTGACCAGGACGTTGCCCGGGCTGACGTCACCGAACCGGTGGCCGGCGGCGTGCAGCCGCTCCAGCGAGGCGTCCAGCCCGGCCAGCAGCCGCCGGCACGCCTCGTAGTACGCGGCGACGGACCCGGCCGTGCGGTCGGCGCGGGCCAGCGGGGTGGACCGGCTCAGCCAGCCCGTCAGCGGCTGCCCCGCGACGTACTCGGTGACGAGGAAGTCGTGCTCCCACTCCGTGAAGTGCTCCAGCGGCTCCGGGGCCACCCCGGGGGCCGTCGCGTGCAGTTCGCGCAGCACGTCGTACTCGTGCCGCAGCCGTTGCCGCGCGTCGGTCCCGTCGAAGACCAGGCCGTTGTGGGCGCGGGCCTCCTTGAGGAAGACGGTGCGGCCGGTCCGCCGGTCGCGGGCCCGGTAGGCGCCCCCGGCGTTGCTCAGGCGCACCGCACCGGTCACCTCGTAGTCGCGGACCAGGATCGGGCCCGCGTGCGGCTCGTCCTCCCGCTCGACGAAGGGGTCCGTGATCCCCGCGGGCAGGTGGAAGGCGGGCAGTCGCGAGTCCGCGACCTCGCGGCCGGAACCGTCGAGGACCGTCCCCTCCCGGGTGCCGTCGGCCCGGAGTCGGCTGCGGGCGCCGTCGAAGGAGCCGTAGCGGTAGTGGACCGTCCGCGAGTCGCGAAAGCGCCGGTCGGTGAGGACGTACGGACCCTCCTCCCCGTCGAGCGCGTCGCGCAGGCGTTCCAGCAGCCGGCGGGCGGTCGCCGTGTCCGGCGGGTAGACGGCGCAGAACTTGCCCGACTGGGCCCGCGCGGCGTGCTTGTGATGGAGGAACAGGAAGAAGAGCCGGGCGCTCAGGTGCTTGAACGGCACGCCCTCGGAGAAGCAGATCCCGGCGACCGTGTCGAGCACGTGCTGCGCCCGGTCCAGCCGCGCCGACACGTGGATCTTCCACCCCTGCCCGGCGAGCCCGGCCCGCCGGCCGCCCCAGACCGTCCAGATGCCCTGGGCGGAGCCGCGCAGACCCGGCGGCACCTCACCGGGGGTGAAGCACGGTCCGGGGTCGGCCACGCCGGTCAGCGGGAGGTAGTACTCCCCGTCCGCGAGCGCCTCGCCGAAGCCTTCGAGCACGGGATCTCCTCACAGAGCGGATGGTGGGCCGCCACCACGGTCCCGCGCGCCGGACGCCGGGACCGGCAGACGGGGCGGCGGTTCGGGCGGCGGTCACGGCCGGCCTCGCCCGCGGACGGATCGGACCGCTCCGGCCGCCGCTCCGGCTCGGACACGAGTGCCAGGGGTGAAGTAGCGGCACGCACGGCACGCACAGGACCGAGCACTGCCAGGCTGCCGTTGGTGATCGCTGCACGGAGGACGCCCCACGAGGCGGGGCCTCCTACGACGCGGGACGGCGTCCGCCCCGGACGCTGAAAGGACGGGCGTGACAACAGGACAGTCCATGAACGAGGCACCCGCCTCCCCTCTGGCCGCTCCCCGGGGCGTCGGGCCGCCCGGGGAGCGCGGTGAGGTGCCGCGCCACGTCGCGTGCGTGATGGACGGGAACGGCCGGTGGGCGGCCCAGCGGTCCCTGCCGCGCACGTCCGGACACCGCGCCGCGGAGACGACGGTCATCGACGTCATCGAGGCGGCGCGTGCGGCCGGGGTGGGCTGGCTGAGCCTCTTCGCGTTCTCCACCGAGAACTGGCGCCGCCCGGACACCGAGATCGACTTCCTGATGCACCTGGTGCGCCGGGTGGTGCGCAAGCACGCCCCGCTGTTGCACGCGCGGGGCATCCGCTGCCGCTTCCTCGGCATGACCGACCCCCGCATCCCACCCGGACTGGCCCGTGACATCGCCGACCTGACGACGCTGACCGACCGGAACCGGCAGATGACGCTGACCGTCGCCTTCGACCACGGCGGCCGCAGGGACATCGTCGAGGCCGCACGGTCGCTGATCCGCAGCGGTGTTCCGGCCGGATCCGTGACGGAGGAGAGCTTCGCCGCGCACCTGCCCTTCCCCGACACCCCGGACGTGGACCTGGTCATCCGCACCTCCGGTGAACAGCGCATCTCCAACTTCATGCTCTGGCAGGTCGCCTACGCCGAATGGGTCTTCCCACCCGCGCTGTGGCCCGACTTCCGCGCACCCGACTTCCTGCAGTGCCTGCACGCCTACCGGCAGCGCGAACGCCGCTTCGGCGCCGTGCCGCCGCCCCAGAACGGAGAACCCGCATCGTGACCACCCCGGACGACCAGCACTCCACGACGCCTCCCGGCGCCGCCGCCGCCGATCACGGCAGCGGGAACGGCGACGCCGAAGAAGAGTCCCTCTTCGGCCCCGGCTCGCAGTTCCACGGCTTCTTCAACGACCCGCGCTGGGCCCTGGCCGTGATCCGGGCCACCGTCCTGGAGGCCGCGCACCCCCAGGTCGGCGCCGCCCTGATCGACAACTCCACCTTCGTCACCCACCCCTGGCGGCGGCTCCGGAACACCCTCACGAGCCTGCAGCGCATGTTCGGGGCCGACGACCACACCCGGCAGAGGGAAGCGGCGCGCCTCAACCGGATGCACGCACGACTGCACGGCACCGACCCGCGGAACCGGCCCTACGACGCCATGGACCCCGAGGTGCGCGCCTGGGTGGTGGCGACCCTGTTCGAGAGCACCGTCACCATGTGCCGGCTCAGCGGACAGCCCCTTGAACAGAAGACCATGGAGCGGCTGTACGCCGAGTTCCAGGCCTTCCAGACCGCCCTGGGGGACCCGGCCCGCCACCTGCCGTCCACCCTCGACGAGTTCTGGCCCTACTACGACCGGGTGGTCGCCGAGGAGCTGGAGAACACCGAGGCGATGCGCATCATCCTCTACAAGCTCTTCGACCACCTTCCCGCTCCGCCGGTGCTGAACGGTTTTCCCGCCCTGTGGGCGACCGGCCGGGCCGTCGCCGGCCCGGTCGTCGGAGCGATCACCGTGGCGTCCCTGCCGGAACCGTTCCGCCGACGGGCCGGCCTCCCCGAGATCGCGGGAGTGCAGACCCTGATGCAGGGCGTCTACCTGGCCGCCGGCCTGACCCGGTTCCTGCCCGAGGGCTGGATCAAGGCCGACAACATCCTCGACCTGCTGACGCTCTCCCCGGACAGCGACGACCCCCGCGCACGGACGGTCAACGCCCTGCGCGACCAGATGAAGCGGGCCGGCGCCCTCATCCGGCTCATCACCCCCATGCCCACGGAACCCGAGCCCGCTCCCGCTCCTGCCGACGAGACGCAGCGCGGCGCGCAGAGGTTCTTCGCCGAAGTCCTCGACCAGACCGGCGACGGATACCTGGACTGGCCCGACCTCGCCGCCATGGCACGCGAGCTCTCCAGCCGCCTCGACCTGGACGAACCCGAGGAGACCAGGCTCTACACGGCCTACGCCGACTGGTGGCGCGAACTCCAGAGCGCCCTCGACGCCGACGGCGACGGCCGCGTCAGCGCCCAGGAGTACGCCGCCGCCGTGCCCTCCCTGGCGGGGCCCGCGCTGATCAGGGTCGCCGAGGTCCTCTTCGACGTCACCGACAAGGACGGCAACCACACCATCGACGCGGACGAATACCGGGCCCTGTTCCGGACCGCCTTCCGCCGTGACACCGCCGGCGCCGACGGAACCTACAGCCGCAGCGCCTTCATCAACGATTTCCTGTCCTTCATGTCCGGCCGTCGGCGCACCACCCCCTACGACCCCCTCCTCGCCGACGCGTAACCGCCCGGGCGCCGACCGAAGACGGCGCCCTTGTACGGGGTACGGCTGCTGCACGAGCGGCCGTACCCCACGACCGGCCCGCCCGTTCGGACGGCGCGCACAGAACCGAAGCCGACCGCCCGGTCCGCCACGAACTCGTACGCGTGCTGTTCGGGCGGGGTCACGCCACTGGTTCAATGCTCACGGCGACGGACCGGCGGCGGAGACGGACCGCCAGGACCTCCCTCCCGACGAGCGTGCCGACCGGACCGCTCCCGGCACGCTGTGCGGCCTGCGCCCGTGCCGCGGCAAGGGGTCGAGGAAGTCTGCGCGATGTGCGCCCCCCACATTCGCCACGCCCGGATCCTGGCCCGCGCCGCGGCCCCCACCAGACGTACCGCCGCCAAGCCGGTCACCCGTGCCCGGACGCTTCCGCGCCCGGGCGTACCGAACCTGTTCTCCTCGGCGGGCGCCGCCGTCGACGCGGACACGGTTCGGCGCCCGCGCAAGCCGCGCCGCCGCCCTCACCGTCAGGGCTGACGCACACGCTGCCGCAGCAGGGAGCGGTGGACGAGCAGGAGATCTGCTCTCCGGGTGCGGGTGGGGCCGGGTGCTCTCGGCCGGGCGATCCCCATAAGGCGCCTCCAGGGCCCTCTCGCCGGCCCCGTTCGCCCGCTCGACCCGAGGTCCAGGTCAGCGGGGCGCGGGAAGGACGAGGTTTCCGGCCCGCCGAACCTTTTCGACGCAGGCGTCGTCGAAGGCGTCGAGGGTGAGCGTGCGGTTGTCGCCGAACAGTCGGTACTCCATCACCAGGGTCCAGCCGCGCTTCTTGAACGTCGCCTCGACCACATCGACCGTGCCGTCCGGCGCCGTCCGTTCCTCACGCTTCTTACGCTCCGTCCACCCCCGCCCGATCAGCGCGTTCGCCACGGCATCGGTACGGGCCACGTCCAGCGTGGGAGCGGCCGTGCCGAATCCCCTGTAGGTGACAAAGCACGCCGGCAGCGTGCCGGGCTCAGGATCGGCCGGGGTGCGTGCCCGGTCCGGATCGTTCGGCGGGGCCCCGGTGTCGGCCGTCACGCTGTCGATCAGCAGACGTATCTTCGCCCTGGTCAACGGCCCGGAGTCCTCCGCCCGCGGCGACGCCGCGGCCGCGGCCTTGACCGCCTGCTCCTTCTCCCGCCCACTGTCCTGGCTCTGGCAGCCACTGACCCCCGACAGCACCGCCAGCATGCCGACGACCGCCCACCCCGCCCTGCTCACGCGCATCTCCCTTCAGGAACACACGAGCCGTGTGCCCCTGCGACCAGGGGATTGTGCCACGCAGCTCCGACGCCCTCCTTCCCGGCGTCGGCGGCGGGTTCGCATCAGTCGCGTCCCGCAGGGCGGAACGCTTTCCCGGTCGCCTCCGCGCCCTGTCCCGCCCGGCGGCGCTGGAGGCCGCCGGGGGAGAGGCCCTCTCACCTCCAGGTCCGGGACCTCACCGACGTGGCCATCGTCGTTCTCGTGCACGGCTCCGACGTCCTCCTCCTCGGCGCGGACGACTTCAAGACCCTCGTGACCACGCTCTGCCCGGAGACGGACCGCGCCGACGACGACGGCGTGCCCCCGGTCGGCGTAATCCACCGTCCCGGTCCCGGCGGGGACCAAGGTGTCGGGGTGGACAACGCCAACCTCCCGGCACCGCGCACGGAGCGTCTGATCACTCTCTCCGACGGCATCTTCGCGATCGCGATGACGCTCCTCGCCCTCGACGTGAGGGTCCCGCCGGACCTGGGTACCGAGCAGTTCCACGAGGCGCTGCGCGCGTCCCTGCCGTCGCTCGCCGCGTACGGGCTGTCCTTCCTCATCTGCTGCGTCTTCTGGCGGGACCAGCGGCAGATCCTGTCGATGGCCGCCACCGTCGGCGGCATCCCGCAGTACCTCGCGCTGGCGGTCCTCGCCGTCATCGCCATCGTGCCCTTCCCGACGTCGATGCTGGCCGAGTACGGGGCCCGCGAACCGGTCGCCGTCGCCGCCTACGCCGCCACCATCTGCCTGGTCGACCTGCTGCAGTTCGCGATGTTCGCCACGCTGCGTACGCGCCACGGGGTCCGGGCGGTGGGGGAGTGGGGGGACACCGCCGTCGATCTCGGTGCGACGATCCTCGTCTTCGGACTTTCCGTGCCGCTCGCCTTCGTCGCCCCGCACGCGGCGCTCTGGTTCTGGCTGGCGCTCTTCCCGGTGAAGGTGTTCCTCGGGCGGCGCGAACAGCGCAGGGCGGCCGCCGCGCACAAGGACGGCACCGCGACCGGAGGCACGGGCACCGAGGGACCGGAGGGCGACGAGAAGCGCGGATGACACCGGATGCGTCCGCCGCATGCGGACGCGCCCCTCCCATGACGGCCCTCTCGGTCTACGGACCGTAGACGCTGCGGGTGACGGCGAGCGGCTGTGCGATCCGCTTGTACGCGGCGAACCCGGCCGGGTCGAACACGTCGGCCGTTCCGGGCCATGAGGTTCGGACAGCCGGCCGCGATCCGACCTGCTGCCCGCGTGGCGATCCGCGCGTCGCCGCCGTTCGGGGCAGGCCCGTCACAAGGTGGTGGCGGCACGGACCAGCCCCGCGACCGCCGTCGAGCGGCTGTGCGGGGGCCAGGCGATGACCGTGGTGACGCGGGGGGCGTCGGGGACGGGGACGGCGACGAGGCCCTCGTGGAGGCCGGTGCGGATCGTTTCCGGGACGATCGCGCAGGCACGGCCCAGGGCGATGAGCTGGGTGAGCTGCGTGTGGTCGCGCACCTGCGGTCCCGGGCCGTCGGGGAAGGTTCCGTCGGGACGCGGCCAGCGGGGGAGGGGCAGGTCGGGAAGGTCGGTGACCTCGGCGAGCCGCAGGTGGGGACGGACGCCGAGGGGATGGCCCGCCGGGAGGACCGCGACCTGTCCCTCGGTGTGCAGGTCCTCGGTGTCGAAGCCGGCCGTGTCGTCGAACGGCCGGTGCAGCAGGGCCACGTCGGCCCGGCCGTCGCGCAGCACCCTCGCCTGCTCGCCCGGTCCGCACAGTACGACGTCCACGGCGACGGCGCCGGGTTCGGCGGCGTAGGCGTCGAGGAGTTTGGCCAGCAGCTCGCCGGAGGCGCCCGCCTTCGCGGCGAGGACCACGGAGGGCCGGCCGGCCACGGTGAGGGCGGCCCGGCGGGTACGCCGCTCGGCGGCCTCGACGGCGTCCAGCGCCACCCGCGCCTCCCGCAGCAGCACCGCCCCGGCCTCGGTCAGGGCGACGCCCCGGCTGCCGCGCTCCAGAAGGAGCGCGCCCAGGCGCCGTTCGAGCCCGCCGATCGCCCGCGACAGCGGGGGCTGGGCGATCCCGAGCCGTTGCGCGGCCCGGCCGAAGTGCAACTCCTCGGCGACCGCGACGAAGTACCGCAGCTCACGTGTCTCCACCCCGCCAGCGTAACCGCCCCCACCGGCGGTGATACCCGGGCGGTATCGCCGCCCACCCGATCGGTCTTGGACGCCCCACCGTGCGCGGGAGCAGCATCGGGACCATGAGCGAGAACAACACCGTGAACCGAAGGAAAGTCGCCCTGGTGACCGGGGCCAACAAGGGCATCGGATACGAGATCGCCGCCGGGCTCGGCGACCTCGGCTGGTCCGTCGGGGTCGGCGCGCGCGACGAGGAACGGCGCGAAGCCGCCGTGGAGAAGCTGCGCGCGGCCGGAACCGACGCGTTCGGCGTACCACTGGACGTGACCGACGACGCGAGCGTGACGGCGGCGGCCCGGTTGCTGGAGGAACGGGCCGGACGGCTCGACGTACTCGTCAACAACGCGGGCATCACCGGCGGCGGACCCCAGGAACCCACCACCGTCGACGTGAACCGGGTGCGGGCGGCCGTGGAGACCAACGTGATCGGGGTCATCCGCGTCACCAACGCCCTGCTGCCCCTCCTGCGCCGCTCGCCCTCACCCCGGATCGTGAACGTCTCCAGCAGCGTCGGCTCCCTCACGCTCCAGACCACTCCGGGCGTCGAAACGGGCCCGATCTCCGTCGCCTACTCACCGTCGAAGACGTTCCTCAACGCCGTCACCGTGCAGTACGCCAAGGAGCTGGCCGACACGAACGTCCTGATCAACGCGGTCTGCCCCGGCTACACCGCGACCGACCTCAACGACTTCCGGGGAGTGCGCACCCCACGGGAGGGCGCGGCCTCCGCCATCCGGCTGGCGACCGTACCGGACGACGGGCCGACGGGCCGCTTCTTCGACGACGGTGGCGAGGTGCCCTGGTAAGGGCGATCGGCTCACCGGACCATCCCGTACGGGGCACGCTCCGGATGGGCCGGAATCATCCACGGGGTGACCACCGGACGAATGTGCAGCCACCGTCTGCCACGAGCAGGCCGGTCATCCGCCCGGCCGACGAACGCGCATCGACGCGAACGGCGATGTCACGCTCAACGGCAACAACCACCCGCACATGAAAATGAGCGGTGACTTACGGCCCGTCCTTCTCCCGCCCCGTACCGATCTGGGAGCAGCACCGGCCCTTTGCGGTTGCGCGTCTTCACCCGTGCGTGCGGGAGCATGGGCGAAGACGCGCGCCTCTGCGGATCGAGGAACACGAACCGCCACTATCGGTGCATGACGACGAGAGACGAAACGGGCGCCTCCGGCCGGCGGGACACGCTGCCGCCGCTTCCGGAGGACTGGGAGCGATGTCTGGCCGTGGCGGCGCATCCGGACGACATCGAGTACGGTGCGGCCTCGGCCGTCGCCCGCTGGACCGCTCAGGGCAAGCGGGTGACGTATCTGCTCGCCACGCGTGGTGAAGCGGGCATCGACGGTCTGCACCCCGCCGAGGCCGGACCGCTGCGCGAGGCCGAGGAGCGGTCCGGAGCCCGCGAGGTCGGCGTGGACACGGTGGAGTTCCTCGACCATCGCGACGGCGTGGTGGAGTACGGCCTCGATCTGCGCCGCGACATCGTGCGCGCGATGCGCCGGCACCGGCCCGAGGTGGTGGTGACGGGCGCGTTCACCGTGCGGATGATCGCCGGTGTCACCAACCAGGCCGATCACCGCGCGGTCGGCCTCGCGGCCCTGGACGCCGCGAGGGACGCGGGCAACCGCTGGATCTTCCCGGAGCTGGCCGACGAGGGCCTCGAACCCTGGGGCGGTGTCCGCCTCGTGTGCGTGGCGGGCCCCGAACACCCCACCCACGCCGTGGACGTCACCGGAGAACCCCTGGAACGCGGCATCGCCTCGCTGTCCGCCCACGTGGAGTACACCAGAGGGCTGGGGGAGCAGAGCTTCGCACCCCGCCCGTTCCTGACGTGGGCGGCGCGGATGGGCGGCCCCGCGCTCGGCGTCGAGGCGGCGGTCCTCTTCGACGTGCACCACCTGGCGTTCGAGGGGAAGCCGCCCTGGGAGGAGTAGGCACGCCGCGCGCAGCCCGTCGGGCGGCGAACCGCACGAAGACGTCCGACCCCGTCGTCCGACTGGCCGCGTCCGTCGAGGCCGGCACGTTGTCGACGGCGGTGGCCGCGAGCCCGGCGCGGATCGCGGTGAGGGGAAGGGCGGGACGGCGGCCCTTCCCCTTCCTCGTGGGCGTGTCCGGGCGGCCCCGCCCCGCGTGGTTCAGTCGAAGCGGACGGAGGGCGTGCTGTCCGGCGCGGTGGCGAAGGCGAGCAGTTCCTCACCCTCCAGGACGAGCGCGTCGCGCTCCTTCCTCGTCAGCGGCGCGAACGGCTCCAGCACCAGGACGGCTTCCTTCCGCCGCTGCTCGATCCGCCAGATGCCGCGGACGAAACCGTCCACGAGGAAGGTCGCCCGGACCAGACCGTTGCGGGTGAAGACCAGTCGGCGCTGCTCCTCGGTGAGGATGCGGCCGCGGTCGGCGTGGGAGAGCAGGATGTTGTCGAACTCGGGCAGGTACCGCACGGGGACCGGGAGGTCGGGGCCGGGCAGGGGCGCGTCCAGCACGTCCAGGAGCTCTACGCCGTTCTCGTCGCGGAAGCTGCGCAGCCGCGGGCGCAGTCGGCGCAGGGATTCGGCGATCCTCGTCATCCCCGACCAGGTCTGCACGTCCTTTACGGACGCCGGTCCGAACGCCGCCAGATAGCGCTCGACCATCGCGTCCGGGGACGGATCTGCCGCGAGAGGGCGGCCGAGCCAGGACTCGGCCGTGGTGTGCGCCGCCTGCCCGCTCTCACCCCAGAGCCCGCGCGGTGGCACCTGCACGAGCGGTGTCAGGTTGCGTACGGCATTGGCCAGGGCGAACGGGTCGCGCCCGGGCCGGCGTTCCGCGAGCCGGATGCCGAGCCCGCTCAGCGTGAGGGGTTCCTCCTCGACCAGCTTCCGGCCCAGCTCCGCCACCTCCGCCAGGTCGAGCCCTTCGAGCTTGCGGCCGAAGGTGCCCTGGAGACCCTGGGCGAGAGCACCGGCGAGGACCGGCCGCAGGGCCAGGCAGTCGTCCGCGGTGACGAGATGGATGGTGCCGCGCATCAAGGCGACCCGCACCACCTCGCGGCTCCGCACGAGTCCGGCGAGGTCCTCGATGCCGAAACCGGACAGCCGTGTCCACAGCCCGATGTAGGGCGGGCCGGGGGCCTGGGCCTGCATGCCGACCAGGCGTGCGATCGCCGTGGCGGGCGTCGCGTCCACCCGCTCGGTCAGCATCTGACGGGCCAGCAGGCTCCTGTTGAGTGCCCGGCGGTCCAACACGTTCGGGTCCCCTGCAGCCATGGTGGCGGATCCTCTCACGCGGGCCCCCACAGCGAAAGCGAGGCAATGCGGACCGGACGGATTCCCCCTCGGCCGGCCCTCACCGTGCTCCCTGCCGCTGCGCAGCGATCAGCGTCCATTGACAGGGGCCTCCTCCGGGATGGTCTCGTCGCCTGAAGGCTGTCCCACAGTGTTGGACACCGGCAGGGACGGTGGTCACCGCGCCGGGAATGGGACGCCCCAGGTCTCCTCCTCCAGAAGGAGCCCGTTGGCCAGGTAGCTGATGGTTCGGTACCAGCCGGCCAGCACGAGGAACTCCAGGAGTTGGGCGTCCTCGTAATGGGCGCACAGGGCGTCCCAGACGGGCTGCGGGAGTTGCGCCGTGTCGTGCAGTGCGTCGACCGCGTCGATCAGTGCCGCATGGTGCGGCAGCCACGGAAAACTGGTTGCGGTGTCGATGCGGGTGGTCGCCCGGATTTGTTCCACGCCGAGTCCGGCTTGCCGGGCGAGGGTCGCGGCATGGGCGCCCCATTCGTACGCACAGCCCGAGCGTGCGGTCACTCGCGCGATGACGATCTCGCGATCGAGGGCGGGGAGAAGCCCGTGCCCCAGTAGACCGGCTCCCAGCACGAACATCCGTGAGGCCAGTTCCGGGTTGCGATGCAGTACCCGGAACAACGCGAGCGGCTCGTGCGGTACGCCGGGGGGCATCCATCGGCGGAGCGCCTGGTCGATGGACGCGGGGTACGGCGGGGTGAGCGGTTCGATGCGCGGCATGGCACACCTCCTGCTTCGGTTTTCGCATCAGTATGATGCTTCTAAAATAGAAGCACAAGGAGTGGGAATGGAAGCCAGAACGCCCCGGCCGGGCGTACCGGTACGAGGATCCGAGTCGGGTCGTCCGGTCATGGCCGCACTCGACCTGCTCGGGCGGCGTTGGACGCTGCGCATCCTGTGGGAACTGAGCCAAGCCCCGGCAGGCTTTCGTGAGCTGCAGCGCCGTTGTGAGCGCATGTCCTCCAGTGTGCTCAGCACCCGGCTCAACGAACTGACCGGCGCCCGCCTCCTCGCTCTGCACGGCGACGCGTATCACCTCACCCGGCTCGGCGAGGGTCTCGTCGAAGCGCTCAGCCCACTGAACGCCTGGAGCCGACAGTGGGCAGAGGAAACGGCCACCGGCACGACAGAAAGCCCCGAGGGGTAACAGCGGGCGACACCAGGCCGGGAGGGGCGGTGGTCGACGGCACGACCGCGCTGAGCGGTGGCCCGGCCGGTCTGACGCAGCAAACCGACAGCGACCACGCGCACGCCCTCGTCCCAGCCGCCCTCGAAGCGCGCTCCTCGACTCCGTCGGAGGCACTGCTCTCCACGACCCAGCGTGGACTGACGGCGAGACGGCGGCCACCCCGCAGCGTAGATCCCGCGCGTTCACACGGTGGGCCGGCATGCCGCCGGGCACTGGCAAGCGGTCCGGGCCTGCTCCTCGGACCGGGCCGGACCGGACCGCTCACTGCGTGTTACTCCTCGTTAGGCCGCTTGGCCCGCCGGATGGAAGTTGATGCGTTCACGGATGACGGGGAAACCGGCCTTGGCGAAGTTCGCGGCCATGGGGAAGTTGGCCTGGTCCGTCGCTCCGCCGATGAACTCCGCGCCCTGCTCGACGAGGAAGTGGGTGCACTCCGCGAGGAGGTCGTAGGCGTAGCCACGACCGCGCTGTTCCGGGACGACTCCGATGAAGCCGATGGTCGGGCCGGAGGGGTTGTGGGCCGGGATGTGGATGCCGGCCAGGTCGCCCTCCGGCGTGTGTGCGGTCTGCCACCATTCCCGTGGGGAGGGGCACCAGTGGAAGAAGTCGAGTTCCTCCTGGGCGGCCCGGTCGAGGCCGTTCTCCTCGATGGTCCTGAGCGCGTGGGCGTCCAGGGTGACGGAGTGGATGCGGCGCAACGCGTCGAAGAACACGGTGTCGTCGGGTTCGGCGCTGAAGCGCAGGCGTCCGGGGCGCTCGGGCAGACCTCGCTCCGGGGTCCAGCGGTACAGGAAGCGTTCCACCAGGAGTTCGTACCCCGCGGCTCGTGCGGCGGCGAAGCGCGCCTCGGCACCGGCGCGCAGGTCGGTCTTCTCCCGCCAGCCGCCGGGGAGGTTGATCTCGAGTTCGACCTGCCAGGGAGCGGAGCGCAGGAGTTCGGCCCCGGCCTCCTCCTCGCCCTCGGCCACGTCGAACCAGTTGATGTTGACGGGCTCCGAGTCGTCGGGGCCGCCCCACCACGCGCCGCGTGCGACGACCTCGCCGTCGCGCAGGGCGACGCGCTTCCAGTCGGGGCGGAACCGGGTACGCCGGTGGCCTTCACGGGCGCCCAGGGGGTCGGGGAGTGCGTCGAAGAGATGGGCGTCGCTCGCGGAGAGCGCGCGGATGACCGGATCGGTCATGGATTCCTCCGGGATACAGGCTGCTTGGAGCGCTCCCGGTCAGAACTGACGAACCACGCCGGGATAGCGGAAGAGGGAGCGCTGGAAAGGTGTGAACTGCACGGCACTCGCCTCCTTCCGTCCGTTTCAGGGCGTGAAGCCACACGGTACGTGATCTTCTGCGGGACCGTCCACGGATTTTCGCGCCCCTTGAAGGAGGGGTTCGCGGGACGACGCAGAGCACCCTCAAGGGCCCCGGGGACCTGAGCGGACCGCAGTGCTCCAGCTGTGTGGATCGTGCTCTTGCCGGTGGGGCCGGTACGAGAACATGTGCGGTCGCTGTCGCGCCCGACGGTACCGTCGCCGCCGGCATCGACAACTCCTACGGCCCCGACGTCCACCTCTTCGCCCCGAGTGCTGCCGCGCCCTCCCGGGTCGTCGACCTGGACCCGGGCACCGCTCCGGGCCTGCGTCCGCACGGGTTGGCCTGGTCCCCGGACGGCAGCCGACTGTTCGCCTTGACCGGGGAGTACGGCGCCGCGCTCATCCTGCACGTGATTCACGTCTGACCGCACCAGACCGGGCCGGGCCGGGCCGGCCCGGTCGAGGCGGGCGGTGCACACCCCGCCCGCCTCGCGCGCGGCGCCCCGTTGACGCAGGACGCTCACCGGACCCACCGGTCGCAACGGTCCCGCCGGCCCGAACGCCGCAGGCAGGACCACCTTGACGACCGCCCCCGACGGCCGGGGAAGCCCGGAAGGCTGCCGTCCTCCTCCCCCCCGCCCGAGCCCGGTCCCGGTGCCGGCGCTTCTGTGGGCGGGGTCAGTCCGTGTCGTCGCTCTTGCAGACGGCGACGTTGTCGCTGGTGCCGGGCACCGCGGCGGACTTGACGGCCTGGAAGTTCGCCTCGAAGGCGTCGTACACGGAAGGCGTGGTGACCCGCAGCAGCGCCTCGTCGTTGTTGCGCAGGGCCGGCCCGCTCCAGTTGTGGCTGCCGGTCCACATCACCTTCTGGACCTCGCCCGCGTACATGCCGTCGACCATCCAGTTCTTGGAGTGCACGATCCGCCGCGGCGTCGTCGCGTCCGCGTCGTCGTCGTGCTGGTAGCAGCGGTTGGTCAGACCGGAGACGCCGTGCAGGGCGTTCCACGTACCGGCGTCCGTCTCGCTGTAGACCAGGTCGACCAGGCACCCGGACCTGGCCAGCGCGGCCAGCTTGTCGGCGACGGCCTGACGGGTGATCTTGAGCATCGCGGCGCGGACGGTGGTGCGGTGGGCACCGGAAGAGTCGGTCCAGCGGCACGTGACGTTGTCGAGGGCGTTGACGACGGTGTCGGTGCTCTCGTCGCTGCCAGCGCGGGGGAAGAAGTAGTACTTGTAGTCGCCCGCGTTGCCGTACGTGTACGACCAGGCCGCGCGGTTCTGGGCCGGGAGCTTGGTGAAGTACGCGACGTAGCCGGCGTAGAGCTCGTCGTTCCCGGCAACGGTGAGCGAACTGTTCCAGTAGCGGCTGTAGTTGGACGGGGTCAGGTTCGACGTCAACTGGACGGTGACGTTCTTCTGGGTGCCGCCCGCGACGCTGCTCGCCAGCAGGAACTTGTTGTGGTTGATGCCGGTTCCGGCCGGGCCCAGGCACGAGGAGCCGGAGGCGCACAGGGCCACCCACGACGCGGCGGAGGTGCTCGTGCCGAGCGCCGCCCGGAGCGTGTCGTAGGAGGAGGGGTAGTCGAGGGTGGTGCGGTCCAGGACGACCCGGACGTTCACGCCGCGGTTCTTGGCGGCGACGAGATCGGCGGCGATCGTGTCGTCCCAGAGGTGGTACATGGCGAGCCGGACGACCGAGCCGCTGTCCGCGTTGGCGATGACGGACCTCACCTGGGAACGGATCGCCTGCTGGGCGGCGGTGTCACCGGTGGGGCGGTTGAAGACCGGCCCGGTGGCGACGGTCGCGGCGTCGGCGCTGCGCGCGGGTATGAACAGCGCGGCGAGGACGGCGAAGACGAGCAGGACACCGGCCCCACCACGGCCCGTGACGCTTCTGACGTGCGGTGCTCTCATGCTGTGTTCTCCCTGGTCGCGAATCGGTCATCTCCCGGTTGCACATGCGCACGCGCACGTGTACATGACAGACGGAAGGCGAGGGTAGCGGACCGCGGACACGGCCCCCAGGGTGCGATCGCCGTCCCGCCCGAGTGCCTCACCCCGACCTGCGGGACGGTCACGGCAACCGTGCGCGACCGACCGGACGGGGAAGCGCGCGAGAGTGTCACGGCCCGTCAGGACTGCCCCGGACACCGGGGTCGAGGGGCCCCGGCGGCGCGAGTGGAGGCGGTGGTGGCGGCGCGCGGGCTCGCGGACGTCGCGACCAGATCCAGCCGGAGCGCGGCGGCCGTAAGCGCAAGGTGGTCTCGCATGCGGCTGTCGTGCCTGTTCGAAACACGAACGTTGCTCCTCACCCCCTCTTCGCCTCTCTGGTTGCCGCACAACGAACTTCCGATTCACCTGGTGCCGCAAAATGCACGATGTTTGAACGCTCTTCGGGCGCTGGATGTGCGCGAAAAGTGAGCTTCGCGAGATAGGCTGCGTCCAGGAGGTCTTCGCATGTCCGAGCTGTTCGACGCGGTCGACGCCTTGCTCACGTCCCGCGCGGTTCTACCGCCGCCCGAGGAGCGCAAGCGTCTGCGCCAAGCCCACGCCCTGACGATCGACGAGGTCGCGTCCGCACTGAAGGTGCGCCGGGCCACGGTCACCAGTTGGGAAGCCGGCAGGACCGAACCGCGTCCGCCGGAGCGTGACGCGTACGCGCGGCTCCTCGACGGGCTCGCCAAGCTCTACCCTGCGCCCGCACCCGCACCCGCACCCGTCTCGGCCGACGGCTCCGCCCCGGCCGATGGCCCCACCCCGGCCGGAACCGTGGCGATCGAGACCGCTCCGGCGCCCGCCGAAGCCGCCCCGGCGCCCGAGGCACCCACCGCCACCGTCACCCCGGCAGAAGCGCGGACCGAGACCGCGGCCGTGTCGGCGTCCGAGCACCCCCAGACCCCTCCTCCCACCGCACAGGTGCCTGCCGCTCGTCCGGCGCGCGCCACCGGGCCGGCATCGACGTCGCACCGTCCCGGCACGCGGAAGGAAGCCCCGGCCGCCACTCCGGCGCCCAGTACCGATCCGCGGTTCGCGAACGGCCCGCTGGCGGTCGCCGACGTCGACGAGGACGGGCGGGTGCTGGCGTACTGCACCGGCGGCCTGGTCCTGGACGTGCCCGCCAAGTCCCTGCCGTCGCTGGTGGACTGGACGCTGAAGGAGGCCGGGCTCGGCCAGCCGCGGCTGTCCGGGCCCGGCAAGGACGCCGACCCGCTGCTCGTGCTCACCGAGTCCGCGTGCGAGCGCTACGGCCTCCCGGCCGCCCTCACCGACGAGGAGCGGATCGCCGGGCGCCTGCCCGAGGGCCACAAGGTCGTCAGGCAGCTGGTGCGTGCGGAGTGGAAGCTGACCAAGCGCGGCTTCGGCCCCTGGGCGCGGATCTACCGCCCCGCCACCGGTTCGGAGCGGGCCTGCGTGCAGCTGTGCGTCCCGTCGTGGAACGCGCTCGACACCCGCCACTGGGGCGGGGCGGGACACCTTCCGCCGGCGGAACTCGCCCGCGTCCTGGGCGTGTACGCCTCCCGCGTGATGACCCCGCGCGGGTCGACCGCGGTGACCGGCCTGGAGCTGATGACCGCGCTGCACCCCCCGACCCGCGCCTCCGCGCCGGACGAGAACGGCGAGCGGCACTCCGAACACAACCCCGGCTCCCTGGGCAAGGACCCCGTCGACCCCGCGCCGTGCGAGGCTCCCGACGGCCACCCCGTCCTCAAGGACCTGCCGCGCTTCCACGTCCGCGGCCCCGGCGAGCAGCTCTTTGAGGAGGCGTACGACTGGGCCCGGCCGATGACGGACGCCGAGTGCACCCTGCGCCACCTCGTCGGCATCGACGTCAACCTCGCCTTCGGCGCCGGCGCCAACGGCCTGATCGTCGGCCTGGGCGCGCCCACGCACGTGAAGAACCCGGTGTTCGACCCGAAGCTGCCCGGGTCCTGGCTGGTCGACCTCTCCCACGTCGACCTGTCGAAGGTGAAGGTCGGCAAGGACAGGTGGGCCGAGCTGGACGGCGACCTGCTGCCCTCCCCGTTCACGCCGAAGGGCGACCGCCCGACGGGTCCGGCCTGGTACGCGACCCCGACGGTGGCGTACGCGGTCGAGCTCGGCTACGAGGTGCGCCCGTTCGAAGCGTACGTGCGGTACGACAACGGCCGCTACCTCGACGGCTGGTACAACCGGCTGCGCGACGCCTACCTCGCCACCATGGCCGACCTCGGCGTCCACGCCGACACCGCCCCGGAGGACTTCCTGGCGGCGATGGAGGGCTGGAAGGACCGCGACCCCGACCTCGCGATCGTCGTCGCGGCCGTCAAGGCGACCGTCAAGGGGGGCTTGGGCAAGCTGCGCGAGCGGCCCCGGGCCGAGGGCTGGCGGCCGGGCGAGCCGTGGCGCGCCCTGTCCCGCCCGACGTGGCGCCCGGACATCCGCGCGGCCGTCATCTCCCGCACCCGGATCAACCTGCACCGCAAGATCGTCAAGCACGCGTCGTTCACCGGGCAGTACCCCATCGCGATCCTGTCCGACTGCGTCGTCTACGCCGCCGCCGGTCCCTCGCCGCTGGACTTCCTTCCCTACCGGGAGGGCAAGCCGCTCCCGGGCGGGTTCAAGCTCGGCGTCAACCCCGGCCTGGTCAAGCACGAAGGCACCCAGAGCGTCCTGTGGGGCGAGGAGGTCCGCGAGCGGTTCGACGCCCCGGAGCTCAACGTGGCCCGGTACATCAAGGACGGCACCGTCACCGACACCGACAACGGCGAGTAGGAGAGGCCCACGATGACCCTGTTCGGCGACGGTCTCGACAAGGCGGTGCAGAAGGCGTTCACGCGTCCGGCGCCCAAGACCGCGGGCGCGCAGATGCGTTACCTGGTCAGGAAGCTCGGCGGTACGAAGGCGGCCGCCGATCTCCTGGGAATGTCCCGGCGGCAGGTGGAGCGGTACGTGGCGGGCAAGGCCACGAATCCCCGCCCCGCCCTCGCCGCCCGCCTCGAGCGCGAGGTGAAGAAGCGGTGGCAGCCGCGGATCCGGGCCAGGGCCCGGCGGAAGGCCGCCTCCACGGACGGCATCGTCATCGACGCCCGCGCCCGCATGGGCTACACCGCGCCGATCGGCTCCACCGACCAGGACCGCGTCCGCCACCTGACCATCGCCCTGCCCCCCGTCTACGCCGCCCGCCTCTTCGACGCCCAGGACGACGGGGCCGGCGAGGCCCGGCTCCAGCAGATCGCGGCCGAAGCCCTCAAGGAGGTCTACTTCCAGGACGGCGGCCGCCGCGCCGGATCGCTGGAAGAGGTCTGCTTCACGGACGTGGAGCACCTGGAGTTCGAGTTGTGAGAGCCGGGACGGCGGGTGGACCCGACGTCGTCGTGCGGCCGGACGGCACGTCGTCCTCATCGGCCGGGAGACCGGCGTGCGCCCGGGGCGCTCCTCCCGGGGGCCGACCCCGCGTCGCTCTCCCGCCCGGACAGGGCCCGGCGACGACGCCCGTCGCGCGGTTTCCGGCCCGGTCGGGTAATCAGGAACGGTGAACAAGGACGCGAGTGACCCCTTCGTGCACGTCCGGGGCGCCAAGGAGAACAACCTGCGGAACATCGACGTCGACATTCCGCGGGACGCGACGGTCGCGTTCACCGGCGTCTCGGGTTCGGGCAAGTCCTCGCTCGCCTTCGGCACGCTCTACGCGGAAGCCCAGCGGCGCTACTTCGAGTCCGTGGCACCGTACGCCCGAAGACTGTTGCAACAGGTCGGCGCGCCGCACGTACAGGAGATCACCGGACTGCCGCCCGCCGTGGCCCTGCAACAGCGACGCGGGTCGCCCGGCTCGCGCTCGACGGTCGGCACCATCACCACGCTGTCCAATCTCCTGCGCGTGCTCTACTCCCGCGCCGGTACCTATCCGCCCGGGGCCGCGAGGCTGGAAGCCGAGTCCTTCTCACCCAACACCGCGGCCGGCGCCTGTCCGGAGTGCCACGGACTGGGCGTCGTGCACGACGTCGCCGAGGACCTGCTCGTCCCGGACCCCTCGCTGAGCATCCGCGAGGGGGCGATCGCCGCCTGGCCCGGAGCCTGGCAGGGCGCCAACCTGCGCAGCGTCGTGAACGGCCTGGGAATCGACATCGACCGGCCGTGGCGCAGGCTCAGGAAGAAGGACCGGGACTGGCTGCTGTACACGGACGAGCAGCCCTCCGTCCACGTCGAACCGGAGGAGGGCCGTGTCGACCACGGCTACCGAGGAAAGTTCTGGAGCGCTCGCAAGCACGTCATGCACGTCCTCGCCGACTCCAAGAGCGAGAAGATGCGCGAACGGGCGCTCCGGTTCGTCAGGAGTGTGCCCTGCCCCGCATGCCACGGCAGCGGGCTGCGGCCCGAGGCACTCGCCGTGACCTTCGCCGGACGTTCCCTCGCCGAGATCAACGCGATGCCGCTCACCCGGGTCGCGACCCTGTTGCGCCCCGTCGCGGAGAGGCCCGAGGCCGACGCCACCACGTCGACCGCACGAACCGGGGAGACGACCGAGGCCGCGGTCCGGATCTGCGGTGATCTGGTCGCGCGGATCGACGTCCTGCTCGGCCTGGGCCTCGGATACCTCGGCCTCGGGCGCCGCTCGACGACCCTGTCGCCCGGTGAAGCGCAGCGCCTGCGGATCGCCACCCAGTTGCGCTCGGGGCTGTTCGGCGTCGTCTACGTCCTCGACGAGCCCTCCGCGGGCCTGCATCCGGCCGACGCGGAACCACTGCTGGAGGTGCTGGACCGCCTCAAGGCGGCGGGCAACTCCCTGTTCGTCGTGGAACACGACATGGACGTCGTACGGCGGGCGGACTGGGTGGTCGACATCGGCCCCGGCGCGGGCGAGAACGGCGGACGCGTGCTGTACAGCGGGCCGGTCGCCGGTCTCGAGCGGGTCGGGGATTCGGCCACGAGCCAGTACCTGTTCGGGCGCGCCCGACAGCCCGGTCGCCGTCCGCGCGCACCGCACGGCTGGCTGCGTCTGCGCGGCGTCTCCCGTCACAATCTGCACGACGTGTCCGTCGACGTGCCGCTCCGCGTACTGACCGCGGTGACGGGCGTGTCCGGTTCCGGGAAGTCGACGCTGGTGACCCAGGTCCTCGCCGAGGTCGTTCGCGGCCACCTCGGGCTCGTACCCGAGGAGCCCGACGAGGCGCAGTGGGAGGTCGAGGTCCAGGACACGTCGGGGGCCGAGTCGTTCGACCGGCTGGTACGGGTCGACCAACGGCCCATCGGCCGGACTCCCCGGTCCAACCTGGCCACGTACACGGGAATGTTCGACGCGGTGCGCAAGCTGTACGCGGCGACGGAGGAGGCCTGGAAGCGCGGCTACACAGCCGGGCGGTTCTCCTTCAACGTGCCCGAAGGACGGTGCGAAACCTGCCGGGGCGAAGGATTCGTCACGGTGGAACTGCTGTTCCTTCCCGGCACCTACGCGCCGTGCCCGGCGTGCCGGGGCGCCCGGTACAACGCCGACACGCTGGAAGTCACCTACCGCGGCAAGAACATCGCGGAAGTGCTGGCACTGTCCGTCGACGCGGCCGCGGAGTTCCTGTCCGCCGTCCCGGCCGCCTCCCGCAGCCTGGAGACGTTGCGCGAGGTGGGGCTGGGGTACCTGCGCCTCGGCCAACCCGCGACGGAACTCAGTGGGGGCGAGGCGCAACGCATCAAACTGGCGACCGAACTGCAGCGGGCCCGCCGCGGGCACGCGCTCTACCTCCTCGACGAGCCGACGGCCGGTCTGCACCCCTCGGACATCGCTCTGCTGCTGCGACAGCTGCACCGGCTCGTCGACGTCGGCAACACGGTCGTCCTCGTCGAGCACGACCTGGACACCATCGCCACCGCCGACTGGGTCATCGACCTCGGGCCGGGTGGCGGCGAGCAGGGCGGACGGGTGATCGCGGCGGGCCCGCCCGCCAAGGTGGCGAGAGCCCGCCGCAGCGTCACCGCGCCCTATCTCGCGGCCCGGCTCGCGCGCTCCTGAGGGCGGTGCGAGGGGCCGAGGGCCGGTCGACCGGGTTCAGGACGCAAGGGCCGTGCGCACCGCCGACACGACGGCTCCGTCGTCCCCCCTCCGTGGCGGCCTCACCGAAGCCCGCCCGCCCCTTCGACGTCCGGGCGAGGGACCGGGCACGGACCCGTTCCCACCACGGAAACGGACCCGCCTGCCGCACCGGGACTCGGACGCCGGCCGTGGTGCACCCCAGGGCGTACAGCGCCTGGCACACCCAGCCACCGGTCAGGTCGTCACGACTCCGCCCGCCGATCCGACCGGTGCGCACGAAGTGCGGTATTCGCCCGACCCGGCTGCCGCAGATCACTGTGACGCCGGAGGGTCGCCCTGCTTGCGAAACGAGTCACGGGGGAAGAAAACCTGCGACCCCGGCACCCCGCGGACACCGCACAGCGGACCCGGCCCGTGATCGACCCTCTACCGAACGGACCTCCTCGCATGACGACCGCTCCCCTCGAAGCCCCGACCGCGCGTGTGCCCGGGCGGGCTTGGACCGTCCGGCTCACCGGTCACAGCGACCGCACCGCGAGCGTCACCTGCACCTCGCCGTGCACGATGCCCGCCCGCTCCCGCGACCTGGCCTCCTTGCGCGCCTTCGCCGCCCGGCACGCCGCCGCCCACGCCAAGGCCGCCACCGTCCGCCCCGACGCCGCCTGTCACTGCCGCACCGAACGCTGCGAGGCACACCCCGGAGACAAGACGCCGTGCGCGGGCGAGGTGGTGATGATCCTGCGCCACGACCCGGTCGTCGGCCAGGTGTGGATCGTCGAGGAAGTCTGCGCGATGTGCGCGCCCCACATTCCCCACGCCCGGATCCTGGCCCGCGCCGCGGCCCCCACCAGACCCGCCGTCGTCGAGCGGACCGGCCAGACCCGGACGCTTCCGCGCCCGAGTGTGCCCAGCCTGTTCTCCTCCGCCGGCGCCGCCGAGACGGGCGCGGACACGATCCGGCGCCCGCGCAAGCCGCACCGCCGCCCCCGTCAGGGCTGACACGCACCCCGCCGCGGCACGGGGGAGCGGATGGGGAATCCGCCCTCCACCAGAGTTCGCCCCCGCTGCTCGGGAGCGGCTCCGACCTACCTCCTCGCATTCCCCGCGCAGGAACGGATCCGAGACCGACCGTGTCGACCGGACGAGCGGCAGGCCCGGTCCCAGGGGCGCGTGATCCGGTGTCAGCGCACGCGGACGCCGAGGATGGCGAAGTCGTCGGTGGGCGCCCTGGGGTCGTGCGCGGCCATCTCTTCCTCCAGGAGGCGTACGGTCGCTTCGGCCGAGGCGCCCGCGGTGCGCGTGAGGACCGCGTGCAGGCCCGCCTCGCCGAGCATGACGCCGTCGTTCGAGCGGTGCTCGGTGACGCCGTCGGTGTAGAAGAGCAGCAGGTCGCCGGGGACCAGCGTGTGGTGGACGGTCCGCAGGCGGGGCTCGTTCACCACTCCGAGGAGGGTGCCCGGGTGGCCGACCGGGACGACGGTCCCGTCGCTCCGGCGCAGCAGCGGGTGCGGATGGCCCCCCAGGGCCAGGGTGAGGCGCATCCCGGAGCCTTCCGGGCGCAGGGTCGCGCAGGCCGTCGTGCAGAAGCGGCGAGCGGGCGACGGCTCGTCGAGGAGGGCGGTGTTGACGGCGCGCAGGAGGACGGCGGGGTCGGCGGTGCTCCGCCCCACCGCGCGGACGGTGTGGCGGACGAGGCCGGTGAGCGCCGCGGCCCGCGGACCCTTGCCGGCGACGTCGCCGACGGTCACCGTCCAGTCCTGGGGGCCGCTGGGGAACACGTCGTAGAAGTCCCCGCCCATCAGGGTGCCCTTCTCGCCGGGATGGTGGCGGGCGGACAGTTCGAGGCCCGGCACGTCGGGCAGGGCGCGGGGCAGCAGGCTCTCCTGAAGCCTGCGCGCCACCTCTGTCTGCTCGGCATGACGGCGGGCGTTCTCGATCGCCGGGGCCGCGCGGCGGGAGAGTTCCCGGGCGAGGACGACGTCCTCCTCGGTGAAGGCGGAGGACCCGGACGCGGCCCTCACCAGGAGCATGGCTCCGACCACGGCGCCGGACCGGCCCACGGGAACGGCCAGCCAAGAGTCCGCGGGCGACGGGCGGTGCGGGGCCCGGCGGTCCTCGCCGGCGTGCGGGGAGGGGGCCAGGGCGCGGGCTACGTCGGTCCCCCGCGCGTGGCGTCCGGTGCGGATGACGGCGCCGACCCCGTCCTCGGAGTCCGGGTGCGGGGGAGACGCCTCGGCCAGGTCGCGCAGTTCCCGCTGCCGGCGCGGGTCGCGGTGGACCAGGGCGGCCAGGGCCGGCAGGCCGGTGTCGTCGACGAGGTAGAGGAGACAGCCGTCGGCGAGGTCCGGCACGACGGAGTCCGTGACCGCGTCCAGGGTCGCCCCGCGGTCGAGCGAGGCCCCCAGCACGGCTCCCGCGTCGGCCAGGATCCGGAGCCGCTCCCGGTCGTTCCCGCCGCTGCCCGCGTCCCCGCCGTCGGGCCGCGCCTCCGCGCGCTCCGGGGCCCGTGTCCACCGGTCGGTGCACAGCACGAGCAGCAGGCGGTCCTTCCCCAGCCGTAAGGCCCGGTACTCGCGATTCGTCGTGCGGTGGGCGCCCTTCCCGGCGGGGATGAACACGCCGTGCTCCGGCGGGCCGGTGTTCAGCACGTCCAGGCAGGCCGCGAGGACGCCGTCGCCGGCCGTCCGGGACCACAGACCGCCGCGCGGACTCCCGGCGGGCGCCGCGCCGGCCGCGCGACCGGCGCGGGCAGCCGCGTTCGCGTACTCGAGACAGAGGTCGACGGCCCGGCCGTCGGCGTCCCGTACCGCCGTCGAGATCGAGACGGCGTCCGGCAGGAGCTCGAACGCCTCGGCCAGGAGGCCGTCGGCGGGCCTGTCCTCGGAGGCGGCCGCACGGCCGTCCTCGGCTCCGGGCACTGCCGTCGTCACGCTTTCGCCCCTCTTCTCGCCGGCGGACCGCCAAGCAATAGTTGTCGTGCGGCAAGTATTTCACGGGGCGGAGCGAAGCAGGGCGGAAAGGGGCGGTGTTCGTCCACTTCCCGGATCCGCCCCGCCCCCCCCCGCGACCGGAACCGGCCGTGTGCCCACCGCGACGGACGTCACGTCGATCGAGGTGCTTCCCGGCAGGCATGAAGGGGGTCGCGCGGGGAAAGCGGAGGGGAATCGTCCTCGATCCCGCACCCGCCTATGAATGACGCTCCGGACCAGGCCTCTTCCTCTTCGGCTGACGAAGAGGCGGTCGCCGCGATGCTGGAGTTGTGGGAGGACCTGGAACTGCGCCGGGAGCCCTCGGGCCTCGCCTATCGGATACTGGTCCTGCTGGAGCACTTCGGCCGGCTGGCCCCCGGGAGGCTGGCGCACCTGCTTTCCGTGCCGACCACCTCCTTGAGCCGCGTGACCGCCAAGCTCGCCCAGACCGGGCTGGTGGCCAGCGCTCCGACGCCGGGCGACGGACGCGGCAGGATCGTCACCGCCACGCGTGCCGGTCGGCGGTTGCTCGCCGAGATGCGGGCCGAACGGCTGACCGAGCCGTCCCCCCTCCTGCCGGACCACGCCGAGGACGAAGCCGTACGGGCCGGACTCGCCGGCCTGCTCGCCGCCCTGCAGAGGTCACTGCGCGACCGCGACGGGGGCCGCTGACCCCGTGGGGACCGGGCTCCGCCCTCCCCGCGCACCTCTCGCCGCACACCCGTCGGCCCGCCACCGGTTACACGGCCGCAATACTTGTCATTTGACAAGTATCTGCCCGAGGAACGAATCTGTCGCAGCATCACGAGGCGCGCAGACGGCCTCCGGCATTTCCTCGGAAGGGAGGAACCGTGCACCGATCGGCGCAGTCGTCGGGCTCAGGCCGATTCCGTGACGCTGGCGTCCGTCTCCTCGCGAGAGGCCCCGGCACCGGCGACGGTCCGGATCCCGGACAGTCCCCGCACCAGCATGGCCTGCTCGGTCGGGGTCATCTTCCCCAACAACTCGCGCAGGACCTGCTCGCGGCGGGCACGGAACGCCCTGAGGTAGCTCGCGCCCCTGCGTGACAGGCGCAGCTCCAGCTCGCGGCGGTCGGAGGGGTTGTGACCGCGGTCGATGAAGCCCACCGCCTGCAGGCGGTCGCACATCCGGCTGACCGACGACGGCATGGAGTCCAGCTTCTCGGCCAGGGTGCGCAGGTTTACCACTCCCTCGCGCTCCAGCACGTACAGCACGCGCACCTGGGAGGAGGACAGCGGAGCCGTCGACACCGTCTCCCCCTGGGACCACAGCACTTCGAGCAGTTCCAGGACCTCGAGCGCCACGCCGGCGGCGGAACCCTCCGCACCGTTCCGCCGCGATGCTTCCTCCGGTCGCCGAGACATGAGAGAAGCCCCCCTTTCGCACGCGTTCTGAGACTAGGCGGTAACCGGACAATGGACAGATTCATCGCGGTCGAGCGCGCCCTGCGTGCCGCCACGCCCGACGCTCTTCTCCCGTCCCTGGAGGAAGGGCTGGTCACGCGTTACGGGGCCGTGGACGTCACCCTGCTCATGGCCGACTACGCGACGACCATACTGCAACCGGTCACGGCTCTCCCTTATACGAGGGAACCCGTCCCCGTCCACGACAGCGCCCCGGGCCGGGCCTTCAACTGGCAGTCGCCCCACGTCGAGGGAGCCGGGGAGGACGGCCCGGTCACCGTGCACCTGCCGGTGAGCGTGCGCGGAGACCGCATCGGGGTCCTGAGCCTGCGCCTGCCCGACTGGCAGGAGGACTCCGGAACCGCCCGGGAACTGACCGAGATCGCCGAGGTGCTCGGACACGAGATCGTCGTCGGCGAACGCGACACCGACCTCTACCTCCAGGCCCGGCGGGCCGACCGCCTCACGCTCGCCGCCGAGATGCAGTGGCAGCTCCTTCCCGGGCGTTCGTGCACCCGTCCGGAGTACGACATCGGCGCGCAGCTCGAACCCGCCTACGCGATCTACGGGGACAACTTCGACTGGTCGACGTCGACCCACGACCTCACCCTGACCGTGACCAACGGAATGGGCGAGGGCATCGACGCGGCCCTGCTGACCAACCTCGCGGTCAACGCCCTGCGCAACGCCCGGCGGGCCGGCCTGTCCCTGGCCGACCAGGCCTACCTCGCCGACCAGGCGGTCTACGGCCAGCACCGGGGGGCCCAGCACCTGGCGGCCCTGTTGCTGCGCTTCGACCTGGCCACCGGGGCGACGGAGATCGTGGACGCCGGATCACCGAAGATGTGGCGCGTGAGACGCGGCAAGGTCGAGCAGATCGAGCTGAGCGCCCAGCTGCCCCTGGGCATGTTCGAGGACACCGTCTACACGGCCGAAGACTTCCGGACCGAACCGGGCGACCGCCTCGTCTTCGTCAGCGACGGCGTCTACGACGTCGCCTCCCCGTCCGGGGAGCGGTACAGCGAGCGGGCCCTGGCCCGGGCCCTGACCAGCACCCGGCTCCTGCCCGCTTCCCAGGTCCCCCGTGCCGTCCTCCAGGAACTCGCCGGCCACCGTGGCGTGATCGACCCCGACGACGACGCCATGGTCGTCTGCCTCGACTGGCGCGGGCGGCCGTCGGCCTGAGGCCCATGAGACGGGCGGACGGTCCATGTGACACGGTCGCGCCCGGGACACCGGGAACGGCGGACACGGCCTGCCCGACCGCCCATCGTCCGGCAGGGGGAGAGGTGCCGCCCCCGTCTCGTCCTTCGCGGTGCGCCGAGGGTCAGGCGTCCAGGAGGGCCTGCTCGAGGGTGGGGTGGCACGGGATGACGGTGTCGACTCCGACGAGGGTCAGGACGCGCCGGACGGCTTCGCCGGCGCCGGCGATGTGCAGCCGACCGCCGATCTCGCAGATCCGGCGGTGGGCGGTGATGAAGACGTTGATGCCGCTGGAGTCCATGAAACTCACACCCGTGAGGTCGGCCACGACCCGTGGCGCCGGTGCTCGTTCTTCGGGGATCAGGGCTTGACCGAGGACTTCCCGGGAGGTGTGGTCGATCTCGCCCTGCAGGGTGACGACGCGGACGTCGTCGACCGTGCGGACCGTCGCGGACAGCCGGCTGGGCTGCTCCACTTCTCTGTTGCCGCTCATCGTCTCCTCGCCTGCGTTTACGCTTACCCCCGGGGCGGGGGCACGTGCGAACAATTGTGCCCCACCCGTCCGGGGCCAGGTGCTCCGGGCGGCGGCCCGGCCCACCCCCGCCGGGCAAGGGCCATCCGGGCGGGCAGCCGCGCCGCGTGAACGGGAACGAGGACGACAGTGGAAGCCCATGCCGATGATCACGCCGACGACGGGTCCGAGGCGTTTCTGATGCGCGTGGGCTTCACCCTGGACGGCGGCGGTTCCTGCATCGCCGAGGCCCGCCACCACGCCACCGCCTTCCTCGAGACGGCCCGTACCGATCACCGTCTGCCTGTTTCCGCACGCGCGAGGGACTTGACGGAGCTGGTCGTCAGCGAGCTGGTCACCAACGCCGTCAAATACGCCCCGGGGCCGGTCCTCATGGAGCTGCGCGTCACCGCCGACGTGGTGGACGTGGTCATACGGGACAGCGAACCCGGCATTCCCGTGGCCCGTACCGCGGATCCGGGGCGGGTGGGCCAGCACGGTCTGGAGATCATCAAGGCGGTCGCCGAGAAGCTGTTCATCGAGCAGGAGGCGGCCGGCAAGCGGATCACCGCCCGCATCGCTCTGGCCGACACCCTCAGCCCGGCGTAGAACCCTGCCCGGCGTAGAACTCTGCCCGGCGTCGGACCCCGAGAACGGGGCCCGCGTGCTGTTTCCCGCTGCTCAGCAGGTGAGGAGGGCGGTGAGGGCGGCGCGTGGATCACGCTTCGGAGATCCTGCTGTGCCGTCCATGACCCCGGGCTCCCGGACCCCGGATCCTTCGGAGCCGGCGCGATCAGGACGGTGGGGGAACGCGCAGGGCGAGCAGGGCGGTGTCGTCGCTGGCCCAGCCGCCGTGGTGGGCGTCGAGAACGGCGGTGAGATGGGCGATGGTCGCGGCGGCGTCCAGGGCGTGGCTGGCGGCCAGGGCGGCGGCGAGGTCTTCTTCGTCGAAGATCGCCTGGGCTTCTTCGGGACTGGTGCCGGGGCGGGGGCGGGCTTCGGTGGCGCCGTCGGTGTAGAGCAGCAGCAGGTCGCCGGGAGTGAGCTCGAAGGACACATCGGTCAGGTGGACCGTGTCCATCACGCCCAGCAGGGTGCCCGGCGTGCCGAGGAGCTCGACGCTCCCGTCGGCGCGGCGGACCAGTGCCGGCGGATGTCCGGCCAGCGCGATGACGCCCGACAGCCCGCCGGGGGCGGGCTCGAAGACGGTGCAGGCGGCGGTGAGGAAGCGGGAGGTGCTCTGCGCGAGCAGGGCGGTGTTGAGACGTCCCAGCAGATCGGCCGGCGAGTCCGCCTCACCCGCGTCCGCGCGCACGGTGTAGCGGGCCATGGAGCTGACCTGGGCGGCCTGGATCCCCTTGCCGCACACGTCGCCCAGGACGGCGGCGTAGTGCGTACCGCGGGTGTGGAAGAGGTCGTAGAAGTCGCCGCCGACCTCGATGTCGGTGCGGTGCCGGTTCGAGGCCGGAAGGTAGGAGGCCGCGGCCTCCACACCGGGGACCTTCCGCAGCCGCGGAGGAAGCAGGGCGGCCTGCAGGCTGTGCGCGAGGTCGGCCGAGCGCTGGTGGGCGGCCCGCGCCGCGGTCAGGCTCTGGCGCAGGTGTATCTCCGACGCCACCGACCGGGCCAGGGTCTCCAGCGTCGCCAGGTCGGCCGCGGACCAGGCACGCGGGGAGTCGTCGATCACGCAGAAGCTACCCAGTACGTGCCCCTCGGGGGCGAGCAGGGGATAGCCGGCCCAGGCACCGATGCTCATCGGGCCCACCGAGGGGTGACCTTCTGTGCGCGGGTCGGCGGCGGCGTCGTCGACGATGAACGGCTGCCCCTCCAGTCCGACCAGGAAGTAGCAGAAGCTCTGCTCCACCGGATTCTGCCGGTCTTCGAGCGCGTCGGCGTCCACGCCGACGCACGCCTTCCAGAACGAGCGCTCCGCGTCGACCAGGGTCACGAACGCCCGCCCGGACCCGGTGATCCGGGCCGCGAGGGAGGCGAGGTCCTCGAAGACCTCCTCGGGCCCGGTGTCCAGCAGGGCGGTGGCCTCCACCGCGGCCAGGCGCTCGGGATCCGACAGCGCGGCCGGCAGGCCGTCCGCCCGCAGCCCACCGGGGAAGTCCATACTCGCCACCCGTCCGGCCGTCCTTTCCTTGCACACCGAGGCATCCGTACCAACAAGCGAAGCACACCGGATACTCCGGCCCCGCCCACCGATCCTCCACAGCGGTGCGATCCCCACCGGCCAGGGCCCGCCCTCTTCGCCCGCACAGCCGGAACCCGCCATGGTGAGACGTGGTGAGGAGTGCCGGCCCCGCTTGCCATCCGCGTCCGTCGTGAGCCCCGTCCGCGAGGCTCACAAGTCGTCACTCGGCGTCACCCCCAAGACCTTCCGCACCCGGTTACGGGAGCCGACGCCCCCGCCGTTCCCTCCGCGGCCACGGCGCCGAACTGCCGGGGCGCCCTGAGAGCGGACGCCCGCCCGGCGGCCGCTTCTCCCACGAGGAGCGGCGGAACCTCCCGTATTCCGCCCCCGGGCTCCCGCCCCGGATCACCGGGGACGACGAGGCACGGCGCACGTCGGCGTCCCACCCGGCAGCCGGTGCCGATGGATCGCCATGAACCGGTAGACCCGCCGGGCTACCCACCGCACGCCGGGCAACAAGAGCGCCCGCCCCGACAGCGCCCAGACTCCCCCCGCGCTCACCAGTGCCTTCGCGACGGCTCGCGAGCCACCGTCCACCCCTCCGGCCGGCGTCACCCACAACACCTCGTACGCGGCACGCTCCCGCGTGACGCCGAGGGCGCCGAGGTCCGCGAACTGCCACGGGACGACATCGCAGCGGGGTCGCACGCGCCGTTCGGTGAAGCGTGCAGCCGTCGTGCAGAAGCCGCAGTCTCCGTCATAGACGAGCACAGGCCGAGAACGCATGCCTCCATCATCGCGCGCCGTGCCCCGCCGACCTGAGTCACACGCCGCCCGCCCCGCTGCGCTCCCGCCTCGTCGCCGGGACGCGCGAGGAGCCCGGTCCGGCGTCGAAGCCCCGTACGGTCGGAACGGGACGCCGGCCGGTCCGTGGACGGACGGGCCCGGCCGCCGAGCCCGCGGACGCGGAAGCGACGACAAGGGGCCGCCCCCGGGGAAGGAGGGGCGGTCCGCAGGCGTGCGGAGGGGGTCTGCTTGGGGCAGGTCTCCTGGGTGACCGGCCCGCCGGCTTGGAGCTGTCGAACTCCGGTCCCCGCACCATGCAGCGGCTATACGGGCCACTGACGTACGTCATGTCGTCGTCGACCAGCCGGATCGTTCGGTTGCCGCCCTCGACGCTGGTGGGCGTCAGCAGCGCCGCGCCCAGCGCGACGCAGACCGTCGTCGAACGGGCCAGAGGGCGGGACCGCCGGTGGGATCCGGCGCCGACGGCGCGATGGGCGGTGCGAGACACGGGACTCCTGTGCGAGTGCGAAACGGGGCACGGCCCAGTCCGGACACCACCGCTTTCGTTCCGCTTGCGTCCCGCCCACGCGGCGGAGGCGACCGTCCCGGTGAGGACTTCGGCACGCACCCCCTCCCGACCGAAGCCGGAAGCGAGCGGCGTCAGATGCCGGTGGGCGCTGCAACGGGGACCGTGGTCTCCCAGGAGAAGCCGTCGGGGTCGGTGAAGGGGCCGGTGGTGGTGCCGAGGACGACGCGGTGCGAGCCGGAGCCGTCGGCGGGGACGCCGAGGTCCTTGGCCAGGCCGCGCCGCTTGTAGAGGGCGAGCTTGACGGGGCTGGAGGCGTCGGCGATGAACTCGGCGTACTTGCCGCCGAAGCTCTTGCCCACGCCCAGGCCCCGCTCGACGTAGAACCGCTTGCTCGCCCTCACGTCCTCGACGCCGAGGAGGAGCACGATCTCGTCGATCCTCCGGACGGCAGGACCGCCGTCCTTCTTGGAGGAGGTGGCGATCTTCCAGATGGTTCCGTCCGGGGCCCGCAGGACGCCGCCGTAGCCCCACAGGGACCTGTCGGCGGGCTTGAGCGTGGTGGCGCCCGCGGCGAGCGCGGACTCGACGAAGCTGTCGACGTCGGCCGGCCGGGAGACGGTCAGGGCCAGGGTGAACCCGCGGAAACCCTCGGTCGGGGTCTCGCAGGCCCGCAGCCGCAGCGCGGCGGGGCCGAGTCCGAAAGCATCTTCGTGGAACCGGGCGGCGGTCGCGGGGTCGGCCACCTCGAGGGTGACGGATGTGAGGAAGGTCATGCCGCTCACGCTAGGTCCGGCGTGCCCGCCGGGGCTTCTCCGTTCCTGATCGATCCCGCCCCGCCGACGGGACCCGCAAGCGACGCCGCGCTCCAGGGCTGCCGGGGCACTGCTGCCGCACGGACCGGGCGACTGGCTGACGCTGCTGTGGGTCGCCGTACCCGGTCTGCTCGCCGTCGTACCGCTCGGCGCGGCCGCAGACGCCGTACTGCCCAACCCTCACGAGGCCTTGGTGGTGGCCATGCCGCCTACGAGGGGACTGCTGCTTGCCTCGGGGCGCTGTTCCCGATCACCGCACTGCCCGTGCCGGTCCAACAGGCGGCCGAGGTCCTCCGCTCAAGTGGAGGGCCCAGGGGCGACGCCCGGAAGCAGAGGCCACCGGCGTGATCGATACCGTTTCGGGTAGCGGGTGGACATGTTCGAACATCGACGTGTACGGGTCGCGTGCGTGCTGCTGGTCGGGTGGGTGGCGCTGACCGTCGTGGAATGGCGGGCGGAACAGGCACCCTGGCGCACGGCTGTGGTCAGCGGCTTCCTGATGGCGTGCGTGGTGGCGGGCACCTGGTGGTTCGTCGAGATGACGCAGGGCCTGTCCTCACGAACGGGCAGGAAGCACCGAACGGTCGGTCCCGCCGCCGACGACCGTCCTGACGAAGGAACGACGGAGTAACAAGGCAGATGCGTCTGACCGGGGTGCCTGCCAGCGGTGCCGAGGGCGACTCTTGGTCACTCCTCCCCGGAGAAGCGTTCCCAGGCCGACTGGCGGGTGATGCCCAGTGCCTGGCCGACCCTGGCCCAGGTCACGCCACGACGCCGGAGTTCCGTGACCCACATGCGCAGGTCGGCCTCGACCTGGTCGGCGAGTGCCGCGACCCGGGGCAGCCGCTCCAGCATCTCGGCATCGGTCAGCTCGCCCCACATCGGCATCCGCAGCTCGGTCGGGCCCGGGCGGTACTCGGCGACGATGGAGGCGGCCAGGTCCACGCAGTCGGTGCAGATGTTCACTCCGGGACCGGCGACCAGCTTGGTCACCTCGGCCTCGGGCTTGGCGAGAACGAGCACACCCGGCCGTCGCGGTCCCTCGTTTCGGCGAGCATCGCGAACCCTCCTCCGCCGGTGGCCGTTCGTCAGGCCGATCCTGACGCGCAGGATAGGGGTGTCAGGGGCATCCTGACAAGGAGGGGTCGTTCCAGTCGAACCGAACCGGACTGAACCGTTCCTCCCCGACCCCAGGGACTCCCTGTCGAGCAGGGGACGTCGTCATCCGGCATCGGCCTGGGCGCCGGCGTTCACGCCCCGAGAACTCTCGGTGGCCCGCCCCGTTCACCGATGTCACCGGCCCATGCGTTCAGCAGGCCTGCGCGACCATACGAGGAAACGGCTCGGTCTGCGCCACCCGGGTTCGGTGCGCCAGTCGGCGGGCGGCGTGCACGCTGCGACGCGTCAGACAGAGTTCGCCCGCCGGGACGTGGCATGTCGGACAGGGCTCGGCGAAAGCGCCGTGCCGGAACCTGCGGTGCGTCTCGTAGGCGGCGTCCAGCATCGCGTCGAGCGCCGAAGACGGAAGAGCGGCGGAAGCACGGGTGGCTGTGCGCACCGGCCGGTGGGGGAGGGGCAGGACCGTGGTGGAGCTCATGACGGACATCTCCTCGTACGGCACGGGGGCGAGACCGTAAGTTCTCGCACCCGTGTGTTGAAAGGGCGGCGATTCTCCCTGCCTACCCGCATTGCCGCAGCTCAGACGAGATCAGTACGATTTTCGGGGCGGGTCGGTTGTCTGGTGATCACTGCGGTTCTCAGGTCGTTGTTCGGCAGCGACGGTTCGTGGGCGGCAGCCACCCGGTTCGACGAACTCACCGTCCGCTTCGAGGCCGCCATTCTGATCGCCGCGATCGCCGCGATCGGCGCATGGACGCGACGGATCCGAGCGGCCGGTTCCTGCGCCGGTACGAGAACGAGGAAGCCCCGGCTCGACCCAGACCGGGACGGGGCACCGCTGTGTTCAAGGTCGCGCAGCGGCTTCCCGGGCGGCAGTGACACACCCTTCTTCCCGGTGCCACCACTCCTTCGCCTCGCCGTGCTCCGACAGCTCACGGATCTTCGGCACGTCCGCCTGCGGCGGGACGTCCGGGGCCACCGTCCCGAACCGCTCGATGCCCTCGCCCGTCGTCCCGAGGCGGCGGAAGGCCTCCAGCACGCTCTGCCGGGCGGCGGCAGAGCCGTCGTCCTTCAGCACGACGAGCCGGATGGTGTAGTTCTGCGAAGGCTCCACCGTTTCCCCGGCCCGGAGAACGCCATCGTCATCCGGTCGAATCCTGATGACGTCTCCGCGGGCGACTCCGCGGACGAACCAGGGCGTGCTGCCCAGCCGTACCGTGTCGTCACCGGGGTCCACGGCCCACGGGCTCTCGACGCTCGCCGGCAGCCGGCCGCCTCCGTTCACGTCCCTGCGGAAACGGACCTTCACGTGGTCGTTGCCGATGTTCGTCACCGCACCGTCACCCACTTCGCATCCACCGGACCGGCCCGCGGAGCAGGAAGGCGCCCCCGGCCCCGGCCGGCAGCCCGCTTCGATCGTCGATCGCCACCGGGCGGGCCGACATCTCCCGGACCGGATCGGACCCGCCCCCTCCCCTCCCATCGATTCCCCGTGATGTGGCTTCAGGCAGGTTCCAGGCCGGCTTCGGCCCGGCGGCGGCCGGCCGCCGCCAGGGCGTCCTTCACCTCGCGCACGACGCGGGCCGCGTCCGCGCGATCGTTCACCACGTCCGTACGGTTCATGTCGACGACGAGGACGTCGCTGGCCGAGTAGTGGAGGTGGACCCAGTCGTCGTAGCCGGACCACAGCGTCCGGTAGTACTCGACGAGGCCCGCGTCCTGCTCGAAGTCGCGCCCCCTGAGCCCGATGCGGCGCAGCACCGTCTCGAAGTCGGCCCGGAGGTAGACCATGAGGTCGGGCGCCTTGCGGTAGGGCAGGCCGTCGATCTCGCGCATCATCTCGTCGAGCAGCCCCTCGTACACCCGCATCTCCAGGGCGCTGATGCGACCGAGGTCGTGGTTGACCTTGGCGAAGTACCAGTCCTCGTAGATCGAGCGGTCCAGGACGTTGTTCCCCTGCCTGTACGCCTGCTTGATCGAGGCGAACCTCGTCTGCAGGAAGTGGAGCTGGAGCAGGAACGGGTAGCGCTTCGCCTGGATCTCCTCGGGCGTCGCCGTGTAGAAGAGCGGGAGGATCGGGTTGTCGTCCACGCTCTCGTAGAAGACCTCGCTCCCCAGTTCCCTGGCGAGCAGCTCGGCGACGCTCGTCTTGCCGATACCGATCATGCCGCCGACGCAGATCACTGCCATTCCTCACTTCTTCCCTGGCCTCCCGCACTCCGCGGGCGCACGAGTGGCCGGTACACCACCAGCCTCGCCGACACTACATCTGGGCAGGTGGTGCTCTCGCCCTCCCACATGTGGGAGGGTAGGGAGGGAGTCTGGGAAGCGAGCCGGACGAGGGCCCGGGCGGTGAAGCGGCCGGGCGAAGCGCTCGGCCGTACGTCGTCTTCGACGACCGGCAGGCCGCCGACCGTGGTCTCGCCGCTCTCGACGGCCGCCGCCGCGTACTCGGTGATCTGCACCTACACCGGGGTCTCGGCTCGGTAGCCAACCTTGCGTCCGCCCGTGCCCCGCAGTGGTATGGGTTTTCTCGTCGTTCCACAGCACGGTTCTCCTGGCATGGAGGGCACGGCTGAAGTCGGTTGCCGGGTGGACGAGTGGGAGGTGGTGTTCACCCGGATGGCGGGCCGGTTCGCTCGGGCGGATCTGCGCTGGCGGATGCGGGACTACGCCCGTGGTCCGCTGGGCCAGGCTGCAAGGAAGAACGGCCGACAGCTCGGCATCGGCTGTGTGGCGGCGGTGCCCAAGTAGCAGCGGATCAAGTCCCCGGCAGGCGTCTGGCGCATCGACCGACTCACCGAACAAGCACCCGGTGATGCCTGGCAGAGAGCCTCCGCCAACTTGAAGACGCAGGTCAAAGGGCTGGTGTGACCGCTCCCCGGGGTACTCGTGCTGGCCGTGGGCGGAAGTCCGCTGAGAAGA
>NZ_JBIVIR010000016.1:0-243798 GCF_044749825.1 Streptomyces sp. NPDC088915
GCCAAAACCGCCGACCACCTCGAACAACACCTCGGCCGCCGCCCCACCCGCACCGAACTCGCCCACCACCTCCACCTCACCGAAGAAGAAATCGCCGAAGGACAGCTCGCCGCCCACGGCTACGCCACCCGCTCCCTCGACACCCCGGTCGGCGACGAAGGCAACGTTTCCGGCGCGGACCCCCGCCACCTGGCGACCGCCGAACCCGCCTACGAGCTGATCGAGTCCCTCACCGCGCTGCGCCCCCTGCTCGACCGGCTCGACGAACGCGACCGGCACATCCTCGAACTCCGCTTCGGCGAAGAGCTCACCCAGGCCGAGATCGGCCGGCGCATCGGCCTCTCCCAGATGCACGTCTCGCGGCTGCTCACCCGCATCCTCGGTGAGCTCAGGGAGGGCCTCAACGACGACGGCGACCCCTCGGACGATCCCATGGACGCGCCCACGGACAAGCCCGCGCACGCGACTACGGACGGGACGGCAGGCTGACCTCCAGCCACACCACCTTGCCCACCGCCCCCGGCCCCCTGACCTCGTACCCCCAGGCCCCCGCCAGCTTGTCCAGGACCATCAGGCCGTGCCCTCCCGGCAGCGCGGGCGAGCGGGGCGCACGGACCCGGGGCGGCTCGGAACTGGCGTCGGCGACCTCCACCCGCAATCCCTCCCGGCCGTGCCGCAGGACGAGCTCCTCGGGACCCCCGGCGTGCAGACAGGCATTGGTCACCACCTCCGACACCAGCAGCAGCACGTCCTCCACCCGTTCCTCCCCCGCCTCGCTCTGCGCCGGAATCCACCCCCAGTCCGCCAGCGCCTCCGCCGTGAAGTCCCGGCAACGCGACACCACCCGCCGCGCCCCGCGCAACATCAACCTCCGCACCTGAACACCACCTCCCCCGCTCTCGCCGTCAGCCATGGCCCTGTCGGAGACCGGGATTCTCGTCCCCCGGTCCCTCTTTCCGCTCTTTCGGCGCGGACGTCACGAGTTTCACGGGCTTCACGGATTCCACGGGCTTCATGGTTTTCACCGGTCCTCTCACACCTTTTGCTCCTTTTACCTCTTTCCGGGAACTGTGGTCACATTCCTGAGATATGCGGGATTACGAAAGGGAGTTCGGGGCAAACGCTGCGACCGCCCGTCCCGGACGGGGGCACTGTCGGGGCCGCCGAGGAGAGACCGGAACGGACACGGTTCGGGCCGGGCGGTCTGGGAACCCGCATGCGTATGAACGGTCGCCGCGCACAGCACGTACAACCCGTGGCCGCCGGCACCCGTCGTTACGAACTGGCGGAGGTCCCCGGAGTGGTGGGCGCGTGCCGGGACCTGACGCAGCGGGCCCTGAGCGAATGGTTCGGGGCCGCCGGCGCGCCCGGACGGATCGCCGCTGTGGACGCCCTGCTGCTGGTCTCCGAGGTCGTCACCAACGCGTGCGTCCACGGAGGCGCCCCCTACGAACTGCGGCTCGATCACACCCGGGGCCGGTTGTGGGTCCAGGTCAGCGACACGAGCCCGGTACGGCCCCGGCCCCACGGCCCGCACCGCCCCAGCCGCTCCTCCGGGCACGGCCTCCACCTCCTGGAGCGCCTCTCGGCAGCCTGGGGCTGCGTCCCGAGGGACGGCGGCAAGGCCGTCTGGTTCGAGGTGGAGGTGCCGCCCGTGCCCGGGTCTCCCGACCGTCCGCCGTCGGAGGGGTGACCGGCGCCCGGCGTTTACGGGGTGCGCCGCGCGGTCACTCGCAGGGGGCGGCCGTTTCCCCGGCCGGACCGGCGGTGCGCACGTCCCCACCGCTCCCACCCGTCCCCCGCGATTGGACAGCAACCATGAGGGTCGTCGTCACAGGAGCCACCGGAAACGTCGGGACCAGCGTGGTCCGGGCCCTCGACCGCGATCCCGCGGTCACGGACGTGCTCGGCGTCGCCCGCCGCGTCCCCGACCTCCGGATCGGCGGGGTCCGCTGGGCGGCGGCGGACGTGGATCCCGGTGGCGCCGACCTGGCCGGGCTGTTCGCGGGGGCCGACGCGGTCGTCCACCTCGCCTGGAAGTTCCAGCCCACGCACGACCCGGTCGAGACCTGGCGCACCAACGTCCTGGGCAGCATCAGGGTCTTCGAGGCGTGCGCCCGGGCGGGGGTCTCCTGTCTGGTGCACGCCTCCTCGGTCGGCGCCTACTCCCCCGGGCCCTCCGACGGGCGTCCCGTCGACGAGTCGTGGTCCACCCACGGCTGGCCCGACGCGGCCTACACCCGGGAGAAGGCCTATCTGGAGCGCTACCTGGACGGGTTCCAGCTCGACCACCCGGACCTGCGGGTCGTACGGATGAGGCCGGCGTTCCTGTTCAAGGAGGGGGCGGCGAGCGAGCAGCGCCGCATCTTCGCGGGCCCTCTCCTGCCGTGGCGCGCCGTACGGCCGGGCGTGCTGCCCGTGCTGCCCTCCGTCAAGGGGCTGCGCTTCCAGGCCCTGCACACCGACGACGCCGCCCAGGCGTACCGGGCGGCCGTGGTGCGGCAGGTCCGGGGAGCGTTCAACCTGGCGGCCGATCCGGTGCTCGACACTGACGTAATCGCCCGCCTCCTGAAGGCCCGCGCCGTCCCGGTGCCTGCGGGAGCGGTCCGCACCGCGCTCGCCGCCGCGTGGCGGCTGCGTCTCGTGCCCGCCGCGCCGGGCCTGTTCGACGCGGTCCTTCGGCTGCCCCTGCTGGACTCCTCACGGGCCCGCGAGGAGCTGGACTGGACGCCGTCGTGGACGTCGGAGGAGGCCATCGGCGAGTTCCTCGTGGGCCTCGGCCGGGGGGCCGGGCTCCGTACTCCGCCCCTGGCCGCCGACGCGGCACCGGCGAAGGCCTGAGGACGTGCGTGCGGACGGCCCCGTCACGGGGCCGTCCGCGGTACACGGGCCGGGCTCAGCCCCGTACGACCTCGCGCACGTTCTCCACACGGCCGCAGTCCGAGGCGAGCAGTCGGGCGCGCTCCTTCAGGAAGGCGGCGCCCAGCTCGGCCCTGCGCTCGTCGGGGACGCTCTCCCGGGCTCCGTTGAGGATGGTGCGCTCCTCCTCGTCGAGGTGGTGGGTGACCGCCTCGACCAGCTTCTCCAGGCGCTCGTCCCACTCGTCGGAGCCGACCTCGTCCACTTCGAGGAGGGCGAGGAGTGCCTCGTTCCCCTCCTCGTGCTCCTCCGTGCCGTGGTCCACTTCCTCGTTGTCGACGTTCTTGAAACGCTTGAGCGCCCCGTAGACCTCGGCCTCCTCGGCCTCGCCGTGCGCGATGAGCAGGGCCGAGAACTCCTTCAGGGCCGCGGCCCGGTCCGCCTCGACGCTCCGCATCCGGCGGAAGAGGTCCTCCATCGTGCGGTGGTCCTCCAGAATGGCCGCGACCACGTCCTCGTTCTCCTTGCTACCGGCCATCGTGCTGTCTCCTCCTCGACTCGTCCTCCGTCGCGCGGCGCTCCGACGCGTTCGGCGGGTACCCCTGCCGGGGAGAACCAATCGCGCCCGTCAGGGGGAGACCGGGCGGCGCGCGGCGGCGAGCAGGTCCTTCCGGTCGACGAGCTTGACGCGGGGGCGGTCCTGGGCGCGGCCCTCGGCGCGCTCGGCGGCGTCGATCGCCCGCCAGCCGTCGAGGTCGACGGCGTCGGGGCGGGCCGTGGTGACCGGCGGGCCGGCGGGAGCGGTCAGGAGGCCGGCTTCGAGGTCGTCGAGGAGGGTGGTGACGGTCTCCTGGGCGCAGGACTTGTTGGTGCCGATGAATCCGGTGGGGCCGCGCTTGATCCAGCCGGTGACGTAGACGCCCGGTGCGACCCGGCCCCGCTCGTGCGGCACCGTGCCGGTGCCGGGGTCGAACGGCAGGCCCGGGACCGGTTCGGCGCGGTAGCCGACGGCGCGCAGGACCAGGGACGTCCCGATGGTCTCGGTGTCGGTGGTGGGGACGGCCCGCACGGTGCCGTCGTCGGCGCGGCGCAGCTCGTTCCGTACGACGGTCAGGCCGGTGACCCGGTCGTCGCCCTCGATCCGCGCCGGGCCGGTCAGGAAGCGCAGGACGATCCGGCGGCGGCCCGGGACGGAGGTGCGGGCGGCGAGTTCGGCGAGGACCGCCGTTTTGGGCGTGGCGTCCGCCGGGACGTCCTCGGGCCACCCCTCCACGAGGACGTCGACGCCGTCGAGGGCGGCGAGCGCGATCAGCTCGGGCAGGGTGAAGGCTGCCTCGGCCGGTCCGCGCCGGCCGAGGACGACGACCTCGCGGACCCGGCTCGCGCGCAGTGCGGCCAGGGCCCGGTCGGAGATGTCGGTACGGGCGAGGGCGTCGGGGTCGGCGGTCAGGATCCGGGCCACGTCCAGTGCCACGTTGCCGTTGCCGACGACGACGGCCCGTTCGGCGTCCAGCGGATGGGCGGCGCCGTCGTGGTCGGGGTGGCCGTTGTACCAGGCGACGAAGTCGGTGGCGGAGGCGCTGCCGGGCAGGTCCTCGCCCTCGACGCCGAGGCGCCGGTCGGTGGCGGCGCCCACGGCGTAGACGACGGCGTGGTGGTCGCGGACCAGGTCCTCGTGGTGCAGGTCGTGGCCGATCCGGGTGTTGAGGCGGTACGAGAAGCCGGGCTGGCCCTCGATGGCCCGGAAGAGCTCGGTGACCCGCTTGGTGTCCTGGTGGTCGGGGGCCACTCCGGCCCGCGCGAGTCCGTACGGGGTGGGCAGCCGGTCGTACACGGTGACGCCCACGCCGGGGTGCCGGAGCAGTTCGTCGGCGGCGAAGAGTCCGGCCGGTCCGGCGCCGACCACGGCCACCCGCAACCCGGTGGTCTCCGCCCGGCGTTGCGGGGGCACGAGGGCCATGGGGGTGCGGTCGGCGTGCGGGGAGGTGTCGTAGTAGGCGCGGTTGAGTGCGAGGAACGGCAGCTCGCCCTCGGTGAGTCTGGTGTGCGGCTTGAGGGCGTCCACCGGGCAGGCCGTCGTACAGGCCCCGCAGTCCACGCAGGTGCGGGGGTCGACGTACAGCATGTCGGTCTGTCCGAAGCCCGGTTCGCCGGGGGCGGGGTGGATGCAGTTGACCGGGCAGGCCAGCACACACGACGCGTCGGCGCAGCACGACCGGGTGACGACGTAGGGCATGGGGAGCGGTTCTCCGTTCACGTTCACGGGGCCGCCGGGACGGTTCCCGGCCGGCGGTCCCGCCCGGCGGGCGGGCGGGTGTGCTGCTGCTCGGGCGGCGTGCGCCTGCCGGGCGAGGAGCCGGTGCGTCAGGCGGCGTGCGGGGCGGGTTCGCCGCGGAAGCGAGAGGGGCGCCCGTCGATGCGCAGGGCCCGCCACACCTTCCGGGAGGCGCGGTTCATCAGGCCGATGTCCTCGGCGAGCATCCGCACGTCGGAGAAGAGGTCGCGGAGCATCTTCTCGCCGTCGGGCGACTTCCAGAAGATGTCCTTGATCACCCAGTGGGGGACGCCGATCTTCTCGGCGGTCTTCCGGTCGGGGACCACGATGACGTCGCCGAGCACGCGCATGATGACCGGGAAGGCCACCGAGAGGGCGCCCCTGCGGAACTTCCCGTAGCCGGGGACCTTGACGCGGAGGAACTCGTGGGCGAAGGAGATGTGGCGGGCCTCCTCGGCGACGTGGATCTGCATGAGCCGCCGCATCAGCGGGTGGATGTCCTCGCCGCCGCGCAGGATCGCCTTCTGGAGGTGGTCGATGGGCTCCTCGCCGGCGAGGACGCCGGTGAAGAACGACTCGGGGATGAGGGAGCCGGCCAGCGGCAGGAAGCGGCTGACCACCCGGAAGGAGCGCCGGCCGCCGGGCACGTCGGCGCCCGCGCGGTTGACGAACTCCTGGAACATCTGGGTGTGGTGGCACTCCTCCGTCGCCTCGTGGGTGAGGTAGCGGAACTCGGGGTTCTGGTTCGGCAGCGAGAAGAGGTAGTCCATCACCCCGCGGATCAGGACGTTCTCGAACTGCATGCCGACCTTGACGATGTTGGCGTACCGCCACAGGCCGATCTTCGTCCGGACCTCCAGCGGCTGCTCCTGGTACCACGGGTGGCCGCCGAGCGGGTCGGCCGCGGGGAGCACCCAGCGGGGGTCCTTCGGGTCGATGGCGAAGTCCGGGTTGTCCCAGTCGATGTCGGTGAAGGCGTCGAAGTGGATGTGCACCGACGCCTCGGACAGGGTCCGGAGCCTTTCGTGGTAGCTCTCCTGGCTGATGGTCATCGTCGTCCTCGTTCTCTCGCTCTCGCGTCCGGTTGCGGAAGGGGGCGGCGTCAGACCGCCGGGGCGTGGTCCTGCCGGTCGGTGGCGGGCCGCGTGCCGGGAGCGGTCCGTCCGAAGCGGAGGGCGGGGTCCTCGATCGGGGAGCTCCGCAGGGCCCGGCGGTCCCGGTAGTAGTCGTTCCAGATCCGCCAGGGGTCCCGGACTCCCTGGCGGGGCATGATCGCGTCGCCGCGCGCGATGTAGCCGGAGGTGAGCGACTCGCCCATGACGGACACGTCGGAGCGGTCGGACGCGGCGGCGACGGGGGTGGCGCTGGTGAGGCCGTGCCGGTCCATGTGGGCGATCAGGCGGCTGACGTACGCGCAGGCGAGGTCGGCCTTGAGCGTCCAGGAGGCGTTGGTGTAGCCGATGATCATCGCCAGGTTGGGGACGCCGTCGAGCATCACGCCCTTGTAGAGGAGGTGGTCGCGGGTGACGAGGGGCTTGCCGTCGACCGCGATCTCCATGCCTCCGGCGAGCTGGAGCTTCAGGCCGGTGGCCGTGATGACGATGTCGGCCGGGATCTCCTCGCCGGACTTCACCCTGATCCCGTTCTCGGTGAAGGTCTCGATGCGGTCGGTGACCACGGAGGCCCTGCCGCTCTTGAGGGTCTTGAAGAGGTCGCCGCCGGGGACGACGCAGAGCCGCTGGTCCCAGGGTTTGTACGCCGGGGTGAAGTGGCGCATGTCGACGCCCTTGCCGAGGCGGGCCCGTACGGCGCCGAGCAGCACCTTGCGCATGAGCCGGGGGGCCTTGCGGCACAGGGCGTACAGGCCGCGCTGGAGCGCGATGTTGCGGGCGCGGCCCACGTGGTGGACGAGTCCGGCGGGGACGTGGAGCTTGCGCAGGACGGTGGAGACGGGGTCCTCGGCGGGCAGCGCCAGGATGTACGTGGGAGAGCGCTGGAGCATGGTGACGTGGGCGGCGGTGTCGGCCATCGAGGGGACCAGGGTGATGGCGGTGGCGCCGCTGCCGATGACGACCACGCGCTTGCCGGTGTGGTCGAGGTCCTCGGGCCAGTGCTGCGGGTGCACGAGGGTGCCGCCGAAGCGCTCCTCGCCGGGGAACTCCGGCCGGTGGCCGGCGTCGTAGTCGTAGTAGCCGGTGGCGCCCACGAGGAAGCGGGCCTTCCAGACCTCGGTCGCGCCGGTGGTCTCGTCCAGGGTCTCGACGGTCCACCGCCCCTCGTCGCTCGACCAGTCGGCGCGGACGGCCTTGCGGCCGAAGCGGATGTGCTCGGTGACGCCGCGTTCCTCGGCGGTCTCCTGGACGTAGCGGCGGATGTCCGTGCCCTCGGCGAGGATCCTGGTGCCGTGCCAGGCGCGGAAGCCGTAGCCGAAGGTGTACATGTCCGAGTCCGAGCGGACGCCCGGGTAGCGGAACAGGTCCCAGGTGCCGCCGACCCGTGCGCGCCGTTCGAGGATCGCGTACGTGGTGCCGGGGTTGCCGTCGGCCAGGTGGCAGGCGGCACTGATGCCGGACAGCCCCGCGCCGATGATCAGCACGTCGACGTGCTGGTGCTCCATCTCGATACCCCTCTGTCGCCGTCCCGCGTGCTTCCGCACCGGTGCACCGGACGCCGAACGCCGTCGGCCGGTACGGGAATTTACCTGTGTCACCGCGTCCAAGGTACCGGCGGTAACACGTGGTGCGCCACCCCCGGGAGACGACCGCGCGCGGCCCCTTGATCGGGACGGGTACGATCCAGGCCGTGGCGGAGGACAGAGATGCACGCGGTGACGGACGCCCCGACGGCCGGGACACGCGCTGGTCGGGCCACCGGGCCGAGCGCCGCGACCAGGTCCTCGCCGCGGCCCTCGCCGTCATCGGCCGGGAGGGCCCCTCGGTCAGCGTGGCGGCGATCGGCGCCGAGGCCGGGATGCCCCGTTCGGTGGTCTACCGGATCTTCCGCAGCCGCGAGGACCTGGACGAGCGGATCCGCGCGCGCATCGCCGACGACCTGATGGCCGCGCTGTATCCGGCCCTCGACCCGAAGGGCACCGTCCGGGAGGCCGTCGAGCTCGCCGCCGCCACCTACGTCGGCTGGGTCGCGGAGCACCCCCGGCTCTACCGGTTCCTCGGCGCCGGCTCGCCCGAGCAGCACACCGCCGGCTCCCGGGTGGTCGCGGGCACCCGCACGGCCATCGCCCTGCACCTGGCGCAGTTGCTCGACGCGTACGCCGAGCAGCTGGTCGACGGCGGGAAGGCGCCCGCGGGCTTCACCCTCAACCTGGCGTTCGGCATGGTCGGCCTGGTGGACGGCGTGGTCAACCAGTGGGCCGCCCACCCCGAGTCGAGGAGCTCCCTCGACGACCTGACCCATTTCCTGAGCGACGCCCTGTGGGGCGTCCTCTCGCAGTCCACCCTGCGCCTCGGGCTCGCGCTCGACCCGGACCAGCCGATCGGTACGGCCCCGGAACCGCCGGCGCGGCCCCGGCCCTGACCCGGTGGGGCCGGTCCGGTCGACGGAGCGCGCCCGGCAGGAGGCCCGTCGATCGCCGCACGGTCCCAGAACGCGCACGCGCCGACCCCGCGGAGGCGGGATCGGCGCGTGGAGGTCCGCTTGCCGGGGACGGCGGCCGCGTGGACCGTCGGTGTTCCCCGTCAGCCGGCGAGGAGTTCGAGCGTGTCGATCACACGGTTCGAGAAGCCCCACTCGTTGTCGTACCAGGCGACGACCTTGACGTGACGGCCCTCGACGCGGGTGAGCTCCGAGTCGAAGATCGAGGAGGCCGGGTTGCCCGTGATGTCGGAGGAGACCAGCGCGTCCTCCGAGTACTCCAGGACGCCCTTGAGCGGGCCCCCGGCGGCGGCGCGGTAGGCCTCCAGGACGTCCTCGCGGGTCACGTCGCGGGAGACGGTCGTGTTCAGCTCGACGATCGAGCCGACCGGGACCGGGACGCGGATCGAGTCGCCCGACAGCTTGCCGTCCAGGTTGGGCAGCACGAGGCCGATGGCCTTGGCGGCGCCCGTCGAGGTCGGGACGATGTTGACGCCGGCGGCGCGGGCACGGCGCGGGTCGCGGTGCGGGCCGTCCTGCAGGTTCTGCTCCTGCGTGTAGGCGTGGACCGTCGTCATGAAGCCGTGCTCGATGCCGGCGAGGTCGTCGAGGACCTTGGCCAGGGGAGCGAGCGCGTTCGTCGTGCACGAGGCGTTCGAGACGATCGTGTGCAGCTCCGCGTCGTACGCGTCGGTGTTGACGCCGTACGCGAGGGTGACGTCGGCGCCGTCGGCGGGCGCGCTGACGAGCACCTTCTTGGCACCCGCGTCGATGTGGGCGCGGGCCGCCTTGGCCGACGTGAAGCGACCGGTCGCCTCCAGGACGATGTCGACCTCCAGCTCGGCCCAGGGAAGCTGCGCGGGCTCGCGCTCGGCGAGCACCTTGATGCGCTGCCCGTCGACCACCAGGACGTCGCCGTCCACGCTCACCGGGCGGCCGAGACGGCCGGAGGTCGAGTCGAAGGCGAGGAGCCGCGCGAGCGCGGTGGGCTCGGTGAGGTCGTTGACGGCGACGATCTCGAGGCTGCTGTCGCGCTCGAGCAGCGCGCGCAGCACGTTGCGTCCGATGCGGCCGAATCCGTTGATGGCGATACGAGTCATGGCGATGTCCCTTCGGTTCGCCCCCCATGCTCGTGCGCGGCGGACGCCCGTGACAGCGGCGTGATCGCCACGGTCCGCAAGTATCGCGCCAGAGCGCCACCGGGGCCGGTTCACTCGCCCTGGGCGAAGGTGCGCCGGTACTCGCTCGGCGTGGTCCCCAGGATCCGCTGGAAGTGCAGCCGCAGATTGGCCCCGGTGCCGAGCCCCACGTCGGCGGCGATCTGCTCGACGCCCCGCTCGGAGCGTTCGAGCAGTTCACGGGCCCGGTCGACGCGGGCCCGCATGACCCACTGCATGGGGGTGTACCCGGTGTCCTCGACGAACCGGCGCGAGAACGTGCGCGCCGACACCGCCGCGTGCCGGGCCAGGACGTCGAGGGTGAGGGGCTCGCCGAGCCGGTGCAGCGCCCACTCGCGGGTGGCGGCGAACCGCTCGCCGAGCGGTTCGGGCACGCTGCGCGGCACGTACTGCGCCTGGCCGCCGCTGCGGTACGGGGCGGCGACCAGGCGCCGGGCCGCGTGGTTGGACGCGGCCACCCCGAGGTCCCCGCGCAGGATGTGCAGGCACAGGTCGATGCCCGAGGCGGCGCCGGCGGAGGTCAGGACGCTGCCCTCGTCGACGAAGAGCACGTTCTCGTCGACCCGGATCAGGGGGCGCTTCGCGGCCAGCGCCCGCGCGTAGTGCCAGTGCGTGGTGGCGCGCTTGCCGTCGAGGAGTCCCGTGGCGGCCAGCGCGAAGGCGCCCGTCGAGATCGCGGCGAGCCGCGCGCCCCGGTCGTGGGCGGCGACCAGCGCGTCGACGACGGCCCCGGGCGGGTCCTCGCGGTCGGGGAAGCGGTAGCCGGGGACGAAGACGATGTCGGCCCACGCGAGCGCGTCCAGGCCGTGGGCGACCTGGTACGACAGGCCGTCACCACCGGCGACGACACCGGGTTCGGCGCCGCACACCCGTACGTCGTACGGCATGCTCGCGCGGGTCGTGAACACCTGCGCGGGGATGCCGACGTCGAGGGGCTTCGCCCCTTCGAGGACGAGGACGGCGACGCGATGCAGACGGGAAACGGGCACGTCACGAGGGTACGCGGGGCGCTTCGGCCGGCGGGCACGGGCGCCCGACGGCGGGCCCGGGCCTCGGGGAACGGGCGCCCGGAAGCGGTGGCGCGGGCCCGGCCGCCGGGGTCCGGAATCGCGTCGTCCGCATCACGCGGCCCGTGTCAGGAACCCTTCCCGGACGTTGACACTCATGATCAATGGGCCCGGGGCCGCGCCGTGACGGTGGCGTCCCCCCGTGCCCCGCGGCGCACCGCTGTCGTGCGCCGCGCCGGACGATTCCGACGAAGTCGAGGAAACCACCGTGCCCCTGACGTCGCACCGACGCCTGGTCGTGAGCGCCACCATGATCGCCGCACTCGCCGCGGGGGTCGCCCCCGCCACCGGTGCGTCCGCCGCCGACGCCCCCACCGCCGCCCGGCAGGCCTCGGCCGCCGTCCCCGAGGGTCCCGCCGCCCGGGCGGCGACGACCGCCGTTCCCGCCCCCGACATGGAGGGCGTGGTCGCCGCGCTGAACGCCGCCGTGGCCAACGGCGCGCCGGGGGCGATGGCCCGCTTCTCCGGACCCGGCGGCGTCCGGAGCCGTACGGTCGGCGTCCAGGACCGGGTGAACGGCACGCCCATGAACATCGGGTCGCGGTTCCGGATCGGCAGCGTCAGCAAGACGTTCTCCACCGTCGTGCTCCTCCAGTTGGTGCAGGAGGGACGGCTGACGCTGGACGCGCCGGTCGACACGTACCTGCCCGGTCTGCTCCCCGACGACCGCATCACGGTCCGTCACCTGCTCACCCACCGCAGCGGGCTCGCCGACTACACCGACCCGATGTTCGCCCACACGGTGCCGGGCTTCGAGTCCGTGCGGAACAAGGTGTTCGGCTACCAGGAGCTCGTGGACCTCTCCCTGGCGCTGCCCCGGACCACCGAGCCCGGCGTGTCCTACAAGTACTCGAACGCCAACTTCGTGGTGGTCGGGATGCTCATCGAGAAGCTCACGGGCAGGCCGGTGGCGGACGCGTACCAGCGCCGGATCTTCAGGCCGCTGGGGCTGCGCCACACCTCGTACGTGCACCCCGGCACCCGCATCGCGGGCCGGCACGTGCGCGGCTACCTGTACCCCGACGCGGCCGGCGAGCCGCTGGTGGACTCCACGGAGCAGACCGTGTCCTGGGCGCAGTCCGCCGGGGCCGTCATCTCCGACGCCGCCGACCTGAACACCTTCACCAGGGCGCTCGTGCGGGGCCGTCTGCTGTCCCCGGCGATGATGGCGGAGATGACGACGGTGACGCCGACGGACACCACGAACACCCGGTTCTACGGGCTCGGCCTGCGCCGCTACGACCTGTCGTGCGGCACCCGGGTGTACGGGCACACCGGCACCGTGCAGGGCTTCTACACGTACGCCTTCTCGACGCGCGACGGCCGCCGCAGCCTCTCGGCCGTGGCCAACTCCACGAACCGCGGCGCGGTCAACACGGCGCTCGGCGGAACGCTCGAAGCGGCGTTCTGCGGCAAGAAGCCGGCCCCGGCCGCACGCTCCGCCTCACCCGCGGCCCGCGACTTCTCGTCGCTGCCGGCGGAGCGGGACCTGCCCGAGCGGCACTGACCGGTTTCCCGGGGGGCGTCCGGGGTCTCCACCGGCCGGACGCCCCCCGGGTTCACGCCTGGTACTCGGTGAGGTCGATGGCGTGGACGCGCAGGGGCACGCCGAGGGCCGGGTGCTCCACTTCCCGCTCGGGCTCCATGCCGAGCTTGGCGGCGACGTTCCCGGACGCGTGGTCGGCGAGGTGCGTGACGGCGACGACCCGGTCGAGTCCACGGTCCTGGAGGGCCCACTCCAGGACCGCGTGGGCGGCCTCGGAGGCGTAGCCCTGGCCCCAGAACTGCCGGCCGAGGCGCCAGCCGATCCCGATGTCGTGGGTCGGCTCCGACAGGAACTCCGTCACGGAGAGCCCCGCGAAGCCGATCAGCTCGCCGGAGCCGATGAGCTCCACGGCGAAGGGGCCGAAGCCCTCCTCGTCCCACTCCTCCTCGTACCGCTCGATGTCCTCGGCGGTCTCCTCCAGGTCGCGGACCGAGCCGTCGCCGGTCCAGCGCATGACCTCGGGGTCGGCGTTGATCTCGGACAGCGGGACGAGGTCGTCGTCGCTCCAGCGGCGGAGGACGAGGCGGGGGGTGCGGATCTCGGTCATGTCCCCATCCTGACGCACGCGGCGGACCGTCCGCGCCACCGGGCACGGGGCCGCCCCGGAGGCGCCGGCCGCCTCCGGGGCGGTTCCGTACCGGCCGCGCGCGGCCGGACGGTCTCGTGGTGCCGCGGGCCGTGCGGGGGCCCGCGGCACGGATCTCGTGACGGACCTCGCCGACGGCCTCGTTACGGGACGATCCGCAGGAGGCGGTTCGGGGAGCCGCTGCCCGGGCTGGTGACCTTGTTGGGCGTGGCGCCGTTGACGAGGGCCGTGGCGACCTGGGCCGGGGTGGCGGAGGGGTGCCCGGCGAGGTGGACCGCGGCGGCGCCCGCCACGTGCGGGGTGGCCATCGAGGTGCCCGAGATGGTGTTGGTGGCGCTGTCGCCGGTGTTCCAGCCCGCCGTGATCGACACGCCGGGGGCGAAGAGGTCGAGGACCGAGCCGTAGTTGGACCAGCTCGCCTTGGCGTCGGTGTTGCTCGTGGCGCCGACCGTGAGGGCCTCGGTGACCCGGGCGGGGGACGAGGAGGAGGCGTTGACCCCGGAGTTGCCGGCCGCGACGGCGTAGGTGACGCCGTCGGCGATGGACCGCTTCACCGCGTTGTCGAGGGTGGTGGAGGCGCCGCCGCCGAGGGAGAGGTTGGCCACGGCCGGGGTGCCGGCGGTGTGGTGGGAGGTGACCCAGTCGATGCCCGCGATGACGCCGGCGGTGGTGCCGGAGCCGTTGTTGTCGAGGACGCGGACGGCGACGACCTTCGCCTTCTTGGCGACGCCGTAGGTGGTTCCGGCGATGGTCGTGGCGACGTGGGTGCCGTGTCCGTTGCCGTCCTGGGCGACCGTGTCGCCCTCGACCGCGTCGTAGCCGTTCACGGCGCGTCCGGCGAGCTCGGAGTGGCTGATGCGGACCCCGGTGTCGATGACGTAGGCCGTGACGCCGCCGCCCGCGCCGTCGGGGTAGGTGTACGTGCCGGAGAGCGGCAGGTTCGCCTGGTCGATGCGGTCCAGGCCCCAGGGGGCGTTGGTCTGCGTCGCGTCGGAGCGGACCACCTGGTTCTGCTCGACGGAGGCGACGGCCGGGTCGGCGGCGAGGCGGCGGGCCGCCGTCGCGTCGAGGGAGGCCGCGTAGCCGTTGAGGGCGGAGCCGAACGTCTTGCGGACGGTGCCGCCGTAGGCGGATATCAGCTTCCGGCCCTTGTCGGAGCCTGCCTTGAAGCCCGCGCCCTGCTTCAGGGTGACGATATAGCTGCCGGGAACGGCGTCGGCCGAGCCCGCCGCGAGGACGGTGCCCTCGGCCGGGGCCGCCTGCGCGGGGACGGCGGCGAAGGTGCCGAGCAGGGCGGCCGCGGTGGCGGCGGAGGCCGTCACGGCGAAGCGGGTCCTGGTGCTCTTCGGGAGTGCCATTGCGAGGGAGTCCTCCTCGTCGACGTCGTGCCCGGGGGGTGGGGCGGCACGACCGTGGGGGGGTGCACGCGGGGCCACGTACACGGTCGGGACCGGGTGTGTCCGGTCCCGGCGTGATCAGCAGCCTGGCGGCTTCCACGGGTGCGGCTCAAGCGACTTGACGCCTTGTCATGCATCTGCCACACGCCTGCAATCGAACTCCCTCGGAAGCCTCCTGGGGTGGCCTGATCAGGCGTGCCGGTGGCCGGAAACCGGGTCTGCCCGGCCCGCCCGGCCCGCCGGGTTCGCCGGGCGCGTGGAGTCGGCCGGCTCCGTCGGATCCGCCCGCTCCCCCGGGGCTTCCGCGAGGGAGCGGGCGAGCGCCGCGGTGAAGCCGTCCGGGTTGTCCAGCATGAGGTTGTGTCCCGCGCCGGGGACCTCGATCACCGGGATCCCGAACGCGGCGGCCTTCTCCGCGTCGGCGTCCGGCAGGCTCGACTCCCCGACCAGGAAGGTGCGGGGCATCGCGAGCCCGGCCAGCAGGTCCCCCGCGGCGGGCGTGCTGCCCCCGACCAGCGCCACCGCGCTGCGGTGCACCGCCAGCGGATCGGCCAGGCGCAGCCGGGCGGCGTAGTCGGCGCGGCCGGCGAGGGCGAGCATGCGGGAGAACCCCCTCGTCACGAACGCCTCCTCGCTCTGGGCGGCCACCGGCGAGCTGAACGCGCCCCCGCCCGCGTACAGGTTGGGCTCCGCCACCACGAGCCGGGCGATCAGGTCGGGGCGGGCCGCCGCCAGGTGGATCGCCACGGCGCCGCCCATCGAGTGCCCGACGAGGTCCGCTCCCGTCACGCCGAGGTGGTCGAGGACGGCGGCCACCGCCGCCGCCTGGGACTCCATCCGGTAGTCGAAGTCCGCGGGCCGGTCGCTGAGTCCGTGGCCGAGGAGGTCCACCAGGAGCGCCCGGCCGCCGCGGAACGCGGGACGGGTGGCGATGTGGGCGAAGTCCGAGGCGGCCGTGCACCCGAGGCCGTGGAGGAAGACCCGTACGGACCCTTCGCCCGGCAGGTCGATCCACCGGATGTGCGCCCGCTCCCCCGTCAGGAACAACTCCCGCATGCCACCACTCCCCTGGGCCGTGCCACCGCCGTGCCGCCGTCGCGCCGTCGTGTCGTCGGGCGCCACCCTACGAGCCGCCACTGACAACGCCCGCCGGAGCGGCCTGTCGCCGGGCGCGCGGGCGGTCGGATAGCGTCGGGTCCGACGAGCGCCGGCTCCGGCACCGGGCCGACGGTGCCGGTGCCGGCCCGATCCGACCCGGAAGGACACGCATGCCCCTCGAAGGTGAGTACGAGCCCAGCCCGGAGGCGTGGGTGCGGAACCAGGTCGAGCTCTACGAGTCGTCCGGCGGCACGAAGGGCACGACCATGCGCGGCCTGCCGGTGGTCCTGGTGACCAACCGCGGCGCGAAGAGCGGCAAGCTCCGCAAGACCCCTCTGATGCGGGTCGAGCACGACGGGGCGTACGCGCTCGTGGCGTCGAACGGCGGCGCCGTGAAGCACCCCGTCTGGTACCACAACCTCGTCGCCTCGCCGGAGGTCGAACTGCGCGACGGCACCGAGGTGTGGGACATGAGGGCCCGCGTCGTCACCGGCGAGGAGCGCCGGGAGTGGTGGGAGCGGGCCGTCGCCGCCTTCCCGGACTACGCCGACTACCAGCGCAGGACGGACCGGGAGATCCCCGTGTTCGTGGTGGAGCGGACCGGCTGACCGGCGCGGCCCGCCGGGGGCCCGGCCCCCGCGCCGCCCCTCAGCCGGTGCGGAGGACCCGGAAGCGGCCGGGCCGCGCCGGGTCCCGGTCGGCGACCTGGACCGGCGCCCAGGTCCACTGCCGTACGCCGATGCCCGGCGCGCGGGAGAACCGGATCGGCCCCCGGGTGCCCTCGGCCTCCACGCGCGGCCACGAGGCGGCGACGGCCGCCCGGTCCGTGCCGTGGGAACGCAGGGCGGCGGCGAGGAAGGTGACGGCGTCCCAGCCCTCGAAGGCGACGAAGGAGGGCGCTCCGCCCAGCCGTTCGCGGAGCTCCTTCCCGACGCGTTCGCCGAGCGGGCCGAGCCGCTCGGGCAGGTAGCGCAGGAACGGGATCCCGGCCCCGGCCCCGCCCAGCTCCGCGGCCCATTCGGCGAACTCCGGCTGTCCCGCCGGGGCGCCGATCAGGATCTCCGCGAGCCGCCGGTCGCCCCGGACGGCCCGGACGATCGGCACCGCCGGCTCCGGATGGCCGACCAGGAGGAGGAGCGCCGTCGCGCCGTGCTCGACGAGCGCGTCGCACAGGGCCCCGGGGGCGAGCGCGTTCGCGTCGAGTTCGACGACGGTGCCGCCGCGGGGGGTGAGGTGGTCCCGCAGGATCCGGGTCCCCGACGCCCAGTAGACGCTCGGCTGGGTCGCCACGGCGACGCGGCCGTGACCCGCGTCGAGGAGGAAGTCCGCGTAGAGCCGCCAGCCGTGGGACTGGGCCGGGGCCAGGCGCGCGACCCACTCCGTCGGTTCCCCGGTGAGCGCGTCGAGCACGGCGGACGAGCAGAGGAACGGCACGCCGAGGGCGTCGGCCCGGGCGGCGGCGGCGCGGGCGACGACGCTGTGGTACTCGCCGACCACGGCGGTCACGCCCAGACCCGCCAGTTCGTCCACGGCCGCCGCGGCCCGCTCCGGGTCGGCCGCGGTGTCCCGGACGAGGAGTTCCAGCGGCCGGCCGTCGATCCCGCCGGTGGCGTTGACCTCGTGGACGGCCAGGTCGAGTCCCGCGAGCAGGTGCCGGCCCGCCTCGGTCCAGCCGGGCCGGGTCAGCGGGGCGAGCGCGCCCAGGCGGACGGGCCGCCCGTCCGCGCGGTCCGTTCCGGACGAGGGCGGTGACGTGTTCATCGGGTGGTGTCCTCCCTGGGGCGATGCGGTCGCGGTCCGTCCGGGTCGCGCGCCGACCGGAACCGGCGGTCCGTGCGCTCCGTGTCCCGTCCCGACGGGCGCGCTTGGACGCTCGCTCCGGTCATGGGATCCGGCGCCGGGGCCGGTGGGCAAGCGATTATCTCTTCGCCCGAGCGCCGGGTCTCACCGCCGGTCGCCCGCCTTCGGCCGCTCGCCACCGGTCTTCGCGCCGGGGGTCGACGCCATCGGCACGCGGGTCAGTCCGACCCCCGCCAGGACGACCGCCATGCCCGTCACCACCCGTACGGTCAGCGGCTCGTCGAGGACGAGGGCGCCCAGGGCCACGGACACCACCGGCAGCAGGTAGCCGACCGTCGCGGCGCTGGTGGGTCCCTCCTCCGCGATCATGCGGTAGTTCAGGTGGAAGGTGACCCCGGTCGCGAGGACGCCGAGGACGCCGACCGCGAGCACTCCGGTCCAGGTCACCGTCGCCGGACCGCCGGCCGCCGGGGCCGGCGCGCTCAGGACGGCCGCCGCCAGGAGCTGTGCGGCGGAGAGGGCCAGCGGGGCGGTGCCCCGGCCGGTGAGCCGGCGGGCCATGTACGCGAAGGCCACCGCGTAGCTCGCGGACGCGCCGAGCAGGGCGAGCGCGCCTCCGCTCAGGAGGCCGGAGCCCGCGCTCCAGGGCGCGAAGATCAGCAGGACGCCGGCGAAGCCGAGGACGAGGCCGCCGAGGCGGGCGGCGCGGAGCGGGCGTTCCGTGCCCAGGCCCAGACCGATGAGGAGGGACCAGAGCGGGGTGGTGGCGTTCAGGACGCCCGCCACTCCGCTGTCGACGGTCTGCTCGCCGACCGAGAAGAGCAGGAACGGCAGCGCGTTGCAGAAGAGGGCGGCGACGGCGAGGCGCCCCCAGGTGCCCCGGTCGCGCGGCAGCCGCTGCCCGGCCCCGAGCGCGAGCGCCAGGAGCACCGCCGCGCCGAGGAGGCACCGTACGAAGGTGATCCACCCCGGAGTGAGGCCCTCGTTGAGGGAGATCTTGATCCAGAGGAAGCCCGAGCCCCAGAGCAGGGCGAGGACGCCCATGCGTATCGCCGAAGTCATGCCCTCACGCTCTCCCGTCCCCGCCGTGCAGGACAAGCGAAGAATCGTGCACCCGGCGTTAAGCTCTGCTACATGCTGGACGTGAGACGCATGCAGGTGCTCCGGGCCGTCGTCGCCAGCGGCTCCGTCACGGGCGCCGCCGCGCACCTGGGTTACACCCCTTCCGCCGTGAGTCAGCAGATCGCCGTCCTGGAGAAGGAGGCGGGCATCGCGCTGCTCGAACGCTTCGGCCGGGGCGTGCGGCCGACCGCCGCCGGGCGGCTGCTCACCGAGCACGCCGCCGCCATCGGCCGCCGGGTGGCGGAGGCCGAGACCGCCCTCGCGGACCTGCGGGCGGGACGTACGGGGCGGATCTCGGTCCGCTACTTCGCCACGGCGGGCGCCGACCTCGTCGCCCCCGCCCTGGCCCGCTTCCGTGCCGAACACCCCGGTGTGCGGGTCGATCTGAGGATCGCGGAGGGCGCGCCCGACCCGGACGCGGACCTCACCCTCGTCGTACGGCCCCGGGGCGGCCCGGACGCGTACGGCGAGGGACTCCGGCTCGTCCATCTGGTCGACGACCCGTACCGGGCCGTGCTGCCGAAGGGGCATCCGCTCGCCGGCCGCCGCGCCGCGGTCGAGCTGGCGGAGCTCGCCACCGAACCGTGGGTCGGCAGCGAGCGTCCGGGGCCCTGCCTCGACGCGGTCCTGGAGGCCTGCGCGGCGGCCGGGTTCAGTCCGGACGTGGCGGTGGAGTGCGAGGAGTACGCCACCGCGCAGGGTTTCGTCGCGGCCGGTCTCGGCGTCAGCCTGGTTCCGCTGATGGGTCTGGGCAGCCGCCACCCGGGCGTGGTCGTCCGCAGGGTCCGCGGTCCGGAGCCGGTGCGCGCGATCCACGCGGCGGTGCGGGAGTCCTCGCTCGCCCTGCCCGCCGTGCGCGGCCTCCTCACCGCGCTCCGGGAGGTGTGAGGGGCCGCGCCCGCGCCGGTCAGGCCGGGGCCAGGACCGTCAGGAGGTGGGCGACCTCCCGGGCCACGGCCGCGCGGGCCGGGGTCAGGTAGTGGCGGGGGTCGACCGCGTCGGGGTGGTCGGCGAGGTGGTCGCGGACCGCCCGGGTGAAGGCCTTGTTCAGGTGGGTGGAGACGTTCACCTTGGTCATGCCGGCGGTGACGGCGGTGGCGAGGTCCGCGTTCGAGACCCCCGAGGAGCCGTGCAGGACCAGGGGGACGTCGACCGCGACGCGCAGCCGGGCGATCAGGTCGAAGTCGAGGACCGCGTCCCGGGTCAGCATCTGGTGGGAGCTGCCGACGGCGACGGCGAGGGCGTCGACGCCGGTGGCGGCGACGAAGGCGCGGGCCTCCTCCGGGTCCGTGCGCACGCCCGGGGTGTGGGCGCCGCCCTTGCCGCCGACCTCGCCGAGTTCGGCCTCGACCCAGACGCCGTGGCGGTGGCACTCCTCCACGACCTCCCGGGTCGCGGCGACGTTCTCGTCGTAGGGGAGCTTCGAGGCGTCGAACATGACCGAGCCCAGGCCGAGTCCGACGGCCTCGCGGACGAGGTCGGGGTTCTCGGCGTGGTCGAGGTGGACGGCGACGGGCACCTTGGCGGCGCGGGCGACCGCCAGGGAGGCGAGGGCGACCGGCTCCAGGGCGCCGTGGTAGCGGACGGTGTTCTCGCTGATCTGGAGGACGACCGGCCGGTCGGCGTTCTCGGCGCCGGCCACGATGGCCTGGGCGTGTTCGAGCTGGAGGACGTTGAAGGCCCCCACTCCGGTGCCCGCCGCGCGGGCGCGGCGGGCGATCTCGTCGGTCGGCGTCAGCGGCATGGCACGTCTTCTTCCGGGGTGCGGCGAACGGGGCGGCGGTCGAGGCGGCGGTCGGGCATGGACACCGGCTCGTCAGGCATGGACGTCGGAGAGGACCACGGAGCGGGTCAGGTTGCGGGGGGTGTCCGGGTTCAGTCCCTGGGCCTCGGCGACGGCGACGGCGAGGCGCTGGGCGCGGACCAGGTCCGCGAGGGGGTCGAGGCCGCTCTCGGAGAGGATGCCGCCGACCTTCCGCACGTCGTCCGCGAGTCCGGCGGGCAGGGCGCCGAAGCCCCAGGCGACCCGGCCGGGGCCGGTGATGCTGATCGGGCCGTGGCGGTACTCCATCGCGGGGTACGCCTCCGTCCACGCGCCCGCCGCCTCGCGCATCTTGAGTCCGGCCTCCAGGGCGAGTCCGTAGGTCCAGCCGCTGCCGAGGAAGGTGAACTGTTCGGCCGTGAGGACGTTCTCGTCCAGCGGGGAGGAGAGGGCCTGTTCGGCGTCCCGCGCCGCGTCCTCGACGGTGGCCGTGCCCTCGGGGAGGGCGTCCTCGGCCTCCAGGTGCGCGCGGAAGAGGGCGAGCGCGGTGGTGGCGAAGCGGGTCTGGACGACCGACTCCTCGTCCGCGAAGTCGAGGACGGCGACCTCGTCGGCGAGGTCCATCACCGGGGTGGCGGGGTCGGCCGTGACCGCGCCCGTGGGCACGGTGCCGCGCAGCCGGGAGAGCACGGCGAGGACCTCGCTGGTGGTGCCGGAGCGGGTGATCGCCACGACCCGGTCGTAGCGGCGTCCGTGGGGGAACTCGGAGGCCGCGAAGGCGTCGGTCTCGCCGTGGCCGCCGGACTCGCGCAGCTCGGCGTAGGCCAGGGCCATGAACCAGGAGGTGCCGCAGCCGACGACCGCGACCCGCTCGCCCCGGCGGGGCAGGGCGGCGACGTGCCGGGGCAGGGTGCGGGCCGCCTGGCGCCAGGTCGCCGGCTGAGAGGCGATCTCCACGGCGGTGCGAGTGGTGCTCATCCCGATCTCCTTGCAAGAAAGACTGCGCGATATTGAATGAACATGCTTGAATTCGAAGCCATTCAAGCAGAAACATGCACGCTGTTTCCAGATCCCCCGCCCGTCGGAGGCTAGAATCGGACGCTCGCACGACCGGGAGGGAGGGACCCATGTCCAAGCACGAGCGGTGGAACACGCTCCTCGAACTACTGGCGGCCTCGGGAAAGATCGAGGTGGAGGAGGCGGCGACGACGCTCGACGTCTCCGCGGCCACGATCCGCCGGGACCTCGACGAACTCGCCGAGCAGCAGCTTCTCGTACGGACGCGGGGCGGCGCGGTCGCACACGGCGTGTCGTACGAACTCCCCCTGCGGTACAAGTCGACGCGGCACGCGCCGGAGAAGAAGCGGATCGCGGAGGCCGCGGCCGATCTGGTCGCGCCCGGCGAGGTCGTCGGACTCAACGGCGGCACGACGACGACGGAGGTGGCGCGGGCGCTGGCGCTGCGGTTCGCGAGCGGGCGCGCCGAGGTCCCGGGGCCGGTGACGGCGTCCGCGGGGCCGGCGCTGACCGTGGTCACCAACGCGCTGAACATCGCGGGCGAGTTGGCGGTGCGCCCGCAGATCAAGATCGTCACGACGGGCGGCGTCGCCCGTCCCCAGACCTACGAACTGGTCGGCCCGCTGACGGTCGGGGTGCTCAGCGAGGTGGTGCTCGACGTGGTGGTGCTCGGGGTCGACGGGGTCGACGCCGAGCTGGGCGTGATGGCGCACCACGAGGACGAGGCGAGCATCAGCCGCCTCTTCGCGGAGCGGGCGAGCCGGGTCGTCGTGGTGACCGACTCCTCGAAGATGGGCCGCCGGGCGTTCGCGCGGATCTGTGGTCTGGACCGGATCGACACCCTGGTGACCGACACGGGCATCGCGCCGGAGACGGCCGCCCAGCTCACCGAGGCCGGGGTGAAGGTCGTCACCGTCTGACCCACCCGTCGCCATTGGTACGCAGTCGGACCAATCATCGGTCCAGGATCCCGGGAATCCCGGCTGTTAACCCAGTAATTACCGCACGGGCGTATACCTTTGGCCGCCCCCGCCTCCATCATGTGTCCGACGTGCCGCCGGGGCACACCGTGACACGAGAGGCGGGGCATGATTCCCATCAGCCGCAGGGGGTTCGTCGGCATCGGCGCGGGGCTCGTGGCGGGGGCGGCGCTGCCGCCGGCACCCGCGTCGGCCGCCGCGCGGGCCGCGACCGGCACCCTCACCGACGTCCGCCACGTGGTGATCCTCATGCAGGAGAACCGCAGCTTCGACCACTACTTCGGCACCCTGCGCGGGGTGCGGGGCTTCGCCGACCGCGCGGCGGGCAACCTGCCCGGCGGCTGGGGGACGTTCAACCAGCCCCATCTGGGCGGCCGTCAGTACCCGTGGAAGCTCAGCGACACCCCGCCGGCCGGCGGAGCGGACGGGGAGACCCTCGCACAGTGCAGCGGCGACCTGCCGCACAGCTGGACCTCGCAGCACGCGGCCTGGAACAAGGGACGCCTCGACAACTGGGTGACGGGCGTGGGCAACGTCCGCACCCTCGGCCACCTCGACCGCGAGGACATCCCCTTCCACCACGCGCTCGCCGACCACTACACGATCTGCGACGCGTACTTCTGCTCGGCGCTCAGCGCCACCGGCCCCAACCGCACCTTCCTGTGGAGCGGGAAGATCGACGCCTCCAGCAAGGACGGCGGCGAGGAGCGGGGCCTGACCTGGGAGACGTACGCGGAGGCGCTCCAGCGCGCCGGGGTGAGCTGGAAGGTCTACCAGAACGCCCAGGACAACTACGGCGACAACGGCCTCGCGTACTTCAAGAGGTTCACCGACGCGCGGCCCGGCGACCCGCTGTACGACCGGGGCATGGGCTCGGTCCCGAAGGTGACCGGCTCGACCCCGGACGACATCGCGGCGGCGATCCGCGCGGACGTGCTCGCGGGGACCCTGCCGCAGGTGTCGTGGGTGGTCGCGAGCGAGGCGTTCTCCGAGCACCCCTACGCCCCGCCCGGCGACGGCGCGCACTTCGTCGACCTCGTCCACCGCGCGCTCGCCGCCGACGCCGAGGTGTTCGACTCGACGGTGCTGTTCCTCAACTACGACGAGAACGACGGCTTCTTCGACCACGTGCCGCCGCCGGTCGCCCCGCCGGGCACCCCGGGCGAGTACCTCGACGGCGTGCCGATCGGCCTGGGCTTCCGCGTCCCCATGCTCGTCATGTCCCCGTGGACCCGGGGCGGCTGGGTGAGCTCCGAGGTCTTCGACCACACCTCCGTGCTGCGCTTCCTGGAGACCTGGACGACGGCCCTCGGCACCCCGGCCGCCTGCCCGAACATCAGCGCCTGGCGGCGGAGGGTGACGGGCGACCTGACCGGCGTCTTCGACTTCGCCCACCCGGTGTACGGAGTGCCCGCCGGGCTTCCGTCCACGGCGAAGGTCATCGGCCAGAGCACCTGCGGGCCGCTGCCGAACCCGGTCCCGCAGAACAACGCCCTGCCCGCGCAGGAGTCCGGCACCCGGCCGGCGCGCGCCCTGCCGTACCAGGTGAACGGCAACCTGGACCGCTTCGAGTTCGGCTCCGGCGGCAAGATCCTGGCCTGGTTCTCGATGACGAACCAGGGGGCGGAGGCCAGGCGGGCCGCGCACTTCTCGATCCACCCGCACCAGCACCGCGACACGGCCGCCTGGCAGTACACCGTGGACCCCGGCGGCACGGCCACCGACTTCTTCAACATCGGCACCGGCTCGGGGTCCGGGAAGTACGACATCTCGATGATGGGGCCCAACCGCTTCCTGCGCCGGTTCATCGGCGACGCCTCCAAGGCGGGCAAGGACGTCGAGGTGGCGGCCCGGTTCGCGACCGAGCCGGGGACGGGCAAGACGGCCCTCTGGTTCAGGATGACCAACGCCTCCGGCGGGCCCGTCACCTTCACGATCCGCTCCAACGCCTACCGGACGGACGGACCGTGGACGTACACGGTGCCGGCGAACTCCGGCACCGAGGACTTCTTCAACGCCGTGGCCTACCACAAGGGCTGGTACGACTTCACGATCACCACCGGCGTCGACGGGACCTGGTCGCGCCGGTACACCGGCCACATCGAGAACGGCGCCCCGAGCGTCAGCGGCTGATCACGGCGGCCCGGGCGCGGGGGCGTACGGGGGCCCCGCGCCCGGGCGGCGCCGTCAGCGGCCGGCGTGCGCGGCGCGGTGGATCGTGGCGTCGAGGAGGGCGAGGGCGTCGTCGGCCGTGCGCCCGGGGGCCCGGTTCCACGGCCCGATGAGGTCCCGCCACCCCCGCGACCGCAGCTCGGTCATGATCCAGGCGGCCGCCTCGTTCATGGTGTCCGCGCCGCCGTAGCCGAGGCGGTGGGCGGCGAGGAGCGCCCCGCAGACACAGCGGGCCCCCCGCCTGTCGCGCAGCTTGTACGGGGCGTTCTGCCAGCCCCACTCGGTCAGGACGAGGCGCGCGTAGCCGAGGTGGACCGAGGGGCGCAGCTCGGCCCGGCCGACGCGGCGCCAGACGTGGAGGCGGTCCGGCAGGACGGCTCCGATCCGGCCGGGGAGGCGGCGCTCGGCGGGGCCCGGCGCCGGGAGCGCGTCGAGCGCCTCGGCCACGAGCCGCTCGACGGGCACGCTGAGCAGGTCCCGCCAGCTCCCCTCCTCGCCCGGCGGCAGCGGGGCGGGGGCGGGCGCGGGCGCGAGCGGTACGGGGGCGGGGGCGGGCCAGTCGGTGACGATCCGCTGCCAGACGGCGCTCTCGTAGAGGGCGGCCGCCTCACGGTCGAGGACGTCGGGGGCGGCGGGGGCGGCGGGGGTGAGCTGGGGGGCGGCGGGGGGCATCGGGCGGCTCCTGGGTCGGTCACTCCATCCTTCAAGAAGAATGTCGGCTTTGCCTGCTTTGCCCTTGAGTGCCCCCGAATGCCGCTACAACGGCTCTTCATGCCCCAGAGGCCCCACTCCATCGATTTTCGCCTTATTTCCCCATCAATGGAATTACGTCGCATATTCGGACATAACTCACCGGGTGACGCGACTCACTCCGCACGGCCCGCCGCACGGCGCCGCCCTCCCCCACCCCGTACCGCACAAGGAAGTTCGGCGCTTCCGGAGCCCGGCCGATCTTGAATTCCCCGAATTCGGTGATCCATTTACCGGGGCCGCCGCTCTGATCCTCTTGTTATTCGCCGTATTACTGGCCTACGGTCACCCCCATTCGAGCGGAACGCCTAATCCTGCCACCGCTCGGAAACCTCCCTTTTCACCCGACGGCAGGAGCGGGGGACCCACGAATACGCCGGTCCGGAATCCGGAACGGCTCGGGGTGCAGCCGCGTGCGCGCGGCCGGACATCTCCCGTCCGAACCCGACAGCTCACCTCGTAGGCGCCGGAGAGGAATCCCGTCATGCCTGCACACGGTAAGCACCGCCGCCCCCGCCGCAACCACATCTCCCGTGGACTCGCCCTGGTCGGCACGGGTGGGGCCGCGCTGTCCCTGCCCCTGATCGCCCCCGCCACGGCCGGCGCCGCGCCCGCCGCCCCGGCCCCGGAGATCGCCGCCAAGGCCTTCACCGCCCCCGCCGCCCCGGCCGCCGCCAAGGCTCCGGCCGCTCCGGAGGCCACGCGCACGTACACCGTCGTGAGCGGTGACTCGCTTTCCCTGATCGCCCACAAGAAGGGAATTCAGGGGGGCTGGAAGAGCCTTTACCGTGCCAACCAGAGCGCCGTGGGTGACAATCCGTCACTCATCCACCCGGGTCTGGAACTGACGATTCATCGGGGCGCCGCCAAGGCTGCCCCGGCGCAGCCGAAGACGCAGGAAAAGGCGGAGCGGAAGGCCACCGCGAAGGCGGAGAAGTCCACTTCGACCGACCGGGCGAACCGCTCCGAGCGCCGCGCGGCCGCCCCGTCCGCCGACACCGGCACGGGGGCCTCCGCCGCCGCCCCGGCCGTCGCCGCTCCGGCCACCCCGGTCGAGGCCGCCCCGGTCGCCGCCACCCAGTACGCCGACAACCTGGACGGCTGGATCCGGCAGTCGCTGGACGTCATGGCCCAGCACGGCATCCCCGGTTCCTACGAGGGCATCCACCGCAACATCATGCGCGAGTCCTCCGGGAACCCGCTGGCCATCAACAACTGGGACATCAACGCCGTCAATGGCACCCCCTCGAAGGGCCTCCTCCAGGTCATCGAGCCGACCTTCCTGGCCTACCACGTGCCCGGCACGTCGATGGACATGTACGACCCGGTCGCCAACATCACCGCCGCCTGCAACTACGCGGCCGACCGCTACGGCTCCATCGACAACGTCGACAGCGCGTACTAGTCCGCACCGGACGCTTCCGGGGCGCCCCGGCCCCGGAAGTGCGCGGTGAACCAGGAGGTGGCGAGCTCCGCCACCTCCTCCAGGGCGCCGGGCTCCTCGAAGAGGTGGGTGGCGCCCTCCACCACGGCCAGCCGGTTCTCGCAGCGCAGCAGCGCCCCGGCCCGCCGGTTGAGGTCCAGGACCAGCGGGTCGTCGCCGCCCACCACCAAGAGGGTCGGGGCCCGCACCCCGGCGAGCCGGTCGGCCGCGAGGTCCGGCCGGCCGCCGCGCGAGACGACGGCGGCGACGGGGGACGCGGGGTCGCCCGCCGCCCACAGCGCGGCCGCCGCTCCCGTGCTCGCCCCGAAGTAGCCGAGCGGGAGCCCCGCGACGCCGGGCCGCCCGGCCAGCCGCTTCGTGACCCCGGCGAGCCGGCCCGCGAGGAGCGGGGTGTCGAAGACGTGCGCCCGGTCGGTCGCCTCCGCCTCGCTCAGCAGGTCGAACAGCAGGGTCCCGAGTCCGGCCCGGTTCAGCTCCGCGGCGACCGCCCGGTTCCGGGGGCTGTGGCGGCTGCTGCCGCTGCCGTGGGCGAACAGGACGAGGCCGGCGGCCCCCTCGGGCACGGCGAGCCTCCCCGCGAGGGTGGCGCCCTCGACCGGGATCCGCACCTCCTCGTCCCGGACGACGGGGTCGCGCGCGGCCCGGCTCCGGTCCAGACAGGCGATCACCTCGTCGTCCGGCGTCTGCGGGAAGTCCCGGTAGAACTGGCCGACCGCGTAGAACCCCTCCGGGGTGTCGACGCCGACGGTCTCGTCGGCCTCGCCGCCGAGCCGGGCCGTCCAGCCGGGCGGCGCGACCGGCACCGCGAGGACGATCCGGGCCGCGCCCCGGGCGCGGACCACCCGGCAGGCCGCCAGGGCCGTGGCGCCGGTGGCGAGCCCGTCGTCGACGACGAGGACCGTCCGCCCTTCCAGGGGTACGGGCGTCCGGCTGCCCCGGTAGCGGCGGGCGCGCTGCTCCAGCTCGGCCAGCTCGCGCTCCTCCACGGCGGCGAGCGCCCGGGCGTCCACACCGGCCTCGTGGAGCACCTGCTCGTTGAGCACCCGGACCCCGCCCTCGCCGATCGCGCCCATCGCGACCTCCGGCCGGTGGGGCACGCCCAGCTTCCGGACGAGACAGATGTCGAGGGGGGCGTCGAGGGCGTCGGCGACCTCGACGGCCACCGGCACGCCGCCGCGCGGAAGACCGAGGACCACGACGTCCTGGCCCTCGAGGTGGGCGAGCCGGGCGGCGAGCCGCCGTCCCGCGTCGCTGCGATCGCTGAAGACCATGGTCCGACGCCCTTCCGCCTGTGCGCCCGTCCGGGCGGGCCCGGGACGGACGACCACGTCCCTCCAGGGTAGGCACGCAGGCCCGCTCGGCGAGGCGAGCGGGCCCCGGGCGTCCCCCGCTTCAGGCGGCGAGGAAGGCCTCGATGGCCTCGGCGAGGGCCCGCGGGGTCTCCTCGGGGGCGTAGTGCCCGGCGTCCTCGATGACTTCGAGGCGCGCGTTGGGGTACCAGCGCAGCCAGGTGCCCTCCATCGCCTCGGTGCCGAGCGCCGGGTCGTGCGCGCCGACGACGAGGAGGACGGGCGTGGGGTTGTCGCGGACGCGCTCGTGGAAGTCGGCGCGGGACCAGGAGTCCAGGTAGGCGCGGAAGGCCGTGGCGGAGGAGCGGTTGAGGGAGCGGTCGACGAGCGCGCCCAGCCAGGCGTCGTCGTACCGGCCGCCGGTGGTGCGGTCGATGATCGCGCGCCGGTTGGCCGGCTCCCCCGCGGCCCCGGCGAAGAGGTCCCAGGACGCCTCGTCGAGGGGGAACCCGGCGGCGGAGACCGGCGAGACGCCGATGAGCGAGCGGACCCGGTCGGGGGCTTCGAGGAGCACCAGCTGGGCCGCCTTGCCGCCCATCGAGTGGCCGATGACGGAGAAGGAGTCCCAGCCGAGGTCGTCGGCGACCGCCAGGGCGTCGGCCGCCACCTCCTCCATCGTGTAGGCGCCCTCGTGGTCGAGGGCCTCGCCGTAGCCCCGGCAGTCGACGAAGGCGTAGGTGCCGACGGAGGCGTCCAGGTGGGCGCGGAGCGGGACGAAGCCGGTGCGGTCGCCGAACCAGCCGTGGAGGACGAGGGCCCTGCCCGGCCCTTCGCCGTGGACGTCGTACGGAAGAACCCGGCCGGTCATCGTGCCCCCTGGTCGCGCGGTGGCGCCGCCGCGCGTCGACGGCGGCGGTCGACCACCGAGTGTGACGGCCCGGACGCGAACGGTCAACGACTCCATTCGGCGGGGAGCCTTCCGGGATGCGGGGGCTTCGGCCCCGGGGGCATGCTGGCTGTGTGACCTCGCGCGACGCTTCCGGCCCCGGCCCGGCGGGCGGTACCGGGCGTCCGTCCGGGAGCGGAGCCGGCGACGAGCCCGCTTCCGGCGCCCTGACGTGGGCGCTCGCGGAGGCGGCGCTCGGGGCCGTGGAGGAGGTCGGCGGCTACGCGGGCGGGGTGTACCTGCGCTCCGAGACACCGGGGTTGCTGCGGCTCGCGATCCTCGTGGGGCTGCCGGGGCCGTTGTTCCGTCCGTGGTGGCGGATGCACGCCAACCGCCCGTTCCCGGTGGCCGAGGTCCATCGTTCGGGCCAGGCCGTCCACCTCGCCGACGTCGAGGAGGCGATGCGGCGCTTCCCCCAACTGGTGGCGAGCCTGCCGTTCCCCTTCGCCTCGCTGTACGCGCCGGTCCTCGCGGGCCGCGAGCGCTTCGGCGTGCTCGTGGCGCTGCGCGCGCCCACCCCGGGCATACCGGTGGACGCGCGGGACCGGAGCCGGATGACACGGGGCGCGCTCCGGCTCGGCGAGGCCCTGACCGAGCTGTCCCGCCAGGGGACGGCGGTCGAGTGGGCGGGCGATCCCGTGTGCGTGCAGCTGCCGACCGGTTCGGGGCCCCCGGTGCGGTTCGGCTCCTTCGACTGGGACCTGCTCTCGGGCACCGTCACGATGGACGACGGGCTCCTGAGGATCCTCGGGGCGGGCGTGACCTCGCCCTGCACGATCGAACTCCTCACGTCCCTCCTGGAGCCGGAGGACGGGTACGCGCTGTGGGCGGCGGCCCGGCACGCGGCGGGCGCCGGCGGGCGCCCCCTGGTGCGCAGGCTCCGGCTGAAGGGCCCGGACGGCGGGCTGCACCTCCTGGAGGTGTCCGCACGCGCGCGGCGGACCGGCACCGAGAACGGGTCCCGGCTCGTGGGCACCCTCGTCGACCTCGGCACCGGTCTGATCGGCTCGGGCGCCACCGACCGGCTGCCGCAGGCGATCCTGGCCGTCGACCGGCTCGGCCGCGTCACGTACGTCAACGAGCGCACGGAACAGCTCCTCGGCCGGCCGCGCAGGGACCTGGCCGGGCGGCCGCTGTGGGAGGCGCTGCCCTGGTTCGGACACACCTTCCACAAGGAGCAGATGCGGGCCGCCCTCCTCTCCGGGGAGCCGGTGCGCTTCCTGGCCCGCCCGGAGGGGGGCACGTGGCTGTCCGTCTCCCTGCACCCGGGGCGGGACGGGGTGACGATGGTGCTCCTCCCCGAGGAGGGTCCGGCGGGCCTCGCGCACAGGGCCGGGACGGGCCGGCGCTTCACGGACGGCCTCGCCTCGCCCGGGGACCGGGCGGCGGACCTGTACCGGCCGGTGGCGCTCGCGATCGCGCTCACCGAGGCGGTGACGGCGCGCCAGGTGTCGGCGGTGGTGACGGAGGAGCTGCTGCCGGCGTTCGGCGGGCGGCAGCTCGCGATCTACCTGCTGAGCGACCGGCGCCTCTACCTGGCGTGGGAGACGGGTTTCCCGCAGGGCTTCCTCGAACCCTTCGACGGGGTGGGGCTCGACGCGCGGGTGCCGGGGGTGGAGACGCTGACGACGGGCAGACCGCTTTTCTTCGAGTCGATGGAGCAGTTGGGCCGGGCCTATCCGGACCTTCCGCTGGACGCGGAGTCGGGGGCCCGGGCGTTCCTGCCGCTGATCGCCTCGGGCCGGCCGGTGGGCTCCTGCATCCTCGGCTTCGACCAGCCCCGCGGCTTCGGCCCGGAGGAGCGGACCGTGCTCACGGCGCTCGCGGGGCTGATCGCGCAGGCCCTGGAGCGGGCGCAGCGGTACGACACGGAGTCGGCGGTCGCGCGGGGGCTCCAGGACGCGCTGCTGCCGCACCGGCTGCCGGTCCGGGTCGGGGTGGACACGGTGGGCCGCTACCTGCCGGGCACACAGGGCATGGACGTGGGCGGGGACTGGTACGACGTGATCGAGACGGGTCAGGGGCGGCTCGCCCTGGTCATCGGCGACGTGCAGGGCCACGGGGTGGCGGCCGCCGCCACGATGGGTCAGCTGCGCAGCGCGGTGCGCGCGTTCGCGCTCGGGGGCCACCGGCCGCAGGACGTCATGCGGGGCACCAACCGGCTGCTGATCGACCTGGACCCGGGGCAGTTCGCGAGCTGCTGCTACGTCCTGCTCGATCCGGAGACGGGCGAGGCGCGGGCGGTGCGGGCGGGGCATCCGCAGCCGCTGCTGCTGCGGCCGGACGGGACGGCCGAGCAGGTGGAGCTGGCGGGCGGGATGGTCCTGGGGATCGACGACGGGGCCTCGTACCCGGTGTCCCGGCTGCGACTGGCCCCGGGGGCGGTCCTCGCGCTGTTCACGGACGGTCTCGTGGAGCGGCCGGGGAGGGACATCGACGAGGGGATCGAGCGGCTGCGCCGGGCGCTCGCCGCGACGGCCTCCCTGCCGCTCTCGGAGACGGCCGACCGGCTGACCAGGGAGGCCCGGCAGGCCACGTCCCGGCCGGACGACATCGCCCTGCTGCTCGCGGCACGGTGGCCGGAGGGCGGCTGAGCCGTACGGAGGTTCCTTGTCGGTCGGACGGCCGCAAGGGGTGGCCGCGTTGCCCGTCGGCATCGGTTGGCGCCCCCTGTCGAGGGGTACGCGCGCGTGGGGCCCGTCACCCGGTCGGGCCCGTGGCACTGGTCGGCGGCCGCGGCCCCGGGGAGGCTGGGAGTGCCGTGCCGATCAGGCCGGACGAGTCAGGGCGGCAGCCCGAGGAGGACACGTGCAGCAGGACAAGCAGCCCGAGTACGGCCCGGTGGTCTTCCGCGACCGCTCGGCCGGGTACGCGTTTCTGACCCGCTCCACCGCGACCAGCGACCGGACCATCGAGTGGGACGACGGCAACACGTACCCCGTGATCGACGTCGAGATCTCCTCCGAGAGCCACCCCTTCTACACGGGCAAGGCGCGGACCGTGGACACCGAGGGCCGGATCGCCCGGTTCGAACGGCGTTTCGGCGAGCAGGGCTCCTCCGAGGGCTGAGCCCTCCCCCGGGCCGTTCCGGACCTGTCGGAACGGCTTGCGGAACCGGCTTCCCGAACCGGCCGGAAGATGGCCTGTTCGACTTCCAGGATGGGGTCACGAGGACGGCGGGGCGCCCACGCCCCGCCGCGGACTTCCTGGAGGGGAACAGTCGTGATCGTGGTGACCGGAGCGACCGGGAACGTCGGGCGACCGCTGGTGGAGGCGCTGGCCGCGGCCGGCGAGGAGGTCGTGGCGGTGAGCCGCCGCGAGGCCGGGGAGCTGCCCGCCGGGGTGACGCACCGGCGGGGCGACCTGGCGGATGTCGACGGTCTCGAGGGGTTGTTCGAGGGGGCCGGGGCGGTGTACCTGCTCGTCGCGGGGCTCGGACACGACCTGCGTCCGCGCGAGATCGTGGCGGCGGCGGTGGCCCGCGGGGTGCGGCGGATCGTGCTCCAGTCCTCGCAACTGGTGGGGACGCGACCCGAATCGGTGTCGCACGCGCCGCTGCGCGCGTGCGAGGAGGCGGTACGGGGGTCGGGCCTGGAGTGGACGGTCCTGCGTCCGGGCGGCTTCGCCTCCAACGCCTTCCTCTGGGCCGAACGGGTGCGCTCGGCCCGTACGGTGGCGGCCCCCTTCGCCGACGTGGCCCTGCCCGTCGTGGATCCGGCGGACATCGCGGAGGTCGCGGCCGCCGCGCTGCGCGGTCCGGCGCACGCGGGGCGGACGTACGTGCTCACGGGTCCGGTCGCGGTGACGCCGCGTGAGCAGGTGCGGGCGCTGGCGGAGGCGGTGGGTGCTCCGGTGGGGTTCGTGGCGCTGGGCGCGGGCGAGGCCCGGGAGCGGATGGTGCGGTTCCTGCCGGAGGAGGCCGTCGACGGGATGCTGTCGGTGATGGGCGATCCCGGCGAGGAGGAGCGGCGGGTGAGCCCGGACGTGGAGCGGGTCCTCGGGCGCGCGCCGCGGCCGTTCTCGGCGTGGGCGGAGCGCCACGCGGGCGCGTTCGCCTGAGCCCGGGACCGGGCCGGCGCACGCGGCGGGGCGGGGACGCGGGTCCGTGGGACCGCGTTCCCGCCCCGGCCGGGGTCTGTGAGCGGGGCCCGGGGCCCTCCGCTCAGCTCCGGAAGGCGATCAGGCCTTCACGACGCCGGAGTCGGCGACCTTGATGGAGGCCTTGGTGGCGCCGGAGCCGGAGCCGAGGCCCTCGATCTTCTTGACCAGGTCCTGGCCCTCGACGACCTCGCCGAAGACGACGTGCTTGCCGTCGAGCCAGTCGGTGACGATCGTGGTGATGAAGAACTGCGAGCCGTTGGTGTTCTTGCCGGCGTTGGCCATCGAGAGCAGGAACGGGCGGTCGTGCTTCAGCTGGAAGTTCTCGTCCGCGAACTTCTCGCCGTAGATGCTCTTGCCGCCGGTGCCGTTGCCGTTGGTGAAGTCACCGCCCTGGAGCATGAAGTTCGGGATGACGCGGTGGAACGGGGAACCGGCGTAGCCGAAGCCGTGCTGGCCGGTGGCGAGCTCGCGGAAGTTCTGCGCGGTCTTCGGCACGACGTCGTCGAACAGCTGGAAGACGATGCGGCCCGCGGGCTCGTCGTTGATGGTGATGTCGAAGTAAACGTTGTCGCTCATGGGGACATCCTGTCATTACTCGCGCACCGGGTGCGCACGGGCTGCCTCCGGCCGTGTCTCGGCACGCCGGTGCCCCGCCGCCCGTAGGGGTGCGGGGCACGGTTCGTGCCGTCGGACACGGGGGACGGACGGGGCCGGCTAGAGCAGTCCGCCGGTCTCCGGGGACTGGAGGCCGCCCCCGGCGCCCTGGACGGTGTCCTGGACGATGCTCCCGACGCCGTGGTCCGGCTGGAGGAGGCCGAGGGGGCTGCCGATGGGGTTGTCCCCGACGACGGCGTTCGCCTGCGGCGGAGGCGTGACGAGGGCGGTGACGACACCGGCGGCGAGGGAGGCGATGGCGAGCATGCTGCGCTTCTTCATGCCCTGGTCAACTGCTGAACGGCCGGGGGGTTACGGGCTTCCCCGGATCGGACGCGGATCGGGCCCCGCCCGGGCGCGCACCCGGACGAGCAGTAGCAGGGAGGCGACGGCAGCGAGGGCGCACCAGGTGGAGACGAACTCGGTGCTCCACAGGAGGGCGCAGACGACGGCTCCGGCCCCGGTCAGGAGCCCGAGGAGCCGCAGGAGCCGGTCGCGGGCGAGGAGCAGGGCGCCGACGGTGGCGAGGAGGTACGCGACGAGGACCAGCGGCGCGTGCGGCAGGTCGACGACGTAGCCGAGGGTGCGGCCGCGGACCTCGGCGGTGACGGGGCGGGTGGCGAGCCGGTGGGCGAGGACGCCGGCGGTCGCGAGGCCGGCGGCGAGCGGGACGAGCAGGCGCGGCCGGTCGGCGGGGCGGGCGGCGGTCAGGACGCCGACGGGCAGCCAGAGGGGCAGCAGGGTCAGGGCGATGACGGCCCAGGCGAGGGTGGCGGGCCCGGCTCCGCCGCCGGTGTGCCAGACGGCGGCCTCGACGACCTGGTGGGCGCCCAGGAGCAGGGGCAGGGCGGCGAGCGGCGCGTCCCCGGGGCGGCGTACGGAGGCGAGGCAGGCCACGCCCACGGCGCCGATCCCGAGGCCCGCCCAGAGGTCGGCCGTCGCACTCCAGCACATAGCGCACTTTTACCGCACATCGGTTGGAACCGTACGGTCGTGGCGGGCGCGGCCGGCGCTCCGTCCCGGAGCGGGCCGGGCCGGAAGGTCCCCCCGGCGGGGAGGTGTTTCCCGGAGATCGGGCTCTCCCCCCGCCGCCGCCCACGACGGCGCCGGGAGGTCCCTGTACCGGGGCCCCGGCCGGTCGAGGTCTCGCCGCCCGCGCTCGAGGGGGCGCGCTGACCGGTGACTTCGAGGGCGTGGTCACCGTCGGAGCCGCCTTCGGCGCCAAGCCCGTCCCCAAGACCTTCCGTCTGCACACTCCGGAGCGCCTCGTGGCCGACATCCCCCACCCGGTGGGCCCCGGCCCTGAGACGTGCCGCCCGCGGGACCGCCCGTCCGGGCGGTCCCGCGGGGGCGCGGTCAGTGCTCCCCCGGGGCGGCCTCCAGGTACACGGGGATCCCGGTCCTGCGGGCGCGGTCGACCGCCGCGAGGCGGCCGAACTCGGCCGGGTCCATCTCCCGCCCCCACTCCTCCAGCGTGCGCAGGGCGTACTCGCTGTGCTCCTCGGGGTCGAGGACGACGGCGGCGATCTGCTCGTCCGTCAGTTCGCCGCCGTCGAAGACGAAGCCGATGTGGTTGGCGGGCCAGTCGTCGCCCCGGTCGGTCGTGAAGTGGGTGCCGAGCAGCCGGGGCTCTCCGGTGAAGACGATCCCGGTCTCCTCGTGGCACTCGCGCACCGCCGTCTCCCAGGGGGTCTCCCCCGGGTCCATGTTGCCGCCGGGCCACTGCCACGTCCCGGAGTGGTAGGTGGCGCGCATCTGGAAGGGGCGGCCCCCGGTGTCGGTGAAGTAGAGGCAGGCGTAGGCCGTCGCTCTCGGGAGGGTCGTTACGTACTCGGCGGGCGGCAGCCAGGTGTTCGCCATGGGGCGGCTCTCTCTCGACGGGCCGATGGGATCGCCTCCATCCAAGCGGCCCGGGAGGCGCGGCCCGGCCGCTCGCCGGTGGATCACCGGATCGTGTGACCACGTCCTTCGCGCGGGCGGGGGGGCACGGGGTCAGACGCCGTTCGGTCGGAGACGGCGCAGACGGCGGCGGACGAGGTGTTCGTGGACGAGGCGGCCGACGAGGGCGCCCCCGTAGACGACGAAGCCGACGCCGACGAGCCAGGACTGGAGGACGAGGACGGTGCCGAACTGGCCGTAGGTCACCGCGTTCGAGGCGATGAGGGGGGAGAAGACGAGCTGGGAGAAGATCCGCAGCCCGAGGAGGCCGAGCGCGGTGAGGACGGCCCCGGGGAGGAGGGCGCGCCAGCGGATGCGTCCGCAGAGCAGGAAGCGCTGGGACCACCAGAAGAAGAGGAAGGTGCCCAGGGTGTCGCCGAGGGCGATGACGGCGGTGGTGAGGGCCGGGGCGTTCTCGGGGGCGGGGAAGGCGACGAAGACGAGGAGGGCCGCGACGAGGACGGCGAGCCAGACGACGTGCCGCCACATGGTGTGCCAGCGGGCCGTGGGGAGGTCCCAGACCCGTTCGTACCCGGTCTGCACGGCGGATCCGAAGGTGACGCCGAAGGCGGCGAGGGCGGCGAGGCCGAAGGCGGTGGTGCGTTGCAGGGCCTGCCCCGGCCGGCCGAAGAGCTGCTCGACCTCCTCCTGGGAGACCTCGGTGACGCCGAGGCCCTGGACGAGCCAGCGGGCGAAGCCCTGTCCCCTGGCGAGGTCGGCCGCCGCGACGACGATGAGGAGGGGCACGAGGGTGAGCAGGCTGAGCGCCGCGAAGCCCATGGCGCGGTGCATGAGTTCCATGGCGCGGCCGCGGTTCCACGCGAGGCCGACGGAGGAGGCGGCGACGCGGTCGTGGAGCCGCCGGAACCAGTGGCCGTGTTCGGTGGGGGCACCGTCGTGCGGCGGACCGGATGTGGAGGGCATGCCTCGTGAGGTACCCGGCCCGGCGGCGCGGCATCGCGGAGTACGGCCGAACGGGTGGGCGCGGGGTATGGGCGCCGGGGCGGACTCGTGGAGCGGGGGGCGCGGGCGCCGGGTTCCCGGAGCGGGGTCAGGTGCGGAGGGGGCGGGCGCCGGGGCCGGGGCGGACGGTGACGTCGCGGACGGAGAGGGCGGCCCGCTCCTCGCCCTCGCACTGGACGACCACGCGGACGGGGGCTCCGCAGTCGGTGTGGCGGATGTCGAGGACGGGGCCCTCGGGAACCTCCGCGTGGGTGTCGCCCCACTGCTTGAGCGCGAGGAGCACGGGCCAGAGGTCGACGCCCTTGGGGGTGAGCCGGTACTCGTACCGCGTGCGGGCGCCGGGTTCGCGGTAGGGCTCGGCGCGCAGGACCTCCGCCGCGACCAGCTTGCGGAGGCGGTCGGCGAGGACGGCCTCGGAGAGGCCGAGGTGCCGGCGGAACTCGTCGTACCGGCGTACGCCGTTGAAGGCGTCCCGCAGGATCAGCAGGGTCCACTTCTCGCCGACCAGGTCCAGGGTGCGCCGGACCGAGCAGTTCTCCGTGTCCGTCTCCAGCCACTTCATCGTCACACTCTAGCCACCTGACTGCGTCGTTGACAGTCAGCTTTCAGGACGGCTAGCTTCGCCGGAAAGAGTCAGCAGGTCGAGTCGGGCGGAGAGTGGTCATGGGGCGGACGCGCACGGTCGAGTGGGAGGACCCCGCGGCTTCCGCGCGGGCCGCGGGGACGATGGCGGGGCTGGACTTCCTGCGGGAGATCGCCGCCGGGCGGCTGCCGGGGCCGCCGATCGCCTCGCTCCTCGGCTTCGACCTCGAAGAGGTGGAGGACGGGCGGGTGGTGTTCTCCTTCGAGCCGGCCGAGGAGCACTACAACCCGATCGGGAGCGTGCACGGCGGCGTGTACGCGACGCTGCTCGACTCGGCGGCCGGGTGCGCGGTGCACTCCACGCTCCCCCGGGGCACGGCGTACACCTCGCTCGACCTGTCGACCCGTTTCCTCCGTCCGGTCACGATCGCCACCGGCAAGGTCAGGGCGGTCGGCACGGTGCTGACCCGGGGGCGCCGCACGGCGCTCGCGGAGGCGGGGCTGTACGACGCGGAGGACCGGCTGCTCGGTCACGCGACCAGCACGTGCCTGCTGTTCCCGGTCCCGGCGTAGGGCCTGTCCGCGTCGCGCGGGCGTGACGCGGGGCCGGGGCTCAGCGGACGCCGGGGACCGGGCGGGTGCGGGTGCAGCCGTCCGGGACGGCGTCGGGGAAGCCGCTGGCCTGGAGGGCGGCGCTCACCAGGGTGGCGAGGAGGTCGATGTCGGACCCCATGTCCAGACGGACCGTCACCCACCCGGATCCGGCGCGCAGCCGGACGGCGCTCGATCCGAGGAGGGCCGGGCGCAGTCTGGCGATCATGGCGCGGGTCAGGTGGACGTCGGCCTCGTGTTCACCGTGGAAGTGCACGATCTCCTGCGTCGCGGTGCCCAGTCCGACCTCGGCGCCGCAGTGGGCACGGCCGGGGGTCAGCGAGGGCCAGCTCATCAGACGTTCACTGGCATGCCTGGCCGTGTTCATACGAGGAGCGTGCCGGGCGCCGGGGCCGCGCACAAGCGTCCTGCGGAAAGAATCCGGCCGACACGCGGAACAAGCCACCGGGAGGGTCCTCGCGACCGTGCGTCACGGCGGCGCGTGGGAGGGAGGTGACCCTGTGTCACGGCCCGCGGGGCGCGATCGGTGCCTGTCCGGCGGGCGGTTCCGGGGCCCCTCCCGGTTGTACGGCGGGCGGGTCGTCGAACTAGCGTGGCCCCCATGGAACTCTTGGGAGAGATCACGGGCGACCGCCCCCTGCTGGTACTCGCCGTCAAGGAAGAGGCGCAGTTCCTCGACAAGGGGCTGCCGGTGCTGCTCACCGGCATGGGCAAGGTGAACGCCTCGGCCGCACTGGCGACCGTGCTCGGCCGGGGGCCCCGGCCGTCCGGGATCGTGAACCTGGGAACCGCCGGGGCACTGCGGCCGGGACTGACCGGGACGCACGTCGTCGGCACCGTGGTGCAGCACGACTTCGACGGCCGGCTGCTCGCGATGCTGACGGGCGAGTCCTACGGGGCGCCGCTGACGCTGCCGGACGGCGGTGACGTGGTCCTGGCCACCGGCGACACCTTCATCTCGGACGAGGTCGCCCGCGCCCGGCTCGCGGAGCAGGCCGCCCTCGTCGACATGGAGGGGTACGCCCTCGCGCACGTCGCCGCGGTCACCGGGGTGCCGCTGCGCATCGTGAAGCACGTCAGCGACGAGGCCGGCGAGGGCGCCGCGCGCACCTGGCGCGAATCGGTCGCCGGGTGCGCGCGGGTGCTGGCCGACTGGGCGGCGGCGAACGTTCCGTACCGCTCCTGAGGGCCACGGCCCCGGTCAGGGGTTCTGGAAGTGCGCCTCCGGGTTCGCCGCGGACGGGCCGTCCAGGACCGGTCGCGCGAGTCCGCGCAGGTGCCGGTCGAAGAAGGCGGCGACGTACGTCCGGGTGAGGGCGACGGCCCGGTCGGCGGGCAGCTCCGTCTCGGGCAGGCCGAAGTGACGCGAGATCACGGGGCCGTCCGAGAAGGAGAAGTGGTCCGACCCGGCCAGCGTGATCCAGCGCTTCCAGCCGTCGAGCGCGGACCACGTCCGGTCCCAGCTGGCGTCGGCCCCGCCGGGCAGGTGCGTCTCGTCGTGGGTCCCGAGCATCATGAACGGACGGCCCCGCAGGCCCTCCGCCGGAAGGTTCTCCCAGAAGGCGCCGTCCATGTTGATCCCGGCGTCGATGCGCCGGTCGGCCGCCATCGCGGTGGCCGCGCTCGCCCCTCCGATGGAGTGGCCCGCCATGCCGATCCGGCGCGCGTCGATGACGTCGGCGTGCCGCCAGACGGACCGGGGGCCGACGAGCCGGTCCAGGACGTACGTCATGTCGGCGGCGCGGGTCGAGGTGACCACGCTCCCGTGCACCCCGCCCTCGTCGAGGGCCGTGCAGGCGACGCAGGTGAGGGTGCGGCCGCCGGGGAGGCTGATGCCGTACGACTCGTAGGCGTGGTCGACGGAGGCGACGACGTAGCCGCGCGAGGCGAGGTCCTCGGCGAGGGAGGTGAGCGTCCAGCGGGAGACGCTGAAGCCCGGGGACAGGAGCACCAGGGGGTGGCGGCCCGGCGCGGGCCGCGCGTCGGTCCCGCTGTGGGTGCGGGTCCGGGCGAGCACGTCGCCGGAGACGCCGGGCCCGAGCTGCTCGGCGAGCAGCCGCGCCTCCTCCCGGGTGGCGTACGGGGCGGGGTCGCCGCCGCCGGAGCGCGCGGCCGGGTAGTGGAGCGTGACCATGAGCGCCCGCCCGTCGGCGGTGGGCACCCAGGGGTCGGTGCGGGACCGGTCGACCAGCGGCAGGACCGTGCTGCCGACGGCGTGCGGTCCGGTGGGCGCGGGGAGGACGGCGGGCCGCGCCGGCTGCTCGGCCGCCGTGCGCGCGCCGGGGACGGGGGCACCGGGGACGGCCGCGGTGGCGACTCCGGTCGTCAAGGCGAGGGAACAGGTGAGGACGGTGGCCGCGACGGCCCTGGTGAATTGGGTCATGCGGGCACGCTAGGCGCCGGGGACGGCGCCGTGCGTCCGCCCGTGGGCCCACTTTCGATCAACCTCGGGTCTGAGTCCGATCAACCTCGGGTCTGAGACGGGATCCGGCCCGCCGCCCGCTAGTACTCCTGTCCGCCGCCCGTGAGTACTCCTGTCCGCCGCCCGCGGGTGCCCGTGCCGCCGCCTGTGCGTACCCCCTGTCCGATCCCTGCGGGTGCCCGTGTCGCCGCCCGTGACTACCCCCGTCCGGTGCCCGCGGGCGCCCGTGCCGCCGTCCGTGAGTGCCGGCGTCCGGTGACCGCGGGTTCCGGTCTCCGGCGGTCCTTCAACTCCCCGCCCCCGTCCGCGTCCTGACGTACCGGACGACCAGGGGATCCGTGCGGCGAGACGACCTTGACAGCGTGGAAGGACGCCTGCCTATGGTGAGGAGTCCCCGCCCGCGTCCGGGCGGGACCGGGACCCGGGGGAGGCGCACGTGCTCACAGCGACCACGGCGCCGCACGCCCCGGCCCGGACGGGTGCCCGGCTCGTCTGCCGTCGGCACGTCGACTTCTGCCGCACCGCGTCGGCCATCTGTCCTTCCCCGCGCGTCTGACCCCGCCCCGCGGGCCCGCGCCTCCCGTCGCCCACCCGGCGCGGGACGCCGCGGCGATCCCGCCGCGCCCGGGTCCGCGCGTCCCGTGACGCCCCGCCGCCCGGCCCCGCGCAGCCGTGCCCCCGTGCCGCTGCCGTGCCGCCGTGCGCCCCCGCCGTTCGGAAGGACTCCCATGCCCCGCCCCGCCCTGCACCTGGCCGTCGAGATCGACGGCGACGGTGCCCATCCCGCCGCGTGGCGCCGCGCCGCGCACGCCCCCGGAGAGCTGCTGAGCCCGCGCCGGCTCGCCCGGACCGCTGCCGCCGCCGAGAACGCCGGGTTCACCCTGATCACCTTGGAGGACTCGATCCTGCCGCCCGGTTCCGCCGACGGCACCGGGCCGGTGGGCCGGATCGGGGCGGTGGAACGGGCCGCGTTCGCGGCCGCGTCGACGAGCGTCCTCGGCGTCGCCCCCGTCCTGGCGACCACGTACGCCGAGCCGTTCCACGTCTCCTCGCAGATCGCCTCGCTCGACCACGTCTCGGCCGGCCGGGCCGGCTGGGTGGTGGGGACCGAGGAGGACCCGGCCGCCGCGCGCGCCTGGGGACGGCCGGTCGTCGAGGGTGCCGACGCGATCGCCCGCGAGGCCCGTGACGGCCTCCGGGTCGTACGGGACCTGTGGGACTCGTGGGAGGACGACGCGGTGATCCGGTCGGTGGCCACCAGCCGCTACCTGGACCGGTCGCGGCTGCACTACGTGGACTTCGCGGGCGAGACGTACTCCGTGAAGGGGCCCGCGATCGTGCCGCGTCCGCCGCAGGGCCGGCCCGTGGTCCTGGCCCCCGCCGGTCTCGTCCCGGCGGAACTGACCGACGTGGCGCTCGTCGGCGGTTCGACCCCGGCCGAGGCGGGCGCGGCGGCCTCGGCGGCCGGCGCGCCGCTCGCCTTCGCCGAGGTCGAGGTGGCCCTCGACACCCCGCGCGAGACGGCGCGGGAGCGGATCGCCGACCTGGAGCGGCACGCGCCGTGGGAGGGCCGCCCCGACCGGCTGCGGTACACCGGTCCGGCAGCCGGTCTGGTGGAACTGCTCACGGAGCTCGGCCGGTACGTCGACGGGGTTCGGCTGCGTCCGCTCGTCCTGGACGAGGACCTCGCCGTGCTCTCCCGGCTCGTCCTGCCCGAGCTGTTCGTGCGGCGGCTCGCGGCCCGGCCCCTGCCGGGCACCACCCTCCGCACCTCCCTGGGCCTCCCCCGGCCCCTCAGCCGCTTCACGACCACCGGCGCCGCCGCCACGCCCGTCCCGGAGGAAACCCGATGACCCGCACCGACCCGAACGACGTCCCGCGCCCGGACGCGCGGCTGCACTTCGGGGTGTTCTTCCAGGGGGTCAACCACTGGACGATCTGGTCGGACCCGTCCAGCGGCTCGCAGATCGACCCCGCCTCCTTCCTGCGGGTGGCCAGGACCGCCGAACGCGGCCTCTTCGACGCCTTCTTCCTCGGCGACGGCCTGCGGCTGCGCGAGTCGGAGGGAGGCGTCCACGAGCTGGACGTGGCGGGCCGGCCCGACTCGATCACCCAGCTGTCGGCGCTCGCCGCCGCGACCGAGCGGATCGGGCTCGTCTCCACCTCCAACACCACCTTCAACGAGCCGGGCGACCTCGCCCGGCGGCTCGCCGGTCTCGACCTGCTCTCCGGCGGCCGGGCCGGCTGGAACGTGGTGACCACGCACAACGCCTGGACCGGCGAGAACTTCCGGCGCGGCGGGTTCCTCGACCACGCCGACCGCTACCGGCGCGCCGAGGAGTTCCTGTCCGTCGCGCGGGCCGTGTGGAACGGCTGGGCACAGGAAGCGGTGGCGGACTCCACCGAGGCCCGCTCCTGGTCGGTCCCGGGGGCGGTGGGGCGCGTACGGGCGGAGGGCGCCCACTTCGACGTCGACCTGGCGCCGACCCTGCCGCGCAGCGCCCAGGGCCGTCCGGTGATCTTCCAGGCGGGCGACTCGGGGGACGGCCGGGACTTCGCGGCCCGCAACGCGGACGTCATCTTCTCCGCCCACGGTACGGACTTCGACGACGCCCTCGCCTTCGCCGGGGACATCCGGCGGCGGCTGCGGGCGGTCGGCCGGGCCGAGGACGCGCTGCGGATCCTGCCGGGCACGGAGATCGTCGTCGGGGCGACCGAGAAGGAGGCGGAGGAGAAGGCCCGCTGGGTGCGGCTCGAACAGGTCACGCCCGCGGTGGCGCTCGGCATCGCGAGCCGGCTGTGGGGCTTCGACCTGGCCGGGCGGGACGCCGACGGGCCGCTGCCCGCCGAGGACCCGGTGGTCGCCGAGTACCAGGGGAAGTTCGGCACGCGCTGGGTGGACGACCCCCGGGCGGTGGTGGCCGAGTGGCGGGCGAAGGCCGACGCCAACGGCTGGTCGCTGCGCGAGACGGTGATCGAGCTGGGTCCGCAGCGCGGGCACGTCGGCACCCCGGCCGGGCTCGCCGAGAAGTTCGCGCGGTTCGTGCGGCACGGGGCGCTGGACGGTTTCAACGTCTCGCCGTACCTGGTGCCGGACGGGCTCGACGACATCGTGGAGCTGCTCGTCCCGGAGCTCCAGGAGCGGGGCGTGTACCGGACCGCGTACACGGGGACGACGCTCCGGGAGCACCTGGGACTCGCCCCGGTGGCGTGACGCCGGGCCCCCGGGGCCCGTTCGGCGCTCAGGGGGCGTCGGCGGGGCGGACCACCAGGAGGGCGGCCACGTCGTCGCCGAGGCCCCCGGCGCTGTGGGCGACGAGGTCGCGGTGGAGACGGGCCAGGAACTCCGGGGCGGGCTCGCGGCTCCCTTCCCGCATGCGGGTCTCCACCGGGTAGAAGACGCCGTTCCGGTCGCGGGCCTCGCTGACGCCGTCGGTGTAGAGGAGCATCCGGTCCCCCGGGCCGAAGGGGACCTCCTCGATCCGGTGGCGGCTGTCGGCGAGGCCCGTGAGGTTGACGGGGAGCGAGGGGGCGGCGAAGCGCACGGCCTCCACCTCGTTCCCGTGCTGGAGGAACGGGGTGGGGTGCCCGAGGCTGAGGAACCGTGCGACGTCCCGGTCGTCGGGGAGTTCCACGAGGACGACGGTGGCGAAGCGTTCCGCCGCGTCGGAGCCGGGGTCGCGAGGGTCGTGGCGGGCGAGGCCCGCGTCGAGCCGGTCCGCGAGGGCGGCCAGGTCCGGGGCGTCGTGGACGGCTGCGCGGAACGCGCCGAGCAGGACGGAGGCGGTCTCGACGGCGCCGAGGCCCATGCCCTGGACGTCGCCGAGCATGACGCGCACGGCGCCGGGGATCCTGACGGCCTCGTAGAAGTCGCCGCCGACCTGCGCCTTGGCCGCGGCCGCGACGTACAGCAGGTGGAGTTCGAACCGGCCGAGGCGGTGGGGCAGGGGGCGCAGCACGACCCGCTGGACGACCTCGGCGACGGCGGTGAGGTCCCGCAGCTCCTGTTCGCGGCGGGTGCGGACCCTGCTGGCCCAGGCCGAGGCGGCGGTCACGATCGCGAGGACGGTCTCGCTCGCGAAGGGCTCCGGCAGGGGGTCCCCGCCCCGGTTGAAACTGAGCAGCACGCGGACCGCCATCGCGAGCAGTCCGATGCCGATCGTCCCGCGCACGCCCCAGGTGACGGCGGCGAGCGGGGGCGCGGCGACGAGGAGGCGGTCGAAGCGCTCCCGGTCGGGGGTGAACACATCGGCGAGGGCCGTCAGGAGCACGACCAGGAAGGGCAGGGTCCGGCCGATGACCAGCTGGGCGCGTGCCGCCGCGCCTGCGCGGCTTCGGGAACCGGCTGTGGGCATTTCATGATCGTACGCAGAACCGTCGGCCGGGCCGGGGCGCCGCCGGATCCGGGCGTGTCCCCCGGCGGGCGGCGCCGGGCAGGGCGAGGGCGGCGGGCAGCGCGAGGGCGGCGATCGCCGCCAGGACCGGGAGCGCGGCGCCCCGGGCCGGGACGAACCCTCCGTCCGGTACGAGGGTGAGCAGGAGGGTCGCGGTGGCGACGCCGAGCGCCGGACCGACGTTCATCGCGGTCTGCTGGAGGCCTCCGGCGACCCCGGCGTGGGCCTCGGGGGCGCGGTGCACGACGACGGAGGTGGCGGTGACCATGAGCGTGACGAAGCCGGCGCCGAGGAGGGCGGCGCAACCGCCGACGGGGAGGGCACCGGCCGTGGCGTCCAGGCGGGAGAGCAGCAGGACGCCGAGCGTGAGCAGGGCGGCGCCGGCCGTCGCCGTGCGGCGGGGGCCGAAGCGGCGCTGGAGGGGCGGGCAGAGGGGCGCGCCGAGCACCATGAGGAGGGCGAGCGGCAGGACGCGCAGCGCACAGGCGAGGGGGTCGAGCCGCTGGACGTCCTGGAGGAAGTACGTCGCCACGAACAGCGAGCCGAAGAGGGCCGCCGAGGCGGCGAGGAGCGCGGCGACCCCCGCGACGACGGGCACGCTCCGGAGCAGCTCCGGGGGCAGCAGGGGGTGTGCCGCGCGGCGTTCGTGCCGGGCGAGGACGACTGCGGCGGCGGCCGCCCCGGCGCACGCGAGCGCGCCGGATCCGGCGCCGCCGGGGCGGGCCGTCTCGACGAGCCCGTGGACCAGCAGCCCCAGGGTCACGGCGAGCAGCAGGGCACCGGCCGGGTCGAGGGCGGCGAGGCCGGGGGCGGTCCGGCGGCCGGGGGTGCCGGTTTCTCCGGCTCCCGGTTCCCGGGTCGTGAGGGCCAGGAGGCCGATGGCGAGGGTCGGCGGGACGCTCAGGAGGAAGACGGAGCGCCAGCCGTACGCGGAGACAAGGGCGCCGCCCACGAGCGGTCCGGCGGCGGCCGCGAGGCCGATGACGGCGGTGCGGACGGCGATCGGGGTCGCGAGCCGGTCGGGCGGGAAGGCGGTGCGCAGCATGCCGAGGGTGGCGGGCTGGAGCAGGGCTCCGCACACCCCCTGGAGCACGCGCAGCGCGACCACGGCTCCGATGCCGGGGGCCAGGGCGACACCGGCGGAGGCGAGGGCGAAGCCGAGGGCGCCGACGGCGAAGATCCGGCGGTGGCCGTGGCGGTCGCCGAGACGGCCCGCGAAGACCAGGAGGCTCGCGACGGCCACGAGGTAGCCGGTGCCGGTCCACTGGACCTGGCCGACGTCGGCGTGCAGGTCGCGCTGGAGGGCGGGCTGGGCGACGGTCAGGACCGTGCCGTCGAGGGCGACGACGGCGGCCCCGACGACGCTGCACGCGAGGACGGGGGTGCGGCTCCGGTTCACGGGGCGGGCTCCGCGGGCCCGAGGTGGGCGTCGAGGGCGGCCGCGAGCAGCGGGGCGGGATCGGTGCCGCCGGTCGCGAGCGGGAGGCTGCCCCAGTGCCAGAGCTGGGCGATGCCATGCAGATTGGCCCAGAGGGCGCCCGCGACGACGACGGGGTCGGCGCCGGGGCGGACGCGGGCGACCAGCTCGGCGAGCCGGGCGAAGAGCGGGAGGCTCGTCTCGCGCAGTCCGAGCCGCCCGCTCTCCAGCAGGTCGTGCCGGAACATCAGTTCGTACATGCCGCGCCGCGACCCGGCGTAGGCGAGGTAGACGCGGGCGAGGAGCTCGATCCGCTCGCGCGGCCCGGCGCTCTCGCGGTCCTCGGCGGCGACGCGGGCGGCCAGTTCGGCGAAGCCCTGCCGGGCGATGGCCGACAGGAGGTCGAGGTGGGTGGGGAAGTGGCGGCGGGGGGCGCCGTGGGAGACGCCGGCGCGACGGGCGATCTCGCGCAGCGAGAGGGCCTGGGCGCCCTCGGCGTCGACGAGCGCGACGCCGACCCGGACGAGCCGCCCGCGCAGCCCGTCACCCGCGTGGTCGTCGCGCGACCCGTCGCTCATGCCGCCCGTACCACCGTCACCGGTGTCGCCGTCGCGCGACCCGCCACCCGTACGGCCGTCGTACGTTCCGGCGTCCGCGTGCCCGTCGCGCGACCCGCCGTCTTCCCGACCGCGTCCCTCGCCACCCTCGTGATCTTCACTCATGGACACTGTCTACCAAGCCCGAGTAGACACTGTCTACCCGCTCTCGCGCCCCGATCCGTTACACTGGGTGGCAGCGAAGGGGAGTAGCCCTGCGAACCGGTCGTCGACACACTGGAACCCCCGGGTTCCCGGTGACCGGGTCCACGGACGACGTGGACGGGCGAGACCTTCGGCCAGGCATCAACCGCGTCCGCGCATCCGTGGGCGCGGTCCGTCATGCCGGGCCGAGTGGTCCTCCCGTCGCCCACCGAGGTGCCGTGCGGGGCCCGGAGGCCCGGACCGAGCAGAGAGCCCCGGTATGCACCTCGACCCCTTGGCGATCCTCACCGCCTTCGGGCTGATCTTCCTCGCCGAGCTTCCCGACAAGACGATGTTCGCGTCCCTCGCCATGGGCACGCGCATGCGTCCCCTGTACGTGTGGATCGGCACCTCCACCGCCTTCCTGGCCCACGTCGCCATCGCGGTGGGCGCCGGCAGCCTGCTCGGGCTGCTCCCGGGCTGGATCGTCACGCTCGTCTCGGCGCTCCTGTTCGGCTTCGGCGCCTTCATGCTGCTGCGCGGCGGGGACGACGACGAGGGCGACGACACGGGCGGCCGGACGGTCACCGGCTTCTGGCCCGTGTTCTCGACCGCCTTCACGGCCGTGTTCATCAGCGAATGGGGCGACCTGACCCAGATCACCACCGCCAACCTGGCCGCCGCCAACGGCACCTGGTCGACGGCGATCGGTTCGTTCGCCGCCCTGACGAGCGTCTCCGCCCTCGCCCTGGTCGCGGGCCGCTTCATCGCGAAGCGCGTCCCCCTCAAGACCGTCCAGCGCGTCGGCGGTGTGTGCATGGCGGGCCTCGCGATCTGGTCCCTGATCGAGGTCTTCACCGGCTGACGCCCTCCTCGTCGCTCCCGTCGCCCCCTGCCCCGCCGCCCTCCGGAGGACGGCGGGGCAGTCCGTTCGCCCGCGCCCGTCCGGACCCTTGATGAAGCAGTGAATCACTGCTTCACTCCTTCCATGCCCTACCGTCGCACCCCCGCCGTCCAGGCCCGGCTCGACGCCCAGCGCGCCTCCGTCGTCGAGGCGGCCCTCGGGCTGCTCGCCGAGCAGGGGTACGCGGGGTGCACCGTGGCGGCCGTCGCCGCCCGGGCCGGGATCGCCACGGGCAGCGTGTACCGCCACTTCGACGGCAAGTCCGAACTCGCCGTCGAGCTCTTCCGGACCGTGGTGGGAAGGGAGGTCGCGGCCGTCTCCGAGGCGGCCGGGCACCCCGGACACCGTTCGGCCGCCGAGCGGGTGGTCGCCGTCGTCGAGACCTTCGCCCTGCGCGCCCTGAAGTCGCCCCGCCTCGCCTACGCGCTGCTCGCCGAGCCCGTCGACCCGGCCGTGGACGCCGAGCGGCTCGTCTTCCGGCGCGCGTTCCGGGACGTGTTCGCCGCCCGCGTCGAGGAGGGCGTCCGTTCGGGCGAACTGCCGCCCCAGGACCCCGTCCTGACGGCCTCGGCGCTGGTCGGGGCGGGCGCCGAGGCGCTCGTCGGCCCGCTGGCGGAGGGGTCCGTCGGGCCCGGCACCGTACCCGCACTCGTCACCTTCACCCTGCGAGCACTGGGAGTCCCCGATGCCGACCACGCATGAGGTCACCAACCAGGTCCCCCCGCTGACCGGCCACGACGTCTCCGCCGACCCCGCCCTCCTGGAGGCGCTGCGCCGGGAGGGCGCCGGCTGGGCCGAGGCGGAGGTCCGCGAGCTGGGCGTACGGGCCGGCGGCGCCGAGGCCCAGGAGTGGGGGCGGCTCGCCGAGCGCCACTCCCCCGTCCTGCACACCCACGACCGGTACGGCCACCGGATCGACGAGGTCGAGTTCCACCCTTACTGGCACTCCCTGATGGACGTGGCCGTGCGGCACGGGCTGCACGGCGCGCCCTGGGCCGACGAGCGGCCCGGCGCCCACGTGGCGCGCGCGGCCAAGGTGTTCGTGTGGGGTCAGGCCGACGCCGGTCATCTGTGCCCGGTCTCGATGACGTACGCCGCCGTGCCCGCGCTGCGCGCCCAGCCGGACCTCGCCGAGGTGTACGAGCCGCTGCTCACCTCCCGGTCGTACGACTTCGGGCTGCGGGTGCCGACGGAGAAGCGCGGGATCATCGCCGGGATGTCGATGACCGAGAAGCAGGGCGGTTCGGACGTCCGGGCGAACACGACGCGGGCGGTCCCGGCGGGCGAGCCCGGTCTGTACGCGCTGACCGGTCACAAGTGGTTCACCTCGGCCCCCATGTCCGACGTCTTCCTCACCCTCGCGCAGGCGCCCGGCGGGCTCTCCTGCTTCCTGGTGCCGCGCGTCCTGCCGGACGGCACCCGCAACGCGATCCGCCTCCAGCGCCTGAAGGACAAGCTGGGCAACCGGTCGAACGCCTCCTCCGAGATCGAGTACGAGGGCGCCCTCGGCCGGCTGGTCGGCGAGGAGGGGCGCGGGGTGGCGACCATCATCCGGATGGTCAACATGACGCGGCTCGACTGCGCCGTCAGCTCGGCGTCCGGGATGCGCCTCGGGCTCGTGCACGCCGTCCACCACGCCACGCACCGGAGCGCGTTCGGGGCGCGGCTCGTCGACCAGCCGCTGATGCGGAACGTCCTGGCCGACCTGGCGGTGGAGGCGGAGGCGGCCACGCTGGCGGCGCTGCGGCTCGCCGGGGCGGTGGACCGGGCGGCGCGCGGCGACGCGGAGGAGGAGCAGCTGCGGCGGCTCGGGCTCGCGGTCACCAAGTACTGGGTGTGCAAGCGGGCGCCCGCGCACGCGGCCGAGGCCCTGGAGTGCCTGGGCGGCAACGGCTACGTGGAGGACTCCGGCCTGCCCAGGCTCTACCGGGAGTCGCCGCTGCCCTCGATCTGGGAGGGCTCGGGGAACGTGGCCGCGCTCGACGTGCTGCGGGCGATGGCGCGCCAGCCGCAGGCGGTGGAGGCGTACTTCGCGGAGGTCGACCGGGGCGCGGGCGCCGACCGGCGCCTGGACGCGGCGGTCGCCGGGCTCCGCAAGGAGATCGCGGGGCTCGGCGACCCGGACGCGGTGGCGTACGGGGCGCGACGGCTCGTGGAGCGGCTCGCGCTCGTGCTCCAGGGCTCGCTGCTGGTCCGGCACGGGAACCCGGCGGTGGCGGACGCGTTCTGCGCCTCACGGCTCGACGGCGACCGGGGCCTGGCCTTCGGCACGCTTCCGGCGGGCGTGGACACGGCGTCGATCATCGAGCGGAGCGGCCCGGAGGCGGCGGTCTGACGGAACCTCCTCCCCCGGCTCCCTGCTGTGCCCCCTCCGCCTTCCGGTGGCAGGCTGAGGGGCACGTCGGAGCACGAGGGAGGAGTCCCGTTGGACGGCGAGGCGACGCACGAGGAGCTGGACGCGCGGGCGGCCGGGGTCGCGGAGCGGGTGGTGGCCTGGCGGCGCCGTCTGCACCGGCATCCGGAGCTGTCCAACCGCGAGGTGGACACGGCCCGTCTGGTGGCGGACCACCTGCGCGGCCTCGGGCTCGACGAGGTCCGTACGGGCATCGCGGGCCACGGGGTCGTGGGGGTCCTGCGCGGCGGCGCGGCGGGCGAACGGGTCGTGGCGCTGCGGGCGGACACGGACGCGCTGCCGGTGCGGGACCTGTGCGGGGCGGACTTCGCCTCCGAGGTGGTGGACGCCGACTATCCGGGCGGCCCGTTCCCGGTGTCGCACGCCTGCGGCCACGACTGCCACACGGCGATGCTGCTCGGCGCGGCGACGGTCCTCTCGGAGGTCCGCGACCGGCTGCCGGGGACCGTCCTGTTCGTCTTCCAGCCCGCCGAGGAGGGCCCGCCGGTGACCGAGGAGGGCGGGGCGCGGGCGATGGTCGAGGCGGGCGCCTTCGCCGATCCGGTGCCGACGATGGTCTTCGGGATGCACGTGACGCCGTCCCCGGTGGGATACGTGGGGTACAGGATCGGCAACCAGTACGGCGCGTCCACGCTCGTCCGGATCGTCGTCACCGGCCGGCAGACGCACGGCTCCACGCCCTGGCAGGGCGTCGATCCGATGCCGGCGGCCGGCGCGATCCTGACGGGCATCGGGCAGTTGTACCGGCAGGTCTCGGCCTTCGACCCGGTCACGGTGTCCATCGGGCACGTGGAGGACGTCGGCCGCTTCAACATCGTCGGGGAGACGGTGACGCTGTGGGGCACGATCCGCACCGCCGTCGAGTCGGACATGGCGGAGGTGCGGCGGCGGCTCACGACGCTCGTGGAGCACTCGGCGGCGGCGTACGGGGCGACGGCCACGGCGGAGTACCTCCAGCCCGTGCCGCCCGTGCACAACAGCGGGCCGTGGGTGGCGGCCGGGCTCCCGACCTTCCGCCGGGTGGCCGGCGAGGGCCGCGTGGTGGAGACGGGCGGGACGCTCGGGTACGACGACGTCTCCGAGTTCGTGCGGCGGTTCGGCGGCCTGTACGTGACGCTCGGCGTCCAGGACGCGGCCCTGGACGCGTCGGGCCGGCCGGTCCCCGTGGAGGGCGGGCGCGGTCTGGTGACCAACCACAACCCCGGCTTCTACGCCGACGACTCCGCCCTCGTCACCGGCGTCCGGCTGCACGCGCACGTGGCGTACGACCATCTGAGGGGAGCCCTCGTGCCCCGGGAGGAGAGTCCCGACGCGGGCGGGCGGCTTCCGGCGCGGCGACCGCCGTCACGAAGGCCCTGAGCGGGGCGGAGCCGGCGGACGTCCCGGTGGTGGTGCGGGCGCGACCGGCGGCCCCGACTTGCGTCCCCGTCGTCACACGGGAGGCTGGGGGTATCCGCCCGCGCACCCCGCAGGGAGAGACATGATGCTGGACCTCACCGCCCTCGCCGACGAGCACCTGGCCGCGGCCCGCACCGCGCCGCACGGGCGGAGCGCCCATCTGGTGATGCACGACGGAGTGCTCCGGCAGACCGTCATCGCCCTGACGGCGGGCACGTCCCTGGACGAGCACAACGCGCCGCCGGCCGCGAGCCTCCAGGTGCTGCGGGGCCGGGTGAACCTGACGGCGGCCGACCGGACGGAGGAGCTGCGGGCGGGCACGCTCCGCATGATCCCCAAGGAGCGGCACGGGCTCACCGCCCTGGAGGACGCGGTGGTCCTCCTGACCGCCGTGAACGACTGACCCGCCCCTCCCCGCACCCGGTCACCCGGTCGCGTCGAGGTCCTCCGCGTAGTGCTCGACGGCCGCCCTGTACGCGCGGACGGACGGGTCCTCGCTGGTCGCGGCGAGCAGGCGCAGCAGCAGGGCGACCGACTCGTGGTGCCGGCCCGTGTTGTAGAGGGCCATCGCGAGGAAGGCGCGCAGGGAGCCGTCCTCGGGGAACTCCCCGACCGCGCGGGTCAGGAGGGCGACCGCCTCCTCGTACCGGCCGAGCACCCGGTAGGTGCTGCCGAGGCCGAGGAGGGCGCCGCGCCGGTCGTCGGGCGCGAGCCGGCCGGTGGCGTCGGCGAGGGCCCGTTCGTAGTGCGGCACGGCCTCCGCCTCCAGGCCCAGGACGTCGTGCGCCCAGGCCGTCTGGTAGGCGACCTCGGGATCGTCCGGCCACCGGGCGGCGAGCCCGGCGAGCCGCTCGCGGGCCTCCTCCCTCCGGCCCCCTTCGCGCAGCGCGACCGCCTCGGCCAGCAGGCCGTCCCTCTCCTCGTGGTGCTCCATGGCGCCATCCTCGCAGCTCGCGCCGGACGCCCGTGCTCCGGCTGCCAGGTGACGGGGCGCCATAGCGGGCGGGCCGGATTGTGGCGTCCTCACCCATGGAGGACCGCTCCGGAAAGGCCGTAGCGTCCCGGCCGATCCCCCGTCAGGAACGAGCCGCCCGGGAGCCCCCCATGCGTTCACCCCGTCCCACCCGCTTGCGCGGGCCGCGCCGTCTCGCGGCGCTGCTGCTGTGCGCCGCCGCGAGCCTCTTCCCGACCGCGAGCCCCGCCGGGGCCGCCGCTCCCCCGCCCGTGCCCGGCACGCTCCAGGGGTACGACATCGGTTCCGTGTTCAGCGCGGGCGTCTCGTCCGGCGGGTACATGGCCACGCAGTTGCACGTGGCGTACTCGGGGACGTTCGAGGGCTCCGCGGTGTTCGCCTCGGGGCCGTACGACTGTGCCCGGGGCCAGCTCGCCACGGCGCTCAACGCCTGTATGGACACCATCCAGGACCTCCAGCTCGCCACCCTGGAGCAGGCCACCCGCGACCGGTCGGCGCAGGGGCAGGTCGACCCGGTGGCGAACCTGTCCGGCGACCCGGTGTACGTCTTCAGCGGGTCGGCGGACAGCACGGTGAAGCGGCCGGTGGTGAACGCGCTCTCCGACTACTACGGGCGGTTCGGCGCCCGGGTCCTCTACGACCGGTCCACGGCGGCGGGGCACGCCTGGATCACCCCGCTCGGCCCCAACTCCTGCGGGGTGACGCAGACCCCGTTCCTGAACAGGTGCGGGACCGACGCGGAGGGGGCGCTGCTCGGGCACCTCCTCGGGTCGGTCGCGGCGCCCGGTTCGGGGACGGGCGGTTCGCTGATCCGCTTCGACCAGAACGCGTACGCGCCCGGCGGTTCGGCCTCGGCGATCTCGATGGGGGCGGAGGGCTTCGCGTACGTGCCGAAGTCCTGCTCCGACGGGGCGCGCTGCCGTCTGCTCGTGGCGCTGCACGGCTGCAAGCAGGGGTACGCGTACCAGGGCTTCGGGACCCGGTTCGTCGAGGGCGCGTACCTCAACGAGTACGCCGACACCAACGACATGATCGTGCTGTACCCGCAGGCGGCGGCCACGGGGACCCTGGAGAACCCGAACGGCTGCTGGAACTGGTGGGGTTACCTCGGTGACACGGCCTACGCCCGGCACGGCGGGAAGCAGATCGAGGCGATCATGGGCATGGTGCGGGCGCTGCGCGGCACCGGCACGCCGCCGCCCTCGTCCGACCGGACGGTCCTGAGCAGCACGGACGCCGAGGACGGTTACGTCAAGGCGGCGGACGGTTCGGGGGCGGCGGTCGGCACCCTGGAGGACGTGTCCGGGCTGGCGCTCGGCCGGGGGACGGACGGGAAGGTGAACCGTACGGTGGTCTCCTTCGACACCTCGCGGATCCCGGCCGGCAAGGAGGTCTCCCGGGCCTGGCTGACCGTCACGCGGTCGAGCGGCTCGGGCGACCCCTGGGCCTCGCCCGCCGGGAACCGGCTCCTGGTGGACGTGCGGACGGGCTGCTTCGGCGGGTGCGCGGTCGAGCCGGCGGACTGGTCGGCGCCTGCCACGGTGGCGGGCGGCGCGCGGATCGACGCGTTCTCGTCCGGGAGCGCGGTGTCGACGGACCTGTCGGCGGAGGCGGTCGCGGCCCTGAACCGGGGCGGGACCACGCAGTTCCGCCTCGGGTTCGCGTCGGCGCCGACCGGCACGGCGTACCTCTTCGCGAACCGGGACGCGCCGGTGACGCTGACGGTCGAGTACCGGTGACCGGGCACCGGTGACGGACGGGAGTGTGCCGGTTCGTTCAGAGGGCCGGATCGAGACCGCCCGCCGCGGGTCCGGGATCCGCGGCGGGGCGGGAGGGGCCCGGCCCGAAGGCGCTGCCCCGCAGCCACTCGGACCAGTCCAGGTTCCAGTCGCCGAAGCCGTTGCCGAAGGGGGTCATGGGCTCCCCGCGGCCGTTGACCACCCGGACGAGGTCACCCTCGCGGACGGTGCGGAACAGCCAGGCGGCGTCCTCGGTGCTCATGCCGGTGCAGCCGTGGCTGACGTCCTCGCTGCCCTGCGCGTCGAGGGACCAGGGGGCGGCGTGCAGGTACTCGCCGCTCCAGGTCACCCGGGTGGCCCAGCGGACCTTCAGGTCGTAGAAGTCGTCGCTGCCCCGGTCGATGCCGATGGAGTCGCCCCGCATGCGGACCACCGGCTCCTTGCCCAGGACGACCTTGGTGCCGCTCCGGGTGCGGTATCCGGCCTTGCCGGTGGTGACCGGGAGGGTGCGGAGCAGCTGCCCGTCGCGGTACACGCGCATCCGGTGGGCGGCGACGTCGGTGACGGCCTCGATCCGGGCGCCGGTGGTGAAGGCGAGGGGGCGGGAGGGGCCGCCGTACAGGCCGTCGGTGATCCGGGTCCCGTCGAGGCCGCTGTGGACCCGGACGGTGGCGCGGGCGGGCCAGTAGCCCCGGGGCCGGTAGTGGAGGGTGGTGGGGCCGACCCAGTACCAGGAGCCTTCGACGTGGGGATCGGCCCGTACGTCGAGGGCGCGTTCGACGGCCCGGCGGGCGCGGGGGGCGTCCGCCGGTACGGGGTGGCTGAGTTCGGCGGTGACCGGTCGGCCGACCCCGTACGTACCGCCGTCGCCGGGTCCGAAGGAGACGGTGAGCCGGTCTCCCGCGGGCACCCCGGCGGTGCGGAAGTCCAGGCGGGCGAGGGCGCGGCGGGGGCCCTCGGTCCCGATCCGCTCGACGAGGAGCCGGGCGGCGTAGCGGCCTCCCGCCGGGAGCGGGGCGGCGCTGGTCCACCGGGTGCGGTCCGTGCCGACCGTTCCGGCGATCCGGCGGCCGCGCCGGTCGGTGACGGTCACGTCGGCGAGTGCTCCCCCGGTGCGCAGCGCCAGTTCCACCGGTCCGGGGGTCTTCGGGTCGAGGGTGAACGGCGTTCCGGTGAGGACGGGTACGGGCCCGCCCCCGCCGCTCGCGCTCAGCGGGACCGTGTGGCGCAGTCCGGCGCACAGTTCTCCGCCGCCGGCGCAGCCGTCCACCGAGACGACGGCGGGGGGAGTGGAGTCCGGGGCCGAAACGGCCGGTACGTCCCGGCCGGCGTCCGCGACCGCGCCCGGTCCCGCGGGCGAGGGGGCCGCCGTGGCGGCGAGGACGGCGCCGACCGCGAGGGACAGCGCACCCCGCCCCCGCGCGTATCTGCGTGACGACACGTCGGACACCCTCCCTTTTCACGTGGCGCGCGGTGGCGTCGGCGGACGGTGCCGACCCGGGCATCAAAACCGATGGGAGGAGAAAAAGATGATCAAGGCGCCGGGCGTGGCGGAGGAGTCGGGCGCGAGAGGACTCGAATGGGCCAGCGGGGCGACCTGGGCGGCGGGACGGCCGGTGGGGCGGGGCGCTGGTGGGCGGGGCGGGGCGGCCGGTGGGGCGGGGGACGGCCCGGGGCAGCGGGCGCTCCGGGTCAGCGGGGCGGTTCCGGGAGTTCCTCCCCGGTCTCCAGAAGGGACTTGAGGCTGGAGACGATCGCGGGCCAGCCCTCGCCGATCAGCTCCTTGATGGTGCCGTCGGGCGCCAGGTCGCCGTGGGTGACCGTCAGCCTGACCGCGTCGCCCGACGGTTCGATCACGAAGTCCACCCGGGACCGGGGCTCCGCCGCGAGGCGTTCGTACACCTCGTGCCCGAGGCCGACGGCGTCCGCCCAGGCCGGGGTGAAGGTGTGCCAGGTGTACGAGAGGAGGCGGCCGGGCTCGGCCGCGAGGACCACCTGCTCTGGATCGGCGGTCCTGCGGCCGCCCTCCTCCCAGACCATGGGGGCGCCGGGGGACCAGTCCGTCTCGAAGGCCACGCCCCAGTAGCGGCGGGTGAGCTCCGGGTCGGTGAGCGCCTTCCAGAGCTCGTCGGGGGTGGTCCGGATGTAGGTGGTGTAGACGAACGTGTCGCTGCCCATCGCGCTGCCCTCGGATCTGCTCCCCCGCGGCTTCCCCTCTCCTCCAGCCTAGGCGGGCGCCGGACGTACGTGCCAGTGAAGGGGCCGGGGTGCCACGGGCGGGCGGCCCTGACCGGTCCGATGATCCTTCTTCCGTTGAATAGGTGCGGAAGAAACTATTCAACGGACTGCTAGCGTGTCCGGATGTCCCTCAAGCACGCCGTCCTCGCAGCTCTCCTGGAGGGCGAGGCCTCCGGATACGACCTGGCCAAGATCTTCGACGTGTCCGTCGCCAACTTCTGGGCCGCCACCCCGCAGCAGCTCTACCGCGAGCTCGACCGGCTGGCGGAGGCCGGTCTGATCACGGCCCGGGTGGTGGAGCAGGAACGACGCCCCAACAAGCGGATGTTCAGCCTCACGGAGTCGGGCGGGCGGGATCTGGCCGCCTACACGTCGACGCCCCCGCGCCCGAGCGCCGTCCGCGACGAGCTGATGGTCCAGGTGCAGGCCTGCGACGAGGGGGACACCGCGGCCGTCCGCGCGTTCGTGGCCCGGCGGATGGAGACGGCCCGGGCGAAGCTCGCCCGCTACGACCGCCTGCGGGAGCGGATGCTCGCCGGCCGGGAGGAGGAGACCTACCTGGACGAGGCGGAGCGCATCGGGCCGTACCTCACGCTGATGCGCGGCCGGTTCTTCGAGGAGGAGAACCTGCGCTGGGGCGCCCGCGCCCTCGCCGTGCTCGACCGGCGCGCCGCCGCAGAAGCCCTCGGAGGAGCGGGGAGGGCCGCGGCCGAGGCGACACGGGGGACGTGACGGGTCCGGAGGAGGAGCGGGAGGGAGCCGCGGCCGGGGCGACACGGGGCGCGTGACGGGTTCCGAGGGGTGACCGGGGGCCCTACCCTGCGGTAACGTCACCGGCCGGTCGCCGGAGGCTCCGGCGGCGCAGCGGAACGGATCGGGGACGGACCTCCATGAACGTCGGTGACCTCGTCGAGGACTTCAGCCTTCCGGACGAGACGGGCGCCCCGCGCTCCCTGACCGGGCTGCTGGCCGAGGGGCCGGTCGTCCTCTTCTTCTACCCGGCGGCGCTCACCCCGGGCTGCACCGCCGAGGCCTGCCACTTCCGCGACCTGGCGGCCGAGTTCCGCGCCGTCGGCGCGCTGCCCGTCGGGGTGAGTTCCGACGGGGTGGAGCGGCAGCAGGAGTTCACCGAGCGCCACTCCCTCGGGTACCCCCTGCTGTCCGACCCGGACGGCACCGTGCGGGAGCGGTTCGGCGTCAAGCGCGGGTTCTCGCTCGCGCCGACGAAGCGGGTCACGTTCGTGATCGGCCAGGACCGGCGGGTGCGGGAGGTCGTGCGCAGCGAGCTGCGGATGAGCGCGCACGCGGATCGCGCGCTGGCCGCCCTGCGCGGCGCCTGAGCCGCTCCCGGTCCCGGTCCCAGTCCCAGTCCCGGCCCCGGTCCACGCTCTGCCCGAGCCGCGGGCCGCCACGACGTGCGGGGGCGCGGCACCCGAGTGAGACTCGCCCCAAGGACCGGTCTCCTCCGACCGGCGCCGGAACGGAGCGTGCGGACATGGACGGCTACCCCCTCCTCGACCTCTTCTGGACCATGCTGTGGTTCTTCCTCTGGGTCATGTGGCTGTTCCTGCTGTTCAAGGTGGTCACCGACATCTTCCGCGACCACAGCCTGCACGGCTGGGGCAAGGCCGGCTGGCTGGTGTTCTGCATCCTGCTCCCCTACCTCGGGGTGCTGGTCTACGTCATCGCCCGCGGCAAGGGGATGAGCCGGCGCGACGTCAAGCAGGCGAAGGACAGCGAGGCCGCGTTCCAGGACTACATCCGCAAGGCCGCCGGGACGCGGGGCGGTGGTGCGAGCGCCACGGACGAGCTGGCGCGGCTCGCCGATCTGAAGGACAAGGGCGCCATCACGGCGGAGGAGTTCGAGAAGGCGAAGGCCAAGGTGCTGTCCTGAGCCGCCGGTGGGCTTTTTCGGGGAGGGCGGGCCGGTTCCGGGGGGTGACGCCCGCGCCGTCGTGGCGCCGCCGACACCGCACCCCCTGAATGCGTATCTGAAATACCTCTTTGATACGGTCATGCCGTGAGGCTGACGAAGTTCACCGACCTGGCGCTCCGTGCCGTGATGCGCCTGGCGGTCACCGCGCAGGAGGAGTCCGTCACCACGCGCGAGGTGGCGGAGTCGATGGACGTGCCGTACGCCCACATGGCGAAGGTGATCACCCGGCTCCAGCACCTCGGCGTGGTCGAGGCGCGACGCGGACGCGGCGGCGGCCTCACCCTGACGGAGCTGGGCCGGCGCTCGTCGGTGGGCTGGCTGACCCGCACATTGGAGGGCGAGGAGGAGGTCGTCGCCTGCGAGGGCGACCCACCCTGCCCGCTCAGGTCCGCCTGCCGGCTCCGGGGAGCGCTCCGTGAGGCGCAGGAGGCGTTCTACCGGGTGCTCGATCCGCTGACCGTGGCGGAGCTGGTGTCCTCGCCGACCGGTCCGCTCCTCCTCTCGCTCTCCCCCCGCCCCACCCCCTGACCGCGCGCACCGCCGGTGCGCGTTTTTCCTCACCTTTAAATAGGTAGATGATCTACCAGATTGGAAATCCCCATGCTGTCCGAGCAGGCCGTCCCGGTCGTCCGCGCCACCCTGCCCGCCGTCGGCGGTGCCCTGGACCGGATCACCGAGCGCTTCTACGGGCGTCTCTTCGCCGCCCGCCCCGAGCTCCTGCGCGACCTGTTCAACCGGGGCAACCAGGCCAACGGCGAACAGCGGCAGGCGCTCGCGGGCTCCATAGCGGCCTTCGCCGTGGCCCTCCTCGAGCACCCGGACCGGCGCCCGGACGCGATGCTCACGCGGATCGCCCACAAGCACGCCTCGCTCGGGGTCACCTCGGAGCAGTACAAGGTCGTGCACGAGCACCTCTTCGCCGCGATCGTGGAGGTCCTCGGCGACGCGGTGACGCCCGAGGTCGCGCGCGCCTGGGACGAGGTGTACTGGCTGATGGCCAACGCCCTCGTCGCCGTGGAGGCCCGGCTGTACCAGGAGGCCGGTGTCCCCGAGGGCCGGGTCTGGCGGTCGATGCGGATCGCCGAGCGGCGGGAGGAGACGGCCGACACGGTCTCGTTCGTCCTGCGCCCCGCGGACGGGAGCCCCGCGGCCGCGTTCCGGCCGGGCCAGTACGTGAGCGTCCGGGTCGCCCTGCCCGACGGCGCCCGGCAGATCCGCCAGTACAGCCTCTCCTCCGCCCCCGGGCGCCCGCAGTGGCGGATCACGGTGAAGCGGGTCGACGGCGACCCGGCGGGCGAGGTCTCGTCCTGGCTGCACGCGCACGCCCGCGAGGGCGACGCGGTCGAGGTGTCGGCCCCGTTCGGCGACCTGGTCCTGCCCGGGGGCGACGGCCCCCTGCTGCTCGCCTCCGCCGGGATCGGCAGCACCCCGATGCTGGCGATGCTCGACCACCTCGTGGAGACCGGATCGGCCCGCCCCGTCGTGGTCGTGCACGCCGACCGCGCGCCCGCGTCCCACGCGCACGCCGACGAACTGCGGCGCCTCGTGGACGCGCTGCCGCAGGGGACCCTGCACCTCTGGTACGAGGAGCCGGGCGACTCCGGTGCCCGATCGGGCCGCGCGGACGTCACCGCGCTCGACCTGCCGGCGGGCACGACCGCGTACCTCTGCGGACCGCTGCCCTTCCTGCGCGCCGTGCGCGGCGACCTCATCGGCCGGAGCACCGCCGCGGCTGACATCCACTACGAGGTCTTCGGCCCTGATCTGTGGCTGGGTGCCGAAAGCTGAGCCGTTCTCCGCGAACCCCCTTCGATCTCCAAGCAGCATGGCGCTGTCGCCACGGATACTGCATAGTGAGGTGCCATGTCGGCCTCGCATTCAGCGGGTCCGGGAGGAAGGCGCGGAAGTGACGGAGACGATGGGATCGTTCGGGTCGGCGCAGGGCGGTCGAGGTGCCGGGCAGCCGGTGCGCGGGATCGCCCTCGACATCGGCAGCTCCCGGACCCGCGCCTGGGCCCCGGGGGCGGGCGTCTTCGCGGACGTGCCGAGCGGCCCGGTGCTGCGCGGCCGCGTGACCGACGCGGACTCCCAGCTCCGGCTGCTGCGGCGTCTGACGGCCGGGGCACCGGGCCGCGACGGGCACGACACCGTCGTGATGCTGGCCCACCCGGTGCTCGCCGGCCGGGAGGAGCGGGAGGCGGTGAGGCGGGTGGTGGACGGGCTCGGCGCGGTGCGGGTCTTCGCCGTGGACAGCGCCCGCGCCGCGGCGGCCCACGCGGCCCCGCCCGGCGACGGTCCGCTGCTCGTGGTCGACCTCGGCGCGCAGCTGACCGAGGTCACGCTCGTCGTGGACGGCCTCGTCACGGACGCCCGGCTCGCCGAGGTCGGCCTCGACGACCTGCCGGACCCGGGGAGCGCCCCGGACCCGGTCGCCGGGACGGCGGCCGACCTGGTGAGCGACCTGTGGCGGCGCGACCGCACGGGCGCCGTGCGCGGGGCGCTGCGCCGGGGTGTCCTGGTGACGGGCGGCGGCGCCCTGCGCCTCGACGTGACCGGCCGGCTGGCCCATCTCCTGCGGGCCCGCCTCCGCCTGGCCAACGACCCGTCGACCAGCGTCGTCCGCGGCGCGGGCCTGATGCTGGCCTCCGCCCTCCGCCACCCGACCGCCTCCCCCGGCCGGATCTGACGCCGTCCGGATCCGACACCACAGGATCCGACACCGCCGGACCCGGCACCGGCCGAGGCGGAGGCGGTCGGGGTGGAGACGGCCGGGGTGGAGACCGCTGAGGCTGAGACGGCCGAGGCTGAGACGGCCGAGACGATACGGTCCGGAGTCAGCAGCCGGTCGCCCAGATGTGGGAGTCGCCGCGGTCGTTGGCGGCGCCGCTGTACCCGACCTCCTGGCCGGGGGCGAGACAGATGGTCATGCCGCCGCCCTGCCAGGCGTTCTCGTAGACGCGGACGTGGTCCTTGATGCCGGGGCCGGAGATGCCGTGGTTGGCCCAGGAGGAGTCGGTGTCGGAGATCCAGCTCTCCCACCAGCCGTCGTCTCCGCTCCAGTTGGCGCGCTGGCCGCCGAAGCCGGCCTCCTGCCAGACGCAGAAGTTGCCGCTGGGGCATTCGGCGGCTCCGGCGGAGGAGGCGAGGGCGAGACCGGTGGTGGCGGCGAGCAGGGTCGCGACGGCGGTGGCGAGGATTCGCTTCATGGGAGGGTGTGGCCTTTCTGCGGGTGGGGCGGGTGGATGGGCGCGGGCAGTTCGGCCGCCCGCCGCAGCGCGCGGTCGCGCAGCTGCCGGTAGGTGGTGAGCTCGTCGCGGTGCAGGGCGCGCACGGCGACCAGCTCGGCGGACTCCAGTCGTGCGCGTACGGAGTCGAGTCCGGTCTCGCGGGCGCAACGGGCGGCGACGGCCGGGTCGGGACGGTCGGGGCGGGGCCGGTCAGGTGGCGCCACGCATCCGGTCCAGCGGGCGAGGGCCGCGCGGTGGACCGGGTCGGCGCGCATCCGGTCCTGGGCCTCGGCGCGGAGGTTGTCGACGGTGACCTGGGCCCGGAACCAGCGCTGCTGGTCGCCGTAGAGCCGGTGACGGGCGGTGGCGAGGCAGCCGTCCGTGTGGGCGGTGACGGTGGCGCCCGTCGCAAGGGTGACGGAGAGCTCGCGGGGTCCGGCGCCGAAGAGGGCCGCCCGGAAGGCGCGGTCCTCGTCCGGGGCGCGGGGCCTGGCCGTGGGGGTGAGGCCCCGGGCATTCAGGCAGTCGGCGACGAGGCGGCGCTCGGCGGCCTTGAGGAGCTCGTCCCGGGCCGCCTCGGTGGCCGGAACGCCGGGCTTCGCGGGTGCTCCGGCGTCGACGGTGGTGCAGCCGGCGAGCAGGAGTGAGGCGGCCGCCGCCACGAGGGCGTGACGGGCGCGCGAAGCGGCACGGAGCATGGTTCCCCCTGTGATCTTCCCTGGTCGGAGGGCCGGTGAGTGGTCGCGTCACCGGCTCGGGGCGATCATTTCCAGGGGGTTCGGCCGTCATTCCGAGGCTCACTCGAACGAGTCGAACGCGCCGGTGCGCGCGCCTCTCGGGCGCTCCTCGGGCGCCGTGGACGTGCCACGAAGGGGAGGAGGCGGGAACGACAAAGCCCCGGTTGGACGGGGGGTTCCAACCGGGGCCGATCGCCGTGACGGGCGAAGGGCGGTCACCTCTCGGGGGGGAACCTCGGGGACCGGGCCCCTCCGCCGTCACATATGTATGAACGGTAGACCTTTCCCGAATGTTCCGAGAGTTCCCGCGTGAGGGGTGTGACCCATATCACCCTATTTCGGGAGGATCTTTCGCCTTCGGGCAGAGGCCGCGCCGGACCCGGGCGAGACCGTCAGTCCTTCTCGGGGCGGTAGACGGTGCCGGGCTCCGCCTTCCCGGGGGCGAGGAGCTCCGGCACGGTCACGAAGGTGAAGCCCCGCCGCTTGAGTTCGTCGATGATCGGGGGGACGGCCGGGACCGTGCCGTCGTAGATGTCGTGGAGCAGGATGATCCCGTCGCCGTGCGCCTGTTCGAGGACGCGCTGCTCGATGAGGGCCGAGTCGTCGGTCGAGTAGTCCTTGGCCGTGATGCTCCACAGGATCTGGGCGAGCCCCAGTTCCCGGCTGACGTCGGACACGGTGCCGTCGGTGCGGCCCTGCGGCGGGCGCATCAGGGTGGGCTTCCGCCCCGTGATCTTCTCGACGGCGTCCTGGGTGCGCGACAGTTCCTCGCGGACCTCGGCGGCGTCGAGGTCCGTCAGGATCCGGTGCGTCCAGGTGTGGTTGGCGACCTCGTGGCCCTCGTCGGATATGCGCTTGACCACCTCGGGGTAGCGGTCGACGTGCTTGCTGCCGAGCAGGAAGAAGGTGGCGGGGACCTGCTTCTCCTTGAGGATGTCGAGGAGCCTGGGGGTGTCCTTGCCCGGCCCCGCGTCGAAGGTCAGCGCGATGCACTTGGCCTTGGCGCAGTCGACGCGGCGCCCCGTGTCGCCCGGCTTGTCGTCCGACCCCGCCTCCTCCCGCGCCTCCTGCGGGGTGAGCGGGTCGACGCCGCAGCCGCTCAGCGTCGTCATCAGCGACGCGGCGAGCAACAGGGTGGCGGCCGTTCCCCCGCGTCGGCGCAGCCTGGATCGGAACATGGTGGAACCCGCTTTCCCCGATGACGTTCGACAGGGCCGCGGCCGTCGCCTGGTCAGGGCGGGCCGTGCGACCGAACATGCACACTACACAGGGTGTATACCGGGGGTGACGGCGGGGTCGAGCGACCGTTCACGGGCACACGAGAGCCCCGGGAGCGCCTGTCCGCGTCTCCCGGGGCGTTCTGACGGCGGCGTCTTCTACGGCGACGCCCCGCGCGAGGCGGCCGCCGTTCAGCGGGAGGCGAGCAGCAGGCGCGCCTCCCTCTCCTGGTCGCCGGAGACGGTGTGCCGGGACTGGACGTCGAAGCCGGCGGCCAGGACCTTCTCGACCTCGTCGACGGCGTGGTAGCCGCCGGTGAGCGTGACGCCGACCATGGCGGACAGGTGAGCGGGAGACACCTCCCGGTGCTCTCCTCCGGCCGTGTCGAACGTGGCCGTCCAGACGGTGGGGGACGGTCCCGTCGCCGCCTGCGGGCCGGGGACCGTCATGTCCTCCAGCCGGTAGACCGCGTCGAGGACGGCGAAGACGGCCTGGGCGTCCTCCCGACCGCAGTCGCTCAACTGGACGGTGACGTCGGTGTCGATGTGCAGGTCGTACACGTCGCTCATCTCCTCACGGCCCCCCGGTCGCCGGTGACCTCGCGCTCCTCGTGCCGCGCACGCGTCGCGCCACCTCTCCAGCATCCCTCGGGGGGCGCCGCACCGCGAGGGCCGCCGCCCCGCTTGGCCGTCCGGCCCGGACGGTATCAGGGCCAGGCCACCGGGCGCCTCCGTCGCCGGGCGCGCGCCTCGCCGCTCGCCCTCTCCCGGCGGAAACGGTCGAGGAACCGGGCGCGGGCCGGACGGGAGGCCCGGTGGGAGGCCGGACGGCCGATTGCCGTTGCCGGGCGCCCGGCGGGAGCGGGGTCCGCCGGGGGTGAACCCGGGAGGGTCTCCTGCGGTGGCGGAAGCGTCGGTGGTGTCGCGGGCAGGGGCGGTGCCTCCACGAAGGGCGGCGCGGCCGCAGGAAGCGACGCCGTCGGCAGGTACCGCGCCGACAGGGCCCGCGGGCCGCCGCGTACCGTCACGGGCACGGCCCACGGATCCGCCGCCCCGGATAGTACGGAAGGCACGGGGACGACGTCGGCCCTCCCGGCGGCCGGCACGGCCGATGTGGCCCTGGCAGCCATGACGGCCGTGGCAGTCGTGGCAGTCGTGGCAGTCGTGGCAGTCGTGGCAGTCGTGACGGTCTCCCCCGGGTACGGGGCCGGGCGCGCGGCCCGCGCCTCGTCCAGGGCGAGCGCCAGGCTCAACCGGTGCCAGAGGATCTCGTCGGGGTCGTCGGCCCGCGCGAGCCGCTCGGCGATCTCGCGCGCCGCCGCGGGCGTCGGCATTCCGGGCGGTGGTGGCGGACGCAACCGGTCGAGGTGCGCGCGCTCGTACGGGTCGTCCACGACCTCGGCCGCCTGGAGCGGATCGAGCAGGGAGGCGATGGCCGCGGCCCGCGCCCACGGGTCGTCGGTGGCGCGGAGGAGCAGGGAGAGCCGTCGCGCACGCCAGTTCCTCGGCCGCAGGTCCTCGCGCGCGGCCAGGCGCTCGCGGAGCGCCTGCGGCAGCCGGCCCGCGAGCAGCGCCGGGCAGGTGCGGCCGAAGTCGGCGACCTCCTCCGCCAGATACGTCCACACCACCGCCCGGTAGCGGTTCAGGGAGAACCGCACCGGGCTGAGGTGCCCCGTCCGGGCCAGCCGGGTGAACCGCTCCGGGGTGATCCCGAGGAGTGCGGCGGCCTCCCCGGTGCCCACCGCGCGCACCCGGTCGCGCAGGCCGGCGGGAAAGTCCGGCGCGGCCCTGAGGCGGTCGAGCTCGCACCGCTCGACACGCCTTCGCCCGCCCTCTCCCGCCGGTGCCGTCCGCACCAGGCCGAGCTGGACCGCGAGCCGGAACTCGTCGCGCTTCAGCTCCAGTTCCTGCGCGGCCCGCGCCGGCGTCACCGTGCGCGCCCCTTCGTCCGCCGTCCTGTCGTGGCCCTCCGCCGTCATCATGCGGCCCTCCCCGTACGTCCGTACTTTCCGTGGTGCGGATCCGTCCGACCCGCCGAAAAAACGTAACGCAGAGTGACGAACATCGCACCCCCTGTGGACAACTGCCTGTGGACAACTCGTGGCGGGAGATCACGGAGGAACGTCGGAGGGGCCGTCGGAACGGACGGTCAGAACGGGCCGTCCCCCGGATGGCCGGGCTGCCGCGCCTCCACGGCGAGGTGTTCGCCGACCCGGTTGACCAGCAGTGTCATCTCGTAGGCCACCTGACCGACATCGGCCTCCGCCGCGCTCAGGACGCACAGGCAACTGCCCTCGCCCGCGGCGGTCACGAAGAGCAGCGCCTCGTCGAACTCCACCATCGTCTGCCGTGCCCGGCCCGCCTTGAAGTGCCGGCCCGAGCCCCGGGCGAGGCTGTGCAGGCCGGAGGAGACGGCGGCCAGGTGCTCGGCGTCCTCGCGCACCAAGCCGCTGCTCGCGCCCGTCACCAGGCCGTCGTTCGACAGCACCAGCGCGTGCCGTATGTGTCCGACCCGCTGCGTCAGGTCGTCCAGGAGCCAGTCCAGTCCCTTGTCCAACGCCATCAGTCGTCCTCCCCCTACGTGGTGCGTCCCCGTCGACCCGGATTCCCGTGCTCCCCGTGCCACCGTTGGTCCGCGTGTCGGCGCAAGCCTTACGCACTGTCGTGGGCAGGGCAAGCACTGCACCGCGCCCGCGTGTGCCGCAGGATGGGAGGCATGACGAGGATGACCGATGAGCAGTGGCGGGCCTTCGTGTCCGCGGGCACCCGCACCGGCAAGCTGGCGACCGTCCGCGACGACGGCAGTCCCCACGTCGTGCCGGTCTGGTTCGTGCTCGACGGTGACGACTTCCTGTTCAACACCGGGAAGGCGACGGTGAAGGGCCGCAACCTCGCCCGTGACGGGCGGGTGTCCCTGTGCGTCGACGACGAGGACCCGCCGTTCTCCTTCGTCTCGCTGTTCGGACGCGCCGAACTCAGCGAGGAACCGGACGCGTTGCGCCACTGGGCCACTCGCATCGGCGCCCGCTACATGGGCGAGGACCGGGCGGAGGAGTTCGGCGCGCGCAACGCCGTTCCCGGCGAACTCCTCGTCCGGGTGAGGATCGACAAGGTGATCGCGGAAGGCGGTCTCGCGGACTGAGGACCGAAGCTCGCGAACTGAGGACCGAAGACCGAAGACCGAAGAGTGAGGGCCGAGCGCCGAGGGCCCCGTCCGTCCGGACGCCCGACCCGGACATCCGCCCCGGACACCCGGTCCGGGCACCCGGTCGGCGGATCCGTCTACGGCTCAGCCGACGGTGTCGAGGAGCAGGGCGGTGTGCATCCGTCCGGCGTGCTCGACCAGGCGGATCAGCACCCCCTTCCCCGAGTCCCGGTCGCGTGCGTCGCACAGCACGACGGGCGTGCCCCGGTCCAGGTCGAGTGCGCGGGAGACGTCGTGCGCGCCGTAGGCACGCGCGCCCGTGAAGCAGTTGACGGCGACCGCGAAGGGGATCCGCCGGTGCTCGAAGTAGTCGACCGCAGGGAAGCAGTCCTCCAGGCGCCGGGTGTCGGCGAGGACGACCGCCCCGAGCGCGCCCTGCGCCAACTCGTCCCGCAGGAACCAGAACCGGTCCTGACCGGGAGTGCTGAAGAGGTGGAGCGAGAGTCCGGAGCGGATCGTGATGCGGCCGAAGTCCATGGCGACGGTCGTGGTGGTCTTCCGGTCCACGTCGCCGGGATCGTCGACGAGTTCCCCGGCCCGGCTGAGCCGTTCCTCGGTGCGCAGGGGCCGGATCTCGCTGACCGCCCCGACGAAGGTGGTCTTCCCGACGCCGAACCCGCCGGCGACGAGGATCTTCAGGGCGAGGTCGGTGGTGTCCGCGTCGTCGTCCGCGCCGGTTCTCTCAGAGCGCTCGTAGGCCATCGATTGCTTCCCTCGGGATTCTTTGGTCGGGGAGCCGCGCGGGCGGCACGGGTCGGCCGACACGGGTGGCACGCGCACCGGACCGTCACCCCTGCGGGTGAGGGATCATGAGCACATGAGCGACGACCCCACACGCGTCCGAGAGTTCTTCGGTGCCCGCGCCGCCGACTGGGACAGCCGGTTCCCCGACGACGGCCCCGCGTACGCCGCCGCCGTGGCCGAGCTCGGTCTGCGTCCGGGCGACTCGGTCCTCGACGCGGGCTGCGGGACCGGCCGCGCGCTTCCGCCGCTCCGCGCCGCCGTCGGCCCCTCCGGCACCGTCGTCGGGGTGGACCTCACCCCCGAGATGCTCGAACGGGCCGTCCGGGCCGGGCGCGGCGGTACGGACGGCGGGGCGCTGCTCCTCGCCGACGTCGGGCGGCTGCCCGTCCGCGAGGGCGCGCTCGACGCCGTCTTCGGCGCGGGACTCGTCTCGCACCTCGCGGACCCCGCCGCCGGTCTGCGGGAGCTCGCCCGTGTCGTACGGCCCGGTGGCCGGCTCGCGCTGTTCCACCCGATCGGGCGGGCCGCCCTGGCGGCACGGCACGGTCGCGCCCTCACGCCGGACGACCTGCGCGCCGAGCCCCGGCTGCGCCCCCTGCTCGCCGGGGCCGGCTGGCGGCTCGTGGACTACGTCGACGAGGACACCCGGTACCTGGCCCTGTCCGTCCGCGAGGGCTGAGTCACGACGGCGCCCCTCGGCAGGGAGGCCCGTCCCCCGCCGGGTCCGGACGTCGGGCACCAACGCCCCCTTCTGCACCGGCACTTCCCTGTCTACGGTGGAGCTGCCGGGCAGTCGTGCCCGGGAAAGGCGGCGGGCCGTGACGCAGGTACCGGAAAGACTCCGCAGACTCCTCCCCTTCGCCCGGAAGCCGCCCGGGGCCGCCGCGCCGGCGCCGGCGCGGCCCGTCCGGCAGGGGCACAACCTCTTCGAGGCGGCGGCGGTGTACGTGGCCGCGTGCGCCGAGGACGACCAGGCCCGGGCGGAGGAGGCCGCGAACCGCGTCTCCCCCGGCGCGCTCTCCTTCGGCGTGAACGAACTGGCCTGCCGGGCCCTCGTCGCGCTCGCCCGGGAGCGGAACGAGCCACCGCTCACCGTGGCCCGCTCGCTGCTCGGCCTGCGGAACGAATCGGCGTGACGCCGGGCGGACGGGCGGGGACTCCCCCGGCGGAACCCTCGACGCGTGGGTTACTCACTGGTTAAGGTGCGCCGACGACCGGATGGGGAGGCTGCCGTGGCTGGGACGGACCCGATCGCCGAGGGCGACGGCGACGCCGACGCGTTGTTCGTGCTGACCGCGGCGCTGCTGACGCCCGCGCGCTTCCCGAGCGTGCTCGGGGACGACTATCCGGCGGCCTGTGCGGCGCTGGGGCTGGGGCCGCGCCCGGACGGGTACGGGCTCGTCTTCGGCCAGGACGGCCTGGGGGCGCGGTGGACGGTGGTCGTCGACGACGTGTCGCTGGTCGCCGTGGCGATCTCCTCCTGGGACTGCGGCATGGCCTACGACCTGTCCCCCGACGAGCGGTCCGTGGTCGCCGGGCTGCCGGGCTGGCCGCTCCCCGTGGCCACCGCCGCCCCGGGGGTGCCGGCCCCGCACGACCCGGAGCCCGAGGAGGGCGATCCCGCTCCGCTGGCTCCGCCGTCGGGCGACGTGTGGGGGCCGGCCCAGCGCCGTCTGGGCGCCGACCAGGTGGCGCTGCACTGGACCGCCTGGCGGTCCCGGATCAACGACGACGGCACGTACGCGGAGGGCTCACCGACTCCGGAGGACGAGTCGGCTCCGGAGGACGAGTCGGCTCCGGAGAACGTGCCGCTTTCGGAGGACGCGCCGGTCCGGGAGGTCGCGGACGGTGGCGGTGCGCCGTCGACCGCGTCCTCCAAGACCTCCAAGACCTCCAAGACCTCCGGGGCCTCCGGGGCCTCCGGGGCCTCCGGAAGCGACCCGTACGACGGCGTCAGGAGGGTCCTGGACGAGCTGCACGCCTATCTGGAGGAGCCGCCGCCGGTGGGACGGGTGCGGTCGGCCTCCGGAGCGGAGGCCGACGCGCGGCTGCTGCGCGCGGACGGCCCCGGCTGGTCGTTCGTGGCGAAGGCCGACGACATGGCGTTCGTCCTGCTCGACGAGGTGCCGCGCGAGGTGCTGCCGGTCGCGCGGGGCGAGAGGCTTCCCGCGCTGCTCAAGGGCCTCGACGCGATGGCCGTGCGTCCGGCCTGAGCCGGTGGCCGTTTGCCGGTACCCGCTCCCCGGCATCCCGGGCCTCAGGTCAGGGCGTGCCCGTACGCGGCGGCCAGGTCGTCGAGCTCCGGGTCGCCGTACACCGTGCGCAGCGCCCCGAAAGCCGCGACCTTGTCCTGGCCGAACCGGCTCACGGACACCGCGTAGGTCTCCGGGGACAGGAACCTCGGCGGCGTGCTCTTGCTGTGGAACTTGTCCGCGTACATGACCAGCCGTTCCTCCGGCGTGACCGCGACGTAGTCGGCCGGCGGCAGCGGCAGTCCCTGCGCGAGCACGTCCTCCTTGGTCAGTCCGACGCCCGTGTGGCACGAGCAGAACCGGCACACGGTCTCCGGAAGGCCTTCGGACGCCAGGAGCTCGTGTCCCAGGATCCCGTGCCGGATGTAGTTCCGGCCGTCGAGGCGCCCCTCGGCGTCGTACAGGCGGTACACCCCGATGTCGTGCAGCAGGCACCCGGCGCGCACGAGCTCCGGATCGAGGTTCTCTCCCGCGTGCGGGAGCAGGCGCTCGGCGATCCGCCACACGATCTCGCAGTGGGTGAGGACGAGCCGGAGCGCCTCCTCATGAGGCGCGTGCTTCCTGTGCAGGGCGCGGATCTCGTCGACCGAGGGAATGTGCATCCCCGCAGCCTAATGAGCCGGAGGGCGTGACGGCTCCGGGCCCCCGGGACCGGAGCGCGCCCCATAGGGCGGTGGCCCGAGGTGTGGTCTCCGACCATGGCCCGGCGGAAGGGACGCGCCGCACGATGTGGCGCCGCTTCACTTTCCGCCGTCCCAACCGGAGGCCCACCATGCGCCTGTCCCCGGGCGTCTCCCTGTTCGCCGCGTTCCTGGCCGGAGTCACCCTCCTCGCCCCCGCCTCCCCCGCCGGGGCCGAGCCGGGGGCCGCCGCGCACTGCGCGCGTCAGGACCGGCTCCACGTGCCCGGCGCCGGGCACCAGCGGTCCGCCTGTCTGGACGACCTGACGACCGCGGGGCTCGCGGGCACGCCGTACACCGACATGGCGGACCAGGCCGGTCTCGCCGCGAAGGGGACCCGGAACCCCTCGGGGGTGCCGGGCGTCCAGATCGACGGCTACTTCCCCGACGACTCGCGGCTCAATGCCACGCACGGCTGGGCCCACGACGCGCAGTTCGTCGTCCGGCTGCCCGACCGCTGGAACGGCGGGCTCGTCGTCACCGGCGCGCCCGGCACCCGCCGTCAGTACTCCACGGACGCCCTCGTCTCCGACCAGGTGCTCGCCCGGGGCTTCGCCTACGCCTCGACCGACAAGGGCAACACCGGTCCGGACTTCTTCACCGACGGACGGAAGCCCGGCGACGCGGTCGCCGAGTGGAACCGCCGGGTGACCGAGCTGACGCTCGCCGCGAAGAAGGCCGTGCGGCAGCGGTACGGGCGGGCCGCGGACCGCACGTACATGACCGGCATATCCAACGCCGGCTACCTGACGCGCTGGCAGTTGGAGAACCGGCCCGAGCTGTACGACGGCGGGGTCGACTGGGAGGGCGTGCTGTGGACGGCGGACGGTCCCAACCTCCTGACGAGCCTGCCCGTCACCGTGGCGCGCTCCCTGGGGCGGGCCACCGACGAGGACCTGGTCAGGGCCGGTTTCGCGCCGGACTCGCGCTTCCTCTGGCCGTACCACGAGCAGGCGTACTGGGGGCTGACGCAGAAGATCTTCCGGGCCGAGTTCGACCCCTCGTACGATCCGGCCTGCCCCGGCTCCACCGCCGGCCGGACCGCGGCGGAGATCTTCGCCCCCTGCGCCTCGGACGCGTCGTACGACTACGCCTCCCGGCCGGCGTCCGTCCATCGCGCCGTCGCGGGGGTCGCGCTCACCGGGCGGATCGGCAAGCCCCTCATCACGCTCCACGGCGACCTGGACACCTTGCTGCCCGTCGCCACCGACTCCGACGTGTACGCGCGGATGATCGACGACCGGGGGCGGGGCCGGCTGCACCGGTACTACACGGTGCGGGGCGGGACGCACACCGACGGCCTGTACGACACGTATCCGGACCGGCTGCGGCCGATCCTGCCGTGCTACCGCTCGGCGTTCGACGCGCTGACGCGCTGGGTCGAGGAGGGCGCGGCGCCGCCCGCGGACCGCACGATCGCGCGGCCGGCGGGCGGGGACGTGGTCAATTCCTGCGCGCTGGAGGGGTGAACGCCCTCCCCCGAAAGAGCCGCCGGAGGGCCGCACCGCCCTCCGGCGGCTCGGCCCCGGTCCCGTTCAGCCGCGCAGGGACGCGCCCACCTCGTGCAGGTGGCCGAGGGCCTGGCGGTACGAGTCGACGAAGCCGGTCTCCGTGTACGGCACGCCGAGCGCGGCGCAGTGGGCCCGTACGGCGGGCTGGGCGAGCCGGAGGTTCGGGCGCGGCATGCTGGGGAAGAGGTGGTGCTCGACCTGGTAGTTGAGCCCGCCGAGGAACCAGTCGGTCAGGGCGCCGCCGCGGATGTTGCGCGAGGTGAGCACCTGGCGGCGCAGATGGCCCCAGCCGTCGCCGTCCTCGTGCTCGTCCGGCCGTTCCATGCCCTTGTGGTTGGGGGCGAAGGCCATGCCCAGGTGGAGGCCGAGGAGCATCTGGTGGAGCAGGGCGAAGACCAGGGCCTGGGCGGGGGTGAGGAGGGCGAGCAGCAAGGTCGCGTACCCGGCGAAGTGGGCGAGGAGCAGGCCGCCCTCGACGAGCCGCTCGCGCCGGGTGCGGCAGGGGCCGTCCTTCGCGAGCAGGGCCCGGATCCCGTACGCCTTGAGCGCGAGGCCCTCCAGGGTCGTCAGCGGGAAGAACAGCCCGGCCTGGTGGCGGGTGAGGAAGCCGCGCAGGCCCGTGCGGCCCGCCGTCTGGTGCTCGGCGAAGACGAGGACGTCGGCCGCCACGTCCGGGTCCTTGTCGAGGTGGTTGGGGTGGGCGTGGTGACGGTTGTGCTTGTCGTTCCACCACTCCCGGCTCATGCCGAGGAGGAGGTTGGCGTGGACGAGCTGGACGGCACGGCCCACCCCGCGGTCGGCGGTGATCTGGGCGTGCCCGGCGTCGTGGCCGACGAAGGCGGCGCGGGCGGAGAGCAGGGCGAGGGGGACGGCGAGCGGAAGCGCCCACCAGGAGGGTCCGACGAGGGCGAGTCCGGTCACCACGGCGGCGATGCCGAGGAGGTTGAGGACGATGACGCGGGCGTACCAGCCGGGCCGGTGCACGAGGAGGCCCTGTTCCCTGACCGTCCGCAGGAGCGGGGCGAACTCGCTGCCGCCCCTGGCGCGGGCGGGCGCCGCGGGAGGTGCGGCGGCCGGGGGCAGGACGGTGGCCTGGGACATGGCGGGCTCCGGTTTCTGTCGGGCGGTGGTTCGGTCGGTGGGCGCCCACCGAACGTACGGACGCGTGACCGGTCGGAGCCATGGCGTCATCACCCGTCCCGGGCGGGGGGCGCCCCAGGGGGCCGGGGTGGGGAGAGCCCCACCCCGGAGGGCGCTTCCCGGAGAGGCGGCCGGAGTGTGGTGTGGATCACTCGACATGGAGGAGCGCCAGGGAGTTCGGTGGGGTACTCTCGGCGACTCGGTCCCCAGTAGTCAAATTTGAGGAATGCGTTGTCGCCGTCGCACGGACCCGATGATTCGGCCCGCGAACCCGCCCGGACACTCTCCCGCCACTCCGCCGTCTTCCTCCCCGCCGATCCGCCCCGCGCCGGACGGATCGCCTTCTGGTCACCGGACGGCGAGCCGCTGCCGGACTCCCCCGGCGCCCCCGCGGCCGTCGCCGAACTCACGGTCGTGGACGGCGGCACCCTCCGGCCCGTGACCGTCCCCGCCCGCACGCTCTCCGTACGGGACGCCCTGCCGCTGCTCGTCCGTGCCCGGTCCTCGGACACCGCGTCCCCCGCGGCAGCCTTCTGGGGCGCCGCTGCGCTGCTCGCCCTCGACCTCGTGGCACGCGGTCTGCTCCTGCCCTGCCTCACCCCCGGCGACCACGACGCGTGGCGGGCCGGACCGCTCGGGCCCGAGGAGCTGGGGAAGCTCCGCACGCTCGCCGCGTCGATGCCGCCCACGGCCCACGCCGTACCCCTCCCACCCGTGGCCCGTGCCGCCCCCTTCCCTCCCGACGCCTCCGTCTCCCCCGACGAGCCGCCGTTGCTGCTGCCCGAGCCCGAGGCCCTGCTGCGGGCCTTCGCCGACGCCGTCGCGGACGCCCTGCCGCGCACCCCGGCGGCTCCCCTGGCGGCCGGCGGGCCCGCCTTCGCGGCCGAGGAGCCGCAGACCGTTCCCGAGCAGCGGGCGTGGGCGGCCGACGTGGCCGCCGTGCACGACGCGGGCGTCCGGCTCTCGCTCCGCCTCGAACTGCCCGGCTTCACCGCCGAGTCGCGGGAGGCGCCCGGCTTCCGGGCGGTGCTCCAGCTGCACGGCGTCGCCGATCCGACCCTGGTCGCGGACGCGGCCGAGGTGTGGTCGGGCTCGGGCCCGGTCGGGGCGGCCTTCGGCCCGCGCGCCCGTATGGACGCCCTCCTCGCCCTCCGGCGCGCCGCCCGCGCCTGGCCCCCGCTCTCCCCGCTCCTGTCGGCGGCCGTGCCCGACGCGGTCGACCTGGCCGACGAGGAGGTCGCGGAGCTCCTGGGCCCGGCGGCCGACGCCCTCGCAGGCCTGGGCGTCCAGGTCCACTGGCCGCGCGAACTCGCCGACCGGCTGACGGCCCGGGCGGTGATCGGCCCGCACACGCCGGGCGCCCGCGTGGACACCGGCCCCGACGTGAACACCGACGACACGGACACCCGTACCGACGCGGGTTCCTCCTCCCTGCCGTCCCTCCTCGCCGCCGACTCCCTCCTCGCCTTCAACTGGCGTTTCGCCGTGGGGGACCAGGAGCTGTCCCGCGCCGAGCTCGACCGGCTCGCCGAGGCGGGACGGCCCCTCGTGCGGCTGCGCGACCGGTGGGTGCTCGTCGATCCGGCCGAGGTGCGCCGCGCCAGGGCCCACCAGGACCGCAAGGTCACACCGGTGGACGCGCTCTCGGCCGTCCTCACCGGTACGACCGAGGTCGACGGGCACACCGTCGAGGTGGCGGCGACCGGCGCGCTGGAGCGCCTGCGGGAACGGCTCGCGCACCCCGAGGACGGCCGGCCCGAGGTGGCCCAGCCCGCCGCGCTCGCCGCGACCCTGCGCGACTACCAGGTGCGCGGGCTCGACTGGCTGCACCGGATGACCTCGCTCGGTCTCGGCGGCTGCCTCGCCGACGACATGGGCCTCGGCAAGACGATCACGGTCATCGCCCTGCACCTGCACCGGCAGACCGATCCGGCCTCGGCCGGACCCACCCTCGTCGTCTGCCCGACCTCGCTCATGGGCAACTGGCAGCGGGAGGTCGAGAAGTTCGCGCCCGGCACGCCGGTGCGCCGCTTCCACGGCACCGCCCGCGACCTGGAGGGGGTTCCCGACGGCGGCTTCGTCCTCACCACGTACGGCACCATGCGGCGCGACGCCGAGCGGCTCGCCGGGCGGGACTGGGGGCTCGTCGTCGCGGACGAGGCGCAGCACGTCAAGAACCCGTACTCGGCGACGGCCCGCCGGCTGCGGACCATCGGGGCACGCGCCCGCGTGGCGCTGTCCGGCACGCCGGTGGAGAACAACCTCTCCGAGCTGTGGGCGATCCTCGACTGGACCACACCGGGGCTGCTCGGCGGCCTGGGCGCCTTCCGCACCCGGTTCGCCTCCGCCGTCGAGGGCGGCCGCGACCCGGCCGCCGCCGCGCGCCTCGCCGCGCTCGTCCGGCCGTTCCTGCTGCGCCGCCGCAAGTCGGACCCCGGCATCGCGCCCGAGCTCCCGCCGAAGACGGAGACCGACCGGACCGTGTCGCTGACGCCCGAACAGGCCGGTCTGTACGAGGCGGTGGTGCGGGAGACGCTGACGGCGATCTCCGCGGCCGACGGCATGGCGCGCCGCGGCCTCGTCGTGAAGCTCCTGACGGGGCTCAAGCAGATCTGCAACCACCCCGCCCAGTACCTCAAGGAGGAGAGCCCGAGGATCGAGGGGCGGTCGGGCAAGCTGGAGCTGCTCGACGAGCTCCTCGACACGATCCTCGCCGAGGGCGCCGCCACCCTGGTCTTCACCCAGTACGTGGGGATGGCCCGGCTCCTGGAGGCGCACCTCGCGGCGCGGGGCGTGCGGACGCAGTTCCTGCACGGCGGCACGCCCGTCGCGGAGCGGGAGGCCATGGTCGCCCGCTTCCAGGACGGGGAGGTCCCGGTCTTCCTGCTCTCCCTGAAGGCCGCGGGCACGGGACTCAACCTCACCCGCGCCGAGCACGTCGTGCACTACGACCGCTGGTGGAACCCGGCGGTGGAGGCGCAGGCCACCGACCGCGCGTACCGGATCGGGCAGGACCGGCCGGTGCAGGTCCACCGGCTGATCGCCGAGGGCACGATCGAGGACCGGATCGCCGCGATGCTCGACCGCAAGCGGGAGCTGGCGGACAGCGTCCTCGGCATCGGCGGGGAGATGCCGCCGGAGCTGACCGAACTGACCGACGCCGAACTGGCGGAGCTGGTGCGGCTGCGAGGGGACGGACGATGAGCGGGTACGGACACGGGGACGACGAGCGGACCTTCGCGGCGCTGCCGCCGGCGCGGGGCGGGGCGTTCACCCGGACCTGGTGGGGCCAGGTGTGGCTCAAGGCCCTGGAGGACACCGCGCTCGACGGGCAGCAGCTCAAGGCGGGCCGGCGCCACGCGCGCGCGGGGGCGGTGGGCGCCGTGTCGGTGCGGCCCGGCCGGATCACCGCGGTGGTCAAGGACCGGGACGGCACGGCGCACCGGAGCGACGTGCTGGTGCGCGAGCTCTCCGATGAGGAATGGGAGCGGCTGCTCGACCTCGCGGTGGACAGCGCGGGCCACATCGCGGCCCTCCTCGACCGCGAGATGCCGCCGCATCTGGTGGAGGACGCGGCGGCGGCCGGGCTCGACCTGCTGCCGGGCATCGGCGACCTCGATCCGGAGTGCGGCTGCGAGGCCTGGGACCACTGCCCGCACACGGCGGCGCTCTGCTACCAGGTGGCGCGGCTCCTGGACGAGGACCCCTTCGTGCTGCTCCTGATGCGCGGGCGCGGCGAGCGCACCCTCCTCGACCAGCTCCAGGCGCGCAGCGCTTCGCGTGCCGCCGCTCCCCCGGAGCGCGGCGGGGACGGCGGTGACGGCGCTCCCGGGGACGTCGGCGGGACGCGGGGCGTCCCGGCCGAGGAGGCGTACGGGTCGGCGTTCCTGCTGCCGCCGCTGCCCGTCCCTCCGGACCTCCCGGCCGCGCCGGGCCGGGCCCCGTCCCTGGACACGGACACCGAGCCGGAGCCGGGGGTGGACCCGGCGGCCCTCGAACTCCTCGCGGCGGACGCGGCGGCCCGCGCGCACCGGTTCCTCGCCGGGGTCCTGGGGCCGGACGGGGAGGCGCCGGAGCTGACGGAGACCGGGCTGACGGAGGCCGGGCTGACGGAGGCACAGGACGCGGTGCGGCTCGCCGCGGACTCCCCCGCTCCGTGGATCGCGGCGCGGCTCGCCGCCGGTTCGGGCCGTTCGCGGGCGGACCTGGACCTCGCCACGCGCGCGTGGCGGTTCGGGGGCGCCGCCGCCCTCGCCGTACTGGAGGAGGAGTGGGAGCCGGACGCCGAGGCCCTGGCCCGTGCCGGGGCGCGGCTCGCGGAGGCCTGGGACGACGACGAACGGCCGGTGCTGCGGCGGGCGGGCGGCGCCCGGTGGACGGTCGTGGGCGCGGAGGCGCAGGTGCGCCTCGGCGAGGACGGGCACTGGTGGCCGTACCTCAGGTCCGCGGGGCGCTGGGCTCCGGCGGGTCCGGCGGACCGGGACCCGGCGGCGGCCCTGGCGACGGCGTTCGCGGCGGGCGCCGCCTGAGGCCGGGGCAGCACCTGGGCCCGGGGCGGGGCATCACCTGAGCCCGGGGACGCCGCCCGTAGGGAGGCGCCGCACGCGCGTCACCTGAGCCGGTGGCTGATCCTGCCGCCGGTCCTGGAGGGGACGGCCAGGCTGCAGGCGACGGTGTCCGAACCGAGGAGGTGGCTCGTCCGGTACGGGTACTGGACGAAGGTCGTCCAGCGCGTGCCGAACGGCTGCCGGGCGGCCTTGCGGCGCAGCGGTTCGCGGCAGAGCTCCGTGGCCGCCTCGCGCACCGCCCGGTCCGTGGCGTAACGGCCGGTCAGCCGGGGCCGGGCGACGAGTTCGGCGGAGTGCGGCGTGTCGCAGGGGCGCCGGACGACGGTGCCCGGCGCGTCGCGGTCGATGTCGAAGCAGTCGCCCACGCGCAGCGCCTCGAAGGAGACGGGCCGCCCGGGGCGCCGTCCGTCCTTCGAACCGCCGGAGGAGGCCGGGGCGGTGCTCCTCGTCGGGGACGGTGCCGGTGACCTGCTCGCGCGCGGGGACCGGTCCCCGGGCTCCGTGCGCGTCGGCGTGGCGTCCCGCGCGGCCGTGGCCGCCGGCGTGCCGGCCGCCGCCGTGCCGTCCCGTGTCGTGCCGGGCGCCGGCGTGCCGGTGGTCCCGGCGCCGGACGCCTGACCGTCCGCAGGAGGAGGAGTGGCGCCTCCGGTGGCGACGGGGGACGGCGCGCCCATCGGGTTGCCGTCGCTCTCCCCGCCCTCCCGGACGGTCAGGAAGGCGGTCGCCACCAGGGCGGCCGTGAGCAGCGGGAGGAGCGGCGTGCCGAACCGGAAGGCCCGCCGCGCCGCCGGCCGGCGGCTCCGGCGCGGGCGTTCCCGGTCGCCCGGGCGCCGTCCGTGCAGCGCTCCGCCGATCGCCGAACGCGCGCCCCGCCGCCTCTCCGTCATCGTCGTCCTACAGGCCCAGCTGGCGCTCGGCGCCCTCGACCGTCTGGGCGAGGAGCACGGCGATGGTCATGGGGCCGACACCGCCGGGAACCGGGGTGATGAGGGAGGCGCGCTCGGCGGCCGACGCGAAGTCGACGTCGCCGATGTTGCCCGGGTTGTAGCCGGCGTCGACGACGACGGCGCCGGGCTTGATGTCCTCGCCCCTGATGAAGTTCGGCTTGCCGACGGCGGCGACGAGGACGTCGGCCTCGCGGACGACCGAGGAGAGGTCGCGGGTGCGGGAGTGGCAGTAGGTGACGGTGGCGTCGCGGCCGAGGAGGAGCAGGCCGGCGGGCTTGCCGAGGATGGCGCTGCGGCCCACCACGACGGCCCGCTTGCCGCTCAGTTCGACGTCGTACGCGTCGAGGAGGCGCATGATGCCGCCGGGCGTGCAGGAGACGAAGCCGGGGAGGCCGAAGCCCATGGCGGCGAAGGAGGCCGTGGTCACGCCGTCGACGTCCTTCTCCGGGGCGATGGCCTCGAAGGCGGCGCGCTCGTCGATGTGGGGGCCGACCGGGTGCTGGAGGAGGATGCCGTGGACCTCGGGGTCCCGGGAGAGGGCGGTGATCGCGGCGACGAGCTCCTCGGTCGTCGTGGTGGCGGGCAGCTCGACGTGCCGGGAGCGGATCCCGGCCTTCGCGCAGCGGTTCCGCTTCATCTTCACGTACGTCACGGAGGCCGGGTCCGCGCCGACCAGGACGGTCGCGAGACAGGGGGTGACGCCGGTGCGGCGGGTGACCTCGGCGGCGCGGGCGGCGGTCTCCTCGACCGTGCGGCGGGCGAGGGCCGTACCGTCCATGAGGGCGGCGGTGCTGGTGGACATGGCAACTCCTGGGCGTCGTCTCTGACCGGCGGTTCGCCCAGGCGCACGGCATTCGGCGCGGTCGCGCCGACGGGCGCGCTCCGCGGGACCGCTCCCCGGTGGTGATCCACCTCAAGCGCCAGTCACGGCCCGGGCCCACTCTACGTGAGGGCCGGGGGCGAGTCTCGGACAGGTCCGGGCTGGACCGCGGCGGGCGGCCGCGGCCCGCGCGGAGGGGATCGTCGCTGACCACCTCCGGGCTCCGTCCCGCCGTCCGAGGGCCCGGTGCCGGTTGTGTGGATCCGGAATCGATCCCCTTGTTATTCCTGGCAGTTAGTGATCAATTCAAGTACTCTTCGATCGCGCCGGGGGGCGTTGGGGGCACCCGGGCCCAATGCCCTGGGGGTGCACGTGTTCCATGTTGCAGTGCTCGACCTTCCCTTTCCGCCGCACAGCCATCCGGACCGGGAGCCCGCCGCGCGGCTCCACCGGGAGTGGCTGGAGCGCCACGAAGGACTCGCCGGAGCCGTCGACGCGGCGGTGTACGACCGGTGGGACGTGCCCCGGCTCGCCGCGCTCACCAGTCCCGACTGCGCCACGGGCGACCTCGCCCTCGCCGCGGACCTGCTCGGCTTCTACTTCCTCTTCGACGACGGCTTCGACACCGGTCTCGGCCGGGCCCCCGCGCGGGTGGCGGAGGTCTGCACCCGGCTGACGGCCCTCCTGCACGGGGACGGCCCCGCGCCCGGCGACCGCACCCCCGTCGAGCGGGCCTTCGCCGACCTCTGGGAGCGCAGCGCACGCGGCATGTCCGCCCGGTGGCGGGCCAGGAGCGCCTACAACTGGGAGTGGTACTTCGCCTGCCATCCGGCCGAGGCCGCCGGCCGGCTCTCCGGGCGGCTCCCGGACCGGGAGGGCTATCTGGCGCTGCGCCGGGGCACGGCCGCCATGGAGACGCTCTTCGACATGGTCGAGCGGCTCAACCGGTTCGAGGTGCCGCAGGAGGTGCTGCACCACCCGACCCTCCGCCTGATGCGTCAACTGGCGGCCGACATACCGTCGTTCACCAATGACGTGCACTCGTACGCGCAGGAGTTCGCGCGTGGCGACGTCGCCAACATGGTGATGATCGTCCGGGAGGAGCGCGGCGGCACCCCCGAGGAGGCGGCCGCCCAGGTGATGCGCGAGGCCCAGGCGATGGTCGACCGCTTCGTGGAGCTGTCCGCCCGGGTCCCCGGGATCTGCGACCTCCTCGGCCTCTCCCCCGCCGGGCGCGGGGCCGCCCACCGGTACGTCGACGGCCTCGCCTCCTGGATCGCCGGCTACCACCGCTGGGAGGTCGACACCGGCCGCTACGGCGGCTGAGCGCCCCGCACGCGTACGCGTGCGGGGCGCTCAGACCGGGGCCGTCGGATCAGACGTCGCGCCACTTCGCCTGGCCGAAGGAGAAGATTCCGAAGAGGACGAGCCCGACGGCCACGGCGACCAGCAGCCACGGCCCGGCGGGGGTCTGCGCGAACGAGCGGATCGCGTCGTCCATGCCCTTGGCCTCGTTCGGGTCGAACTCGATCGCCGCCTTCAGGCCGAAGAAGCCGATGGCCGCGAAGACGAGCCCGCGTCCGACGCCGCCGACGATGCCGGTCACGTCCATGAAGCGCCGCTGCTTCTCGGACATCGTGGCCCACGTCAGGTGCTTGCGGTACTTCCGCATCACGGCCCGGCCGCCCATCCACAGGCCCGCGCCGAGGAAGCCCAGGGCCGCCGCGCCGACCAGCCACTGTCCGGCCGGCAGGTCGAGGAGACGGCCGGTGATGTCGTGGCTCTGCCGGTCGGTCGAGCCGGCGCCACTGTCCCGGTTCCCCGTCGCGAAGGACAGGACGAAGAAGGCCGAGACGGCGTAGAAGACGGCCCGGGCACCGGACACGGCCCGCTTGCCCGGCTTGTCGCCCTTCGGGCCCGCGCTGCCGAACAGGGCCTCCGAGAGGCGCCACAGCGCCATCCCGACGAGTCCGATGCCGAGGGCCCAGAGCATCACGGCGCCGAACGGCGTCTCGGCGACCTGGGCGAGGGCGCCACCCTTGTCGGCCTGTTCGCCGGTGCCCGTCAGTCCGATGCGTACGGCCAGGATGCCGATGAGCAGATACAGCACTCCCCGCGCGACGAAGCCCGCCCGGGCTCCCGCTCGTACCACGTCCCCACGGGCCGCTCTTCTCGCGACGGCCGTGGTCGACCCCCCTGCGCTCATGCCCATTCACCCCTCTCGGATCGGAAGGACCGGGTGCCCCGTCTTCGGCGTTCGAACCCCCGTGGCGCGTTCGAACGCCGAGCGGCGCGTGCCGTGCGAACCGGTGCGGGCCACCGTTTGCGGCCCTCCGGGGCCCGGCGGAGACTGGGCGGGGCAGGGGGCCGATCCGGAGAGGGCCTGGGACGATGGGCGCTTACGCTGACCTTCCTGGGGTCAGGACCTGGTACGAGACCGAGGGCGACGGCGACCCCCTGGTCCTGCTGCACGGCGGCTTCTGCACCAACGAGACGTGGGGCGCCCAGCGCCCCGACCTCGCCGGCGAGTACCGCCTCTTCCTGCCCGAGCGGCGCGCCCACGGGCACACCCCCGACGTGCCGGGACCGCTGTCGTACCAGGACATGGCGGACGACACGGTGGCGTTCCTGGAGCGGGGGGTCGGGGGCCCGGCGCATCTGGTCGGGTGGAGCGACGGCGGTGTCGTCGCGCTGCTCGTCGCCGCCGCCCGGCCCGATCTGGTCCGCAGGGTCGTGGTGATCGGGGCGAACTTCCGCCCCGGGTCCGAGTGCTTCGTCGATCCGGCGATGCTCGACGGGATGACGCCCGACAGCCCGGACATGGAGTTCTTCCGCGAGATGTACGCGGCGGTCACGCCGGACGGCGCCGACCACTGGCCGGTGGTGGCGGCCAAGGTGGTCGAGATGTGGCGGACCCAGCCGGTGCTCGCCCCCGAGGACCTGGGGCGCGTACGGGCACCCACCCTGGTCGTGGCCGGCGACGACGACCTCATGACGCTCGAACACACCGCCGCCCTCTACCGTGCGATCCCGGAGGCCCTGCTGGCCGTGGTGCCCGGGGCGTCCCACCTGGTGCCGCTGGAGCAGCCGGCCCTGGTCAACCGGATGGTCCTCGACCACCTGGCGCGGGACTCCGCCGTCGAGACGATGATGCCGGTGCTGCGCGCGGCGCCCGGTGCCCCGGGCGGTGCCCCCGACTGAGCCCGGGCGGAACCGTACGGCGCGGGCTACCCTCGGGGCCATGGCTGGCGACGGTGAGTACGAGCGCGACCGGAACTACATCACGACGAGGATCACGGCCGACGGCCGGGACGGCTGGCCCGTGGAGCCGGGGCGGTACCGATTGGTCGTCGCTCGCGCGTGCCCGTGGGCGAACCGGGCCGTGATCGTCCGGCGCCTCATGGGCCTGGAGGACGTCCTGTCGATGGGCATCGCCGGGCCCGTGCACGACGAGCGCAGCTGGTCCTTCGACCTGGACCCGGACGGCAGGGACCCGGTCCTCGGCATCGAACGGCTCCAGGAGGCCTTCTTCCGGCGGGACCCCGAGTACGCGCGCGGCATCACCGTGCCCGCGATCGTCGACGTCCCCACCGGCGCGGTGGTCACCAACGACTTCGCGCGGATCACGCTCGACCTGGGCAGCCAGTGGACGGCCCATCAGCGGGACGGCGCGCCGGAGCTGTATCCGGAGAAGTGGCGCGACGAGATCGACGACGTGGCCGAGAAGGTGTACCGGGACGTCAACAACGGCGTCTACCGGTGCGGTTTCGCGAGCAGCCAGGAGGCGTACGACCAGGCGTACTGGAGGCTGTGGGACCGGCTGGAGTGGCTGGAGGAGCGGCTCAAGGGCCGGCGCTACCTGGTCGGGGACACCCTCACGGAGGCCGACGTCCGTCTCTTCACGACCCTCGTGCGGTTCGACGCCGTCTACCACGGCCACTTCAAGTGCAACCGGCGGAAGCTGACCGAACTCCCGGCGCTGTGGGGCTACGCGCGGGACCTGTTCCAGACGCCCGGTTTCGGCGACACCATCGACTTCGAGCAGATCAAGACGCACTACTACGTCGTCCACCGCGACATCAACCCGACCGGGATCGTCCCCCTGGGCCCGGACCCCCGGGGCTGGCTCTCGGCGCACGGGCGGGAGGAGCTCGGCGGGCGTCCGTTCGGCGACGGCACGCCGCCCGGGCCGCCGCCCCCGTCCGAGCGGGTGCCGCCGCTCGGCCACGGCTGAGCCGGACGCGCGCCGCCCCCTCCTCGCACGCACGTCGGCCCCCGCCCGTGAACAGGGCGGGGGCCGACGTGCGTGACCCTCAGGTCAGCGGTTCCGGGGCGGGGCCCGGCGGAGGCAGCGGGCCCGGCTGCGGGAAGGGCTCCGGGGGCGGGACCGGGGCCGGCGGGTCCGGCTCCGGCTGGGGCGGCGCGGGCGGAACGGGGTCCGGGCCGCCGGGCACGGGAGCCGGTCCCGGCAGCGGTCCCGGGTCGGGGGCCGGGCCGGGTCCGGGCGGGGGCGTGGGACTCGGAGGGACGGGGTCGTTCGGGGGCGTGCTCATGAACCCTCCTGACGGTTCACCGTGATCTTTCTGTCGAATCCGCGCCTACCCTCGTCCGGAACGGCCACTCATCCCGGGGTCCGGTCGTGTTCCCCCGCCGCGTCCGCCGGGGTGCCATTCGGTGAGCAGGATGGTGGCGTCGTCGCGCAGTTTGTGGCCCTGGTGCTGCCGCAGTCCCTGGACCAGGCGCCGGAGGGCCTCGGGGGCGGGGGCGCCGGCCGCCGTGGCGCGGATGACGGTGTCGGCCAGCCGTTCCTCGCCGTAGAAGTCCCCTCCGGACGAGCGCGCCTCGGTGACGCCGTCGCTGTAGAGGAGGATCCGGTCGCCGGGCTGGAGGCGCTCGGTGTGCTCGGTGGGCGGCGACTCCCTGAGGAATCCCCAGCCGAGCGGCAGGTCGGGCTCCCGGTCGAGGACTTGGGGGAGGACCCTTCCGTGGCGGATCAGCAGGGGCGGCGGGTGGCCGCAGTTGATCCAGGTCAGCCGTCCGTCGGAGGTGTCCAGATGGGCGACGACGGCGGTCATGAGGCGGTCGGTGAACCAGGTGTCGAGGATCTGGTCGATCGAGGTGACGATGTCGCTCAGCGAGCCGCCGGAGCGGCGGGCCGCCCGGCAGGCGGCGAGCCCGGCCGCGCTGGCTCCGCCGGAGGCGAGGTCGTGGCCCATGGAGTCGATGACGGTCAGGTGCAGGCCGCCGTCGTCCAGGGTGTGGTCGAAGGTGTCGCCACCGATGTCGTACGCGGGTTCGAGGACCGCCGAGGAGGTGACCTCCGACGTGCCGATGGTCCGCGGCGGCAGGAAGGCCCACAGCAGTTCGGCCTGCACCGTCATCGCCCGCGCGCGTTCCGTCTCGACCAGCAGGTCGCTGTGGGAGGACTTCGACACCACGAGCAGGGCGGCGACCCCGGCGAGCGCCTCGCCGCGCCCGAGCAGGCCGTCGTCCAGGGCGGGCGCCGTCACCATCAGGACGCCGATGCGTTCGACCCCGTCGATCATCGGCAGCCAGGCGGTGGCGCCGTCCCTCGACCGCTGCACCCGCTGCGTGCGGTAGGCCAGGCCCGCCAGCGAGGTGTCGACGTCGAGCGTCGCCTGGTCGACGCCATCCGTCTGGGGCAGTGCGATGAGCCGGATCTGCTGGAGGTCGGTGACGTACATGGCCGTTCCGCTGAGTCCCATGCGGCGGCCCGCGTCCTGGACGAGGCCCGCGAGCTCCCGCACGGACCGCAGGTGGGAGCGGGCCAGCAGGTCGCCCAGGACATCCTCGTACGTCGACACACGACCTCCGCTGCTCTTCTCCGGCGTCTTGCGGCGGCGTGGAGCGGCCCGTCCTCCCCCCGGGTGCCCCCGGGGTGGCTCTTAGGCTACGCAGGCCCTCCGGTGATCGCACCCTCCTCGCGGGCGCGTGTTCGCGGGCCCGGGGTGCTTCCCGCCGGGCCGGAAGGCCGGACTGCGCACATCCTGGGAAAAGAAAAGGCAAAGCCCGGGCGGATGCGAGGCCGACCTACGGGAAAGAGGACGCCATGACTGAGGACGTGATACCGGACGATGACCGGCGGACCAGAAGAAACGAGACGCCCGAGGAGCGCGCGGACCGGCGGTGGACCGAACTCATCCAGGAGATCCGGGTCGCCCAGACCGGTGTGCAGATCCTCCTGGGCTTCCTGCTCACCGTGGTGTTCACACCGCACTTCCAGGACCTGGAGCAGACCGACAAGACGATGTACATCGTCACCGTCGTGCTCGGTTCGCTGGCGACCGGCGCCCTGATCGGACCCGTGGCCTTCCACCGCATCGTGTCGGGTCGCCGCATCAAGCCCCAGGCGGTCGTCTGGGCCTCCCGGCTCATGTTCACCGGCCTCATCCTGCTCCTCGCCACGCTGACCGCGGCGCTCTTCCTGGTCCTGCGCGTGGCCACGCACGACGGTTACGTGCCGTGGCTGGTCTCCGGAGTCCTCGCCTGGTACCTGGTCTGCTGGTTCGGCCTGCCGCTGTGGGCCCGGATCCGCTACACGAACGGGGACGAGCAGCCGTCCGAGCGCTGAGGCCGCGGGCGGGGCGCCGGGCGGGTTTACCCCGTCCGGACCGGAGGAGGGCCGCGATCGGGTGGTTGCGCGGGTCGGTGCGTCACGGAGCGGGGGACCCGGGTCAGGAATAGGGGCATGAGTACCTCTCTGCGACATCGACTGCGCGGCCCGGTCATCGCCTGCCTCGCCGCGTCCTGCGCCCTTCTGCTCGCCGCCTGCGGGTCCGAGCAGAAGGACACCACCACCACGTCCGGCCGCATCGCGCCGACCCAGACCGGGAGCACCGGCAACCCGTCGGCCTCCGCCTCCCCTTCGGGGTCCGCCTCTCCCTCGGGCTCCGCTTCGCCGCGGCTCACCGACGACCAGGCCGAGCGCCAGAAGCTCGTCCCGGCCACGAAGGTCACCTGGGACAAGGCCACGCAGACCGCCGTGGCCGCCGTGCCCCAGGGCAAGCTGGTCGAGACCGAGCTCGCCTGGGCGCCGCCGAACGCCACCGCGAGCGGGAGCGCCCGGCCGAGCGGCAGCGCCTCCGCCTCCGCCGGTGCGTCCGCCTCCGCGAGCCCGTCGGCGAGCGCGGGCATGCGGACCCCGGCGTGGCACACGAGCGTCGCCGCGTCGGACGGCACCCTCCACGACGTATGGGTCGACGGCGTCAGCGGCAAGGTCATCAGCGACAAGCCGGACGCGGACCAGGACGCCGAGGACAAGCAGAAGCTGGCCGACCGGTTGAAGCGGACCACCGTCACGCCGGAGCAGGCGGTCCGGACGGCCACCCAGGACGACAAGGGCACCGTCACGGCCGTGGAGCTGGACGACGACTCCTGGTCGGTGGACGTCGTCGACACCGGCAACTGGAACAAGACGACGTACGAGGTCTCCACGACCGAGCGACGGGTCCTCCGCCAGGAAGTCGACCGCGACTGACCGCTCTTCCCGGCCCGTTCACTCCTCGCCCGTTCCGGCCCACCCGGCCGGAACGGGCGCCACTTTCCAGCTTCCCGGCGTGTCATGCACCGCCCGGCGAATTGCATTCGATCGTGTACAACAGACCGCATTTGTACACCGAAAGCGTCTCGGCACCCCGATAGTGGATCAGCGGCCGGGCGCGTGACCCGGCGTCATCCTCACCGAAAGCCGGGTGCATCTCCATGCCCACCACCGAGGCCACCGACCGTGTGCAGCTCGTGTTCTCGCTCTTCGACGCCGACGGGAACGGCTTCCTGGAGCCCGCCGACTTCGAGCTGATGGGGAGCCGGACCGTCGCGGCGCTGCCGGCCGCCGACGAGAAGGCCGGGACGAGGCTCCTGGCCGCCTTCCGCCGGTACGGGGACACGCTCCTGGCCGAGCTGGACGCCGACGGCGACGGGCGGATCAGCCCCGAGGAGTTCACCGCCGTCGTGCTCGACCCGCAGCGGTTCGACGCCGCCGTCGACGAGTTCGCCGAGGCCCTGTCCGCGATGGGCGACGTGGACGGCGACGGCTTCGTCGCCCGTCCCGACTTCCTCGCCCTCATGACCGCCATCGGCTTCGACCGGTCCAACATCGAGGCGCTGTTCGAGGCCTTCGGGCCGGTGGACGGCGACCGCGTCCCGGTGGCCGTCTGGGCGGACGGGATCCGGGACTACTACCGTCCGGAGAAGGCCGGCATCGCCGGGGACCGTCTCGTCGCCGGCGCCGTCCGATGACCGGGGAGAGCGGGCGGGAGGCTGCGGGGGCCTCCCCGTTAGACGGTGTCCGGCCCGTGATCGGGCTGGCCGTGGGCCGCGGCACGGGCCCGGAGCTGGCGGACGTCTTCGAGCGCGTGCTGGGCGCCCTCACCCCCGGCGGTGCGGGGACTGCGGGGGCGGAGGTCGTCCGCTCGCCGCGCCTCTACCACTCCTACGTCTCGCTCCGCCGGGACCACGACGTCGCCGCCGTGCAGCGGCTGACCGCCGAGGACGCCGACCACTACGAGGCGTGGTGCCGGGACCTGGCCGGGCGCGGCACCACCGCGGTCTTCCGCACCGCGATCAACGCCCAGTCGCTGTACCTCGTCCGGCGCCGGCTGCGCGCCGTGAAGGTCGACCTGCTGACGGCCGGGGGACGGTCGCTGCTGCTGGTACGGGACCAGGCCCAGGGCTTCTACACCGGCGAGAACACACACACCGCCGGCGAGGTCACCCGCACCCTCACCTTCAGCCGTGAGGTCACCGGGGCGGTCGTCGAGCACGCCCTGGAGCGGGCCCGGCGCACCTGGCCGGACGGGCGGATCGGCCGGATCGTCATGGCGTACAAGTTCCATCTGCTCGACGGGGCGTTCGACGCGTGGGTGGCCGACCTGTCCGAGCGGTTCGGCGTACGGATCGAGGTGTTCCAGCCGGACACGGTCAACCGCAACCTGCTCGCCCACGGGCTGCCCGACCGCACCCTGCTGATCGCCGGGAACGAGTGGGCCGACATCATGCACGTCATGCTCCTCGACCGGTACGGCTCCAACCGGCAGGAGAACCGCTGCACGGAGAACGTCTGCCTCGACCCGGCGCTGCGCGGCCTGGTGGAGTACCAGACGGTGCACGGCTCGGCCGACGACCTGGCGGGCCGGGACCTGGTCAACCCGGTCGCCACGATCAGGGCCGCCGCGCTCGTCGCCGAGCACCACGCCGGGTACCCCGGTGCCGTGGCGGCCGTGGAGGCCGCCCTCGCGGTCCTCGACGAACGGGGCGTGCGCACCCCCGACCTCGGCGGCCGGCACTCCACGAGCGACGTGGTCGACGCCCTGGTCGGCGCGCTCGGCGTCCCCGGACCGGACAGCGCGCCGCGTGACGCGGCCCTGGTGGGCGGCCCGTGACCGCGTCGGCGCGCACGGCCCTGGTCGTGGTGGACCTGCAGAACGACTTCTGCGTGAGTCCCCTGGCCAGGGCCCGGTTCCGGGGCGACCCCGCCGTCCTGGACGCCGTCGTCTCCTCGGCCGCCGGAGCGGCCGCGGAGGCCCGGCGCCGGGGCGTGGAGGTGGTCTTCGTCCGGTTCACCGGCGACCCCGGCCGGCAGGGAGCGAGCTGGCGGCTGCGGGACCGGGCCCGGGGCAGGCCGCCGAAGTGCCTGGAGGGCACCTGGGGCGCGGAGTTCCACGGTGTCCTGCCCGCCGCCGGGGAGGCCGTCTTCACCAAGCGGGCCTGCTTCGACGCCTTCCTCGCGGCGGGCTTCGAGGAGCACCTGCGGGCCCGGGGCGTCGAGCACCTGGTGTTCGCGGGCCTGTTCGCCGACGTGTGCGTGGACTCCACCGCCCGGACCGCGTTCCAGAAGGGCTTCCACGTCACCGTACTGACGGACTGCACCACGGCCCTGCACCTGCCGTACGAGGAGGTCCTCGCGTTCATGCGCGTCCTCTACGGCGCCCGTACCCCCGCGTCGGACGACCCGTCCGTGTGGGACGTCCCCGCGGTCGAGACGCGGGGGGAAGAGGAAGAGGAGGGGAAGTGCGCACCGGAGCCGGTCCGTCCCCGGGGGTGACGGCGGGCGTGGGCCGCACCGCCCTGCTGGTGGCCGCCGCCCGCGCCGTCGAGACCCACCGTCCCGACGCCCTCGCCCGCGATCCGTTCGCCGCCGCCTTCGTCCGCGCGGCGCCGGACGCCGCCGACTGGCCGCTCCATCCCGACGAGGTCCCCGGCGGTGCCTCGGACCCGCTGTGGGGCAGGCTCGGCCGGTACTTCGGACTGAGGACCCGCGTCCTGGACGACCACCTGCTGGCGTCCGCCCGGGCGGGCGTGCGTCAGGTGGTGCTGCTCGGCGCGGGTCTCGACTCCCGGGCCTTCCGGCTCGACTGGCCCGCCGGGACCGTCGTCCACGAGATCGACTCGGCCGACGTGCTGGCCTTCAAGCAGTCGGTGCTCGACGGCACGGGGGCGGAGCCCGTCGCCGAACGCCGTCCGTGCGCCGCCGACCTCCGGCACGACTGGACGGAGGCCCTCCTGGGCTCCGGAACCGGCTCCGGCTTCGACCCGGCCGCCCCGACCGCCTGGCTCGCCGAGGGCCTGCTGCTCTACCTCCCAGCCGAGGCCGAGCGGCGCCTGATCGACGACGTGGACCGGCTCAGCGCCGCCGGCAGCACGCTGGCGTACGAGATCAAGGAGGTGACCGCCGAGTCGCCGCGCGTGCGCGGCGGATCCGTCTACACGGCGGCGCGCGAGCGGGTCGGCATCGATCTGCCGGGCCTCTTCGCCGCGGGACCGCGCCCGGACTCGGCCGGGGTCCTCGCGGGCCGGGGCTGGCGGGTGGCCGTGCACCGCCCGTACGACTTCACCGCGCTCCACGGCCGGGGCCCGCTCCCGGAACCGGACGACGCCCTGGCGGCCAACCGCTGGATCTTCGCCACGGCCGACCGTCCCTGATCGATCCGCCGGGCGGACCACCGGAGAGGGTGGAGCCGCGCGGCCGGTCTCCGGGAGGGCCGTACTGTGGGCGTGATCATCGTCGGGGCGAGGACGCACGGGGGCGCGCATGACCATCCACCGACCGGGGCTTCCGGAGGACCTCCCCTCGGGGGAGGCGCTGTGGGGCCGGTGGGCGCTGCTCGCCGCCATCGGAGCCACCGCCGCGAAGGAGGAGCGGGCGAGCGGCTACCGCACCGGCCTCTGGGTCGACGCCGAGGGGCTCCACCACGACGACTCCGGCTGCACCTGGTGGACCATGTCCAGGAGGGGCGAGGGCCGCTTCGTGCTCTACGGCGAGGACGAGTCGAGCGGCGTGAGGTGGCACGGGACGCCGATCGACATGCTGGCGGGCGGGCCGGACTGGCTCCCGTACGACGAGCTGCGCGACCGGATCGAGGGCTACGAGCTGGGCTGCGTCTACTGGTACGAGGACGGGGCCTGGGCCCGCGCGTCGTACCCGGACGACCTGCGGGACGACGGCCTGGACTGCGGCATGCGCGGTCTCGTCGACCGGGAGCAGGTGCTGGGCGAGCTGTCGGACCACGTCGACGACACGGACGGCGACGGGGCGGGCGCGGCGGGTTTCCTGGCCGACGCCGAGGCGCACCGGCTGCGGCCGGAGCCCTTCCTCGCACGGTTGCGGCCCGCCCGCCACGACGACGGACCGCTGGACCTGCCCGCCGTGGCCCGGGCCCTCGCCCTGGCGGGCGTCACCGTCTCCGCCCGGTGACGTGGGCCGGACCCGTGGTGTTCAGTCCTCCCGCGGCAGCAGGGGACCGAGCGGGCCGAGGTCGAGGTTGAGGTCCTGGAGCGTGTAGCCGTGCTCGGCGCAGAGGTCGGACAGGGCGTCGTGCAGGGCCATCAGGGTGGCGCCCAGCTCCTCCTCCTGGTCGTCGGTGAGGTCGCCCGCGTCGACGCGCCGCAGCGCCTGCCTCTCGATGAGCTGGCGCAGGAGTTCCACGACGGTGAGGACGAGTTTGAGGAGGTCCTCCTCGACCGACTCGTGGTCGGTCCGGAGCCGGCGCGCGGGGCTCGGGGGCTCGTCGGCCGGGGTGGGCGGGGCCTGGAGGAGACGGAAGGCGTCGTTCAGGGCGCTGCCCGCCCTGCGCAGGGGCGGTGGGGTCTCTTGGAACGGCTCCGCCCCGGGGGCCGTCTTCGGGAGCGGCCCGGGAGGGGTTCTCCGCTCCCCCGGCACCGGGTCCGCCCCGTCGTTCACGGCCGCTCCCGGTCCACCGGTGCCAGCGGGTCCGCCTCCGAGTCGACGGACACGATCAGGGCGCGGAGCGAGATGCGGACGAGGTCGATGTCCGCGATCGACAGGACGATGTCGCCGGAGAGGACCACTCCCCCGCTGAGCAGCCTGTCGAGCAGGTCGACCAGGGCGACCTGCCGGCCGGGCAGCGACTCGGTGGGCCGGGAGACGGTCATGGCGTCCGCCCCTCCCCGACGGTCTCGGGTTCGGGCGGCGTGGCGAAGGAGTACGGGGCCCACGGCCCGGTCACCTCGACGCGCACGCCGTCGAGGCCCTCCACCGCGGCGGCGAGCGCCGTGCGGAACTCTTCGGCGCGGGCGTGCGGGACGAGGTAGGCGTCATTGAGGACGTTCTCCTCCGGGCCCGCCAGGGCGCCGCGCTGGGCGGGGTGGCGCACGCGGCGCGTGCTGAACCGGGAGGCCAGGGCCTCGACGCGGCCGGCCGCCTCCTGGGCGTGCCGGTGGCGGACCTCCTGGGCGCTGTGCTGGGCGCGGCGGCGGCGCAGATAGGCCTTTCCGGGGCTGAGGGAGGCGTCGGCGGCGGTACCGTCCCGGGGCTCCGAGGGGCCGGCGGAGCCGGTGGGGCCCACGTACAGCTTGACGCCGAACTCGCTCCGGCCGCGGAGGAGGGCGATCCGTTCGGCGAAGACGCGGCGCTGGGCGGTGAGGGCGTGGCGGGCGCGGTCGTCGTTCTGGTAGACGGTCGCCAGGCGCAGCGGGAGGACGGTGTCGTGGCGGGCGACGGTCTGGACGACCTCGTGGTGGGCGCGGGCGACGCCCTCCAGCCACTCCAGGTCCTCGAAGCGAGCCTTCAGGGTCCGCTCGTCGAACTCGTCGGGTGCGACCCGGCTGACGACGAACGCGACGGGGTCCGGTCCGGGCGTCGGGAGGGACAGCAGGGACACGGAGGCCCCCGACACCCCTCGGAGGTCCTGGAGGGACGCGCGTACCTCCCGCGTGTCCGGAGCCGCGGCGTACACGTAGGTGAGGTCTTCGTGGCCGTTCATCTACCGCGCTTCCGTGGTGTCCCGCCCCTCGTTCTGCGGCGGGGGGCCGCTTCGTCGTCCGGCTCCGCGTCGTCGGGGACCTCTGCGTCGTCGTAGACCTCCACGTCCTCCGTGTCTTCCGTGTCCTCATAAGCCCCCGGTTCCAGGGGCTCCCCCGTTTCGAGCCTCTCGCGCCGCAGTGCCTCCAGCTCCGCGCGGAGCCTGCGGTTCTCCTCCGCCAGGGGGCCGCCGGTGTGCTTCGAGGAGAGCGAGGGGTCGTGCTCCCACCAGTCGATGCCCATCTCCTTCGCCTTGTCGACGGAGGCGACCAGGATCCGCAGTTTGATCGTCAGCAGTTCGATGTCGAGCAGGTTGATGCGGATGTCCCCGGCGATGACGATGCCCTTGTCGAGCACCCGCTCCAGGATGTCCGCGAGGTTGGCGGAGGAATTCGGTCCGTACGGCACCGGCGCCGCCCGGGAGGGGGCGGATCCGAACCGGTCGGGCAGGGGGTCAGACACGGCGGCCTCGCTTCCGGGTCACAGCAGCCCCCGCCGGTGGGCGTCGATCTCGTCCAGCCGGTCGAGCAGCTCGTCCTCGCGCCGGTCGAAGGCCTCCTGGTCGATCTCTCCCCGTACGAGCCGGCTCTCCAGTTCCCGGAGTTCCCGCCAGACGGGGGCCGGGTCGTAGTACTCCTCCTCGGCCTCCTCCACGACCCGCCGGGCGATCCAGACGGCGCCGCGCACCGGGGCGACGGGAAGCGTGAGCAGCTGTGTCAGCAGTCCCATCCTCTCTCTCCTTCTCCCTCCTCGTCCGTCTCCCGCCACCGGACGAACCACCGGACCCCGAACCACCGGGCGAGCTACTGGACGAAGCTGTACGGCGGCAGGGGGCCGTTCAGCCGGAACTCCACCCCCTCCCCGAGCTGCCGGACGAGGCCCGACTGCGCCGCGAGGAACTCCTCCTTCCGGTCGTCGGAGACCAGCAGCGAGAGGTTGAGGAAGTCGTCGCCGGACGCCGGCCGGACGTTGTGCTCCTCGGCGTACGGGACGAGGGCGTCGGCCAGTCCGGCCGCGAGCGCGTCCTGTCGTTCCTGCACCTGTGCGGCAACCATCCGGCCGAGGGTCAGCGGGAGCTGGGGGTCCGGGTCGCCGGCGCGGATCCGCTCGTTGAGCTCCCGGGTCTCGGGGGTCTCCCGCAGGATCTGCCGCAGGAGCTCCTCCTCGTTCTGGGAGGCCCGCACGTGGTACTCGGCGCAGCCGGCGAGCCGTTCCAGATTGGCGAGGTGGCCGTCGGCGTCCCTGCGGAGCGCCTGCTCGACCGTCGCCTCGTCGGCGGCGGTGTAACCGAACTGGAGGGGCAGGACGGGGCCGCCCTCCATGAGGCGCTCCTGCACCTCCTGGTGGATCAGCAGGTCGCGCCGCTTGGGCCGGATCTCCTCGGAGACGTCGCTGACCACGGCGTACAGCGGTCCGCACGCGAGGGCGCGCACCGGGGACGGATCGGCGCCGACGCCGGTCATGTCCTCGACGGCGAGGGGATGGTCCTCCCCCGTGATCGCGTAGACGTAGAGGGCCATCGGTCACTCCTCCTCCCGGCGCGCCGTGCGTCGGGCGGGAGGCCGCCTGCGTCGGGGAGCGGGCTCCTCCTCCTCGTCCGGTTCCTCGTCGTGGCGGGACTTCCCGGTCAGGGACTCGGTGACGGCGTCGACCGCCCCGCTGAGCGCTCCCTTGGACTTGCCGTGGGCCCCGCCCTCCATCATGCCGCCGACGACCTCGGGAAGCTGCGCCGGAGCCTTGCGGCCGGATTCGAGGTCGAGCCTGTTGCAGGCCTCGGCGAAGCGCAGGTAGGTGTCCACGCTGGCCACCACGATCCGGGCGTCGATCTTGAGGATCTCGATCCCCACCAGCGAGACGCGGACGAAGATGTCGATCACCAGGCCCCGGTCCAGGATGAGCTCCAGGACGTCGTAGAGGGTGCCCGAGGAGCCTCCGCCCCTGCCTACGGCGCTGCCGCCGCCCTGCGGCACCATCGTCATGGCGCCTCCCTTCACGGCCGAACCGTTCTCAGAACGGCCGATCGATCATCCCGCGGCTGTAGCGGCGGGTGCGTTCGAAGGAGATCAACGCGCCTTCCTCGTCGAGTGAGACCTTGTAACTGGCCAGCACGCTGGTCGTGTCGGGGATGCGCTCCAGCTCCACCACTTCCACCTGCGCCTCCCACCCCGAATCGGTGGGTTTGAGCGAGGAGACGGATTCGGGCGGTCGGCCGAGCAGCTTCGCCAGTTGCTCGGCGGCCGAGCTCATCGCCGATCCGGCGTCGACGGCCTTCGCCCTGCGCTGCGCGGGTCCGCGCCGGGTGGGGGTGCGTTCCCGCCGCTCGGCGTCGGCGCGCGGGGCCCGCCGGGGACGATCCGAATCTGCTGAAGCCATGTGGCACTTCCAGAAGACGTACAGCCAGTTAAGGCTAGAATTTCACGATATAGGGACAAATGCCACGTCCGGGAGAACAGGCTCGTTCCCCACCGCCCGAACGGGGCGTCCTCCGAAGGCATATGCGCGGAGGTACGGCCCGTTACGGAAAGTTCCGTATGAGGCGGCGTCGAGGCTGTGGGTGCCCGGTGAAGGGACAGAGGCCATGGATGACACGTCCAAGATCGCCCTGGCGGCCGCAGTGGCCGGAGGGTACGTGTTGGGACGGACGAAGAAAGGACGCCTCGCGTTCACCGCGGCGACCTATCTGGCAGGGCGCCGCTTCGGCCTCGAACCTCGGCAGCTCATGACGGAGGGCCTGAGCAAGCTCAAGGACATACCGCAGGTCGCGGAGATGGGTGACCAGTTGAAGGGCGAAGCCCTGAACGCCGGTCGCCAGGCACTCAAGGCCGCGGCCAACCGCAAGCTCACCGACCTCGCCGACTCGCTCCACGAACGGACGCTGGCGATCGGCAGCGGCGGCGACGAGGACAACGAGGAGGACGAGGAAGGGCGTTACGAGGACGAGGACCAGGAGGACTACGAGGACGAGGAGTCGGAACCCGAGCAGTACGACGAGGACGAGGAAGAGGGTGCGTGGGAGGAGGAAGAGGAACCGGAGGAGGAAGAGCCCGAGGAAGAAGAGGAACCCGAGGAAGAAGAAGCCGAACCCGAGGAGGAAGAGGAAGAGGCCGAACCGGAGGAGCCACAACCGCGCCGGTCACCGCGCAGGGCTTCCCAGGCGCGCGGCGGGGCGGCAACGGCCAAGAAGAGCGCACCCGCCAAGAAGACGGCGGCCAAGAAGACCGCACCCGCCAAGAAGAGCGCGCCCGCCAAGAAGACGGCGGCGAAGAAGACCGCACCCGCCAAGAAGAGCGCGCCCGCGAAGAAGACGGCGGCACGCAAGGCGACGGCCGAGAAGGCCGCGCCCGCCAAGAAGAGCGCGGCACGCAAGCCGGCGGCGAAGAAGACCGCAGCGAAGAAGACGGCCGCGCGCAAGCCGTCGGCGCGGAGGTAGGCCATGGCACCCGAAGACCGCACCCAGGAAAAGGAGTCGGGATCCGGGCTGGACCGCCTGCTCGGCGAACTCGGGGGCTTCCTCTCCGCCCAGACCGGGCAACTGGCCGAGAAGGCCACGGACAAGCTCGGGGACGTCACCGGACAGCTCCAGGACGTGGCCGACAACGGCGGCAGCATCGCGGACATCGGCGGGCGCATGCTCCAGGGGGACTCCCCCGTCAAGGCGATGGTGGGCCACTCCATCGGCGGCCTGAAGGACAAGGTCACCGATGCCGCGTCGAACCTGTTCGGCGGCGGTAAGGGCAAGCGCAAGAGCGGGACCCAGAAGATCACCAGCATCGTCGAGACGGTCGACGTGGGCGCTCCGCTCCGGAGGGTGTACGACCACTGGTCCCAGTACGAGGACTTCAGCGGCTTCGCGAAGGGCGTCCGCAACGTCTCCCAGGGTGACGAGACCACCAGTGACTGGAAGGTCAAGGTGGGTCCCTCCACCCGCAGTTGGAAGGCCACCGTGCAGGAACAGGTGCCGGACGACCACATCATCTGGACCTCGGAGGGAGCCAAGGGGTCGACCCGGGGCTGCGTCAGCTTCCACGAGCTGGGCCCGTCGCTCACCCGGGTCCTGGTCACCGTCGAGTACTACCCCTCCGGCTTCTTCGAGAAGACGGGCAACGTCTGGCGCGCCCAGGGCCGCCGGCTCCGGCTCGACCTGAAGCACTTCCGCCGGCACGTCACCCTCACCGACGACGAGCCGGAGGGCTGGCGCGGCGAGATCCGCGACGGCGAGGTGGTCCGCACGCACGAGGAGGCCATGGAGGAGGAACAGGAGGCGGAACAGGAGGAGGGGCAGGAAGAGGACGGGTTCGACGAGGAGGAAGAGGAAGGAAAGCCGGAGGAGGAGTACGAAGAGGACGGTGAGGACGAGCCCGGGGAAGAGGACGAGGAGGAGTACGAGGACGAGGACGCCGAGGACGCCGAGTCCGCCGAGGCCGGCGAGGAGGACGAGTCCGGCGAGGAGGACGACGAGGGTTACGAGGACGAGGACGAGGACGGAGAAGAGGAGGAGGACGAGGAGGAGGACGAGTCCGCCGGCCGCCGGGGGCGGCGCGGACGCTGATCCCCGCCGTACGCGAACGGGCCCGCCGCGCCCTCGTGGGAGGGGGCGCGGCGGGCCGTCGTCGGGCGGTTCGGACTACTCCACGATCTTCAGGAGCTTGTTGGCGGTGCCGGGAGAGGCATTGCCGATCTTGTCGGCGGTCGCGCCCCCGGTCAGCGCCTCGGCGACCTGGGCCGGGGTGGCGTCGGGGTGGCCGGCGAGGTAGACGGCGGCGGCACCGACGACGTGCGGGGTGGCCATGGACGTACCGGAGATGGTCTTGGTTCCGGTGTCGCTGTCGTTCCAGGCGGAGGTGATGTCCGAGCCGGGGGCGTAGATGTCCACGACGGAGCCGAAGTTGGAGAAGCTGGACTGCTGGTCGTCCTTGGTGGAGGAGGCGACGGTGATCGCCTCGGGCACGCGGGACGGGGAGCCCTGGCCGGCGTCGGAGGACTCGTTGCCGGCGGCGACGCCGAAGGTGACGCCGGAGGCTATGGCCTTCTTGACCGCTTCGTCGAGGGCCGGGTCGGCGCTGCCGCCGAGGCTCATGTTGGCGACGGACGGGCCCTTGTGGTTCTGGGTGACCCAGTCGATGCCGGCGATGACCTGCTCGGTGGTGCCGGAGCCGTTGTCGTCGAGGACGCGGACGGCCACGATCTTCGCCTTCTTGGCGACGCCGTGGGTGGTTCCGGCGATGGTTCCGGCGACGTGGGTGCCGTGGCCGTTGCCGTCCTGGGCGGTGTCGTCGTTGTCGACGGCGTCGAAGCCGTCGGAGGCGCGGCCGCCGAAGTCGCCGTGGCTGACGCGGACGCCGGTGTCGATGACGTACGCGGTGACGCCCTCGCCCGCGGCGTCGGGGTAGGTGTACTTCCGGTCGCCGGCGGTGTCCGCCTGGTCGACCCGGTCCAGGCCCCAGGAGGGCGGGTTCTCCTGGGTCTCGTTGATGGTGAAGGTGCGGTTCTGGACGACCTTCGCGACGGCCGGGTCGGCGGCGAGGCGCTTGGCCTCGGTCTCGGTGAGGTTGTTGACGGAGAATCCGTTGACCTGGGAGTCGTAGCTGCGGCGCAGGGTGCCGCCGTACTCCTTCGCCAGCTCGGTCTTGCCGGCCTTGTCGGCCTTGTCGCCGAGCAGCACGACGTAGCTGCCCGCCACGGCGTTCTCCGCGCCGAGGCCGTGGACGGTCCCCTCGGCGGGGGCGGGGGCGGCACCGGCGAACGGTCCGACGGCGACGGTCACTCCGGCCGCCGCGGCGATCGCGGTCGCGACGGCGACGATCCTGAACTTGCGGGCACGCTTGTGAGTTGCCATGAAAGAAGGCTCTCCTCGTCAGGATTTGTGGGGGGTTGGGCCTCCGGAAGGAAACTCTCCGGCGGCTCGCTCGAAACCCTGGCCGATTGACGAGTGCAAATCAACGGGCCTTCACAGAGCTATGACTTTCTCAACAAGGTTTCTTAAAAAGTGAAGGGACAAGTCACCTCAACTCGCCCTTTGGTTTCGGAACTTGAGGCGCGGTGGAGAGGGCGGGCGCCGTGGTGCGGGCTCCGACGGGCCGACGCGGAGCAGAGGAAAACGCAGACGGGTGTGCCCGCCGTACCTGCGTACGGCGGGCACACCCGTGGTGCGGACGAGGAGGGATCAGAGCGCGGCGGGGAACCGGTCCCAGACCCGGTGCTTGGCCAGGAGCGGGGTCAGCCCCGACAGGACCGCCTCACCGCTGTCGGCGAGGACCACGCCGGGCGCGTCGGCGGGGACGGAGGAGGCGTTGAGGACGGACTCCGCGCCCGCCCAGCCGCCGATGGCCTTGGCGTGCCGGAACGCCTCGGAGAGGAGGAGCGCCAGGCGCGGGTCGACGGGCGCCGCGCCCTGACCCGGCTCGCCCGCCTTGGCGTCACGGGCCCCCTGGGCGTCGGCGCCCGGGGCGGGGGCGCCGGCGACGACGAGGGCGTCGAACTCGATCGAGCGCGCGGTGGCGAAGGTGCGCTGGACGGTGATCGGGTCGTCGGCGCCGCCGATCGTCCCGCCCGCGGGCGCGATCACCAGCGGGACCATGCCCGCGTCGAGCACCGCCTGGCGCAGGGTCCGCACGCCGTCGGCGTCGGTGGAACCGTCGGAGACGATGCCGATGACCCGCCCGTCGGCGGGCCACTCCCCGCCGATCTGCGAGAGCGCGGGGCTCGGCTGGGCGTCCGGCGCCGGCTCGGTGGCCGTCGGGACGGACATGCCGAGGCCGGTGGCGACCTGGGTGCACAGCTCGGTGTCGATGTTGGCGAGCGCCTGGAGCTGGCGCTCCTTGATGGCGTTGTCCCAGCACTTGCCGAGCTCGAAGGTGTAGGCGGCGACGATGTGCTCGCGCTCGACCGGGGTCATGCTCAGCCAGAAGAGGCGCACCTGGCTGAAGTGGTCGGCGAAGGAGGCGGGCGCCTCGCGGACCTTGCGCGCGGCCGGCAGCTCCACGGGCACCTCGACGAAGGCGCCGGTGTCCGCGCCCGCGAAGAACGGGCAGCCGCCGTCCAGCGAGTTCGGCTTGTAGGGCGCGACGCCGGTGTGCACGGCCTGCTGGTGGAAGCCGTCGCGGAGCATGTCGTTGACGGGGGCGTGCGGCCGGTTGATCGGGATCTGGTTGAAGTTGGGCCCGGCCAGACGGGTGATCTGGGTGTCCAGGTAGGAGAAGAGGCGCCCGGCGAGCAGCGGGTCGTCGGTGACGTCGATGCCGGGGACCAGGTGGCCGACGTGGAAGGCGACCTGCTCGGTCTCGGCGAAGTAGTTGGACGGGTTGCGGTCGAGGGTGAGCAGGCCGATCGGCCGGACCGGGGCGAGCTCCTCGGGGACGATCTTCGTCGGGTCGAGCAGGTCGATGCCCTCGAAGGTCTGGTCGGGCGTGTCGGGGAAGGTCTGGATGCCCAGTTCCCACTGCGGGTACGCGCCCGCCTCGATGGCGTCGGCGAGGTCCCGGCGGTGGAAGTCGGGGTCCACGCCGCACGCGATCTGCGCCTCCTCCCAGACCTGGGAGTGCACGCCCAGCTTGGGCTTCCAGTGGAACTTCACCAGCGTCGTGGCGCCCTCGGCGTTGACCAGGCGGAAGGTGTGGACGCCGAAGCCTTCCATCGTCCGGTAGGAGCGGGGGATGCCCCGGTCGGACATGTTCCACATGGTGTGGTGCTGGGCCTCGGTGTGGAGCGACACGAAGTCCCAGAAGGTGTCGTGGGCGCTCTGCGCCTGGGGGATCTCCCGATCCGGGTGGGGCTTGCCCGCGTGGATGACGTCGGGGAACTTGATGGCGTCCTGGATGAAGAAGACCGGGATGTTGTTCCCGACCAGGTCGAAGACGCCCTCCTCGGTGTAGAACTTCGTCGCGAAGCCGCGGGTGTCGCGGACCGTGTCGGCCGAGCCGCGCGAGCCGAGCACGGTCGAGAACCGGACGAAGACCGGGGTCTCGGCGTCGGCGGCGAGGAAGGCCGCCTTCGTCACGCCCGCCGCTGTGCCGTACGACTGGAAGACGCCGTGCGCGGCGGCGCCACGGGCGTGGACCACGCGCTCCGGGATCCGCTCGTGGTCGAAGTGCATGATCTTCTCGCGCAGGTGGTGGTCCTGGAGCAGGACCGGCCCTCGCGGGCCCGCCTTGAGCGAGTGGTCGGTGTCGTACAGGCGGGTGCCCTGGGCGGTGGTCAGGTACGAGCCGCTCTGGGCAACCCGCGCCTGGTCCGCGCCGGTCGGCTGGCCGGTGGGGCTGACCGTCTCCGGACCGGTCTGGTCCGGCTTCGGCGGCAGCGGCCCGCGCGGCTCGGTGGGCTCCTCCACCGGTACCGGCTCCGGGGAAGGAGCCCCGGGGACGCCCTCGGCGGGGCCATTCTCCCGGAAGGGCTCGGTCAGCTTCTCGACGGCCGCTTTGAGGGGGTTCTCGGGGGACATCGTCTCTCCGTGGTCGGGGGCAGGGGACTCCGTAGCCATGACCGGTCACCGGGGCGCCGTAACGGATGCGCCGCCGATCTCCGTCCAACGGCACAGCGCCGGCCGCGTCGGCGTACCGGCGGGCCGTTTCGAGGCGGCTCCTCCGGTGCGCCGGGCGCGGACGGGCCCGTCGGGTGGGAGCGGCGGACCCGATGCCGTCATCCCCGGGGAAGGGAGCCGGGGGTGACGGTCCGTACGGGGGCCGCTCGCTCACCGGCCGCCTGCCCCTTCGATCGCGCCCCACACCTGCTTTCCCGGTCCTGTACTCGAAGTTCCTCGGCGGGGACATTCTCCTTTCGGCCATGTGGACGGTGAGGCGCGTGCCCCGCGCCGCAGGGATCGGTGTACCCGGCACGAACACCCATTCGCCCGCCCGCGCGGTTCGCGCCGCGTCCGAAACACATGTGTTCGACACGCCCGGGGGTCTCGTTGGACTCCACGACACTCCGCTTCACTCCACCTCCTCACCTCCGGAGGCCGCCTTGCGTCCCGTATCGATCCCCCTTGCCGCTCCCCTTCCTCCCCCGGTCCCCCTGCCGGCCGCCGCCCGTCTCCCGGCCGCCGCGCCGTATGCCCGCCGTGTCCTCGGCACCTTCACCTCACCGCGTCCGGAGCGGAGGGGGACGGCATGAGTCGCGGCAACGGCGCTCCGGGGGCGACGGCGGCGGAAAGCACCTCGGCCTCCGAACAGCTCCTCTTCGGCGGCGAGCTCACCTACGACTACGGGTGGGGCGCCCACAACGGGGCCTGGCTCGGGCTCAGCCTGCGCTCCATGGCCGCCTCGCTGCCCCGGCAGGTCGCGGTCGCCGTCCGCCTCGCCCGCCGGGCGGACCCGCGGGCGCTCACCACCGTCGCCGTCGGCGAGGCCGCCCACGGCGTCACCCAGGCCGTCTCGCTGATCGCGGTCAACGCCCTGCTCGTCGAGCTGCTCGCCCCCGGCGACATCACCGGCCGACTGCGGGCGGCGCTGCCGTCGCTCGCGCTGGTCGCCGTCCTCGCGGTCGTCGGATCGGCCTGCAAGTCGGCGTCGACCGCCGCGACCGGAGTCCTGGAGCCGAAGGTCCAGCGGGCGGCGACCGAGCGCTACCTCGGCCTGGTGGCCGGGGTGGAGCTGGAGGCGATCGAGGACGACGCCTTCCACAAGCTGATGGACTCCGCCCAGTGGGGCGCCGAGTCGGCCCGGCGGATGGTCGTCCACTGCACCGCCGTCGTCGCCTCCGTGGTCTCCCTGGTCGCCGCGGCCGGCGTCCTGACCGTGCTGCACCCCGCCCTGCTCCCGCTGCTGGTCTGCATGGCGCTGCCGAGCGCCTGGGGGTCGCTGACCATGGCCCGTCACCGGTACGTCAGCTGGCACCGCTTCGTGCAGCACGTGCGGGCGGGCCAGCTCATCAGCCGGCTCCTGATCGACCAGCAGGCGGCGGCCGAGGTCCGCGTCCACGGTGTCGCGCCGTTCCTCCTGAAGCACTTCCGGCAGATGGCGGAGACCAGCGAGCGGGAGCAGACCCGGCTCGCCTGGATCGGCGCCCGCACGGGCCTGTTCTCGGACTCGGCGCGCGGGATCGCGACCGTCGCCACCTACGGCGTCCTCGGGCTGCTGCTGTGGACCGGGCGGATGGACCTCGCCGTGGCCGGTACGGCGGTACTGGCGATCCGCACCGGATCCGCCAGCATCACCGACCTCGTCCTGCGCGTCACCGAGGTCCAGGAGGAGGCCCTGTTCGTCGCCGACCTGGAGACCCTGTGCGAGGAGGCCGTGCGGCGCGCCATCCCCACGGGCGGGCGCGACCTGCCCGAGCGGTTCGACGAGATCCGGTTCGAGAAGGTGACCTTCACCTACCCCGGCGCGGACAAGCCGTCCCTGCACGAGGTGGACCTCGTCATCCCCCGGGGCCGGACGGTCGCCCTCGTGGGACGCAACGGCAGCGGCAAGTCCACCCTGGTCCGGCTGCTGAGCGGGGCCCGGCTCCCCGACACCGGCCGGGTCCTCTGGGGAGGCGTGGACACGGCCGGGGCCGACCGGGCGCAGGTCTTCGACCGCGTCGCGATGGTCGCCCAGGACTTCTACCGCTGGCCCTTCACCGCACGGGTCAACGTCGGCATCGGCCGCCCCGGAACCGCGATGGACGACGCCGCGATCGGGGCCGCCGCCGGGTACGCGGGGGCGGACGAGGTCGTCGCGAGCCTCCCGCGCGGTCTGGACACCCTGCTCGCCCGCGGCTACAAGGGCGGGCAGGAGATCTCCGGCGGCCAGTGGCAGAAGATCGGCCTCGCCCGCGCCCGGTACCGCGACGGGACCGTCCTCATCGTGGACGAGCCCACGAGCGCGCTCGACCCGGCCGCCGAGCAGCGGGTCTTCGACCAGATCCACCGGCTCGCCGGCACGGGGCAGACCACGGTCCTGATCACCCACCGCCTCCACAGCGTGCGCCACGCCGACCTGATCTACGTCCTCGACGAGGGGCGGGTCGTCGAACAGGGCACCTTCGAGCGGCTCATGGACCCCGCCACGGGCACCGGAGCGTTCCGGACGGCGTACGAGCTCCAGGCGCGCCAGTTCACGTCCCCGCCGGTACCGGCGCAGTCCGGCCCGACGGAGCCCGATCCGGCACGGTCCGGTCCGGCGGCGGGCGCGCCGGGCGGAGCACCCGTGCCCCTCGGCCCGCTCGACGAGGGACAGGTGCCGTCATGCGCGGCCGGTGCGGCCGGGCTCGCCGTCGGCGTGGTCGGCGGCACGGTCGCCGCCGAAGTCGTCGACGAGGTGGGCGACTTCTTCGAGGGCGACGACGAGGAGGAGGCCGAGGACGGAGGTGACGAGGGGTAGCCCTCCCCCGCCGCGATCGGTTCGCCGCGCCGGCCTCCCGCAGGCCGGCGCACGGACACATACCGTAATTTTCTACACTGCTGTAGATTTCTCGACACTGGTACTCGATCATCCGGGGCCGGGCTCCGCCCGGTCCCGTACGAAGGGATGCGGCATGGGTGTGAGTCTGGCCAAGGGCGGCAACGTCTCGCTGAGCAAGGAGGCGCCGGGGCTGACCGCGGTCGTGGTCGGTCTGGGCTGGGACGTCCGGACGACCACCGGCGCCGACTACGACCTGGACGCCAGCGCGCTGCTCCTGAACGAGGCCGGCAAGGTCGTCTCCGACCGGCACTTCGTCTTCTACAACAACCTCACCAGCCCGGACGGTTCGGTCGAGCACACCGGCGACAACCTCACGGGCGAGGGCGACGGAGACGACGAGAGCATCAAGGTCGGCCTGTCCGCCGTCCCCGCCGAGATCCAGAGGATCGTCTTCCCCGTCTCCATCCACGACGCCGCGAACCGCGGACAGAGCTTCGGCCAGGTCCGCAACGCCTTCATCCGGGTCGTGAACCAGGCCGACGGCGCCGAACTCGCCCGCTACGACCTCTCCGAGGACGCCGCCACCGAGACGGCCATGGTCTTCGGCGAGCTCTACCGGCACGGTGCCGAGTGGAAGTTCCGCGCGGTGGGCCAGGGGTACGCCTCCGGCCTCGCCGGCATCGCGGCCGACTTCGGCGTGAACGTCTGACCTCCGACCGCCCGCGCTCGCCCCCGCCGCCCCTCAAGAGGACACGGACACCATGTTCGGCATCAGCGAAGTAGCCGTTCTGCTCATCGTCGTCATCCTGCTCCTCGGCGCCAAGAAGCTTCCCGAGCTGGCCCGTTCCCTGGGCAAGTCGGCCAGGATCCTCAAGAGCGAGACCGCCGCGATGAAGGCCGAGTCGGCGCCGCCGTCCGCGACCGGGGGACCGTCCGCGTCCGGGGGGCCGACCGTGCTCACGGGGATCGTCCACCCCGCCCCGCGCGACACCACCCGTCCCCCGGCGGGTCCGGCAGGCCCGACGAACCCCTCCGGCTCCGACGCGCCCCGCGCCTGAGCCGGTCCCGCACAGTCCGCACGCTCCCGCGACCGACGCGACCGGCACGACCGACACGACCGGCACGGGTGGCGTGCGGACGGCGGCGCGTGCCAGTGGTGCGTCAGCGAGTCGTCAGCAGTGTGCCAGCGGGAGGCGTGTCCAGCGGTGAGCGGAGGGCGGTGGAATGGTTCCGTACCGGTACCCACGAGGTCACCGGACCGGCGATCCGCCCTGACTCATCGGGAGGCACCATGAACAAGGACCTGAGCACCCTCGCGGACGAGATCCTCGAGCTCGAGGCCGAGACCTTCGAGATCTCGGACTACTCGGACGCCAGCGAGGTCGTGCTGGCCGGCTGCACCAGCACCAGCTCCACCTCGACCTCCAGCTCCACCTGCAGCACCACCTCCTGCTCCGCCTGACCCACGGTCGGCTCGCAACGTCCACCGGCCCGCGGCCGGCGCGGACCCCGCCCGGTCGGCACCCCCTCCACGAAGAGGGGGCACCGACCGGGCGTTCCGCATGCCTCCTCACCCGCCCCTCCGGGACCGGCGTGAACACCTCCGCAACGCCCGGAGAACTCCGCACGGATGCCAAATCGCCTTCAGGGAAGGCGAGTTCGCCTGGAAGCCGTCGAGGGCGCCTCCACCAGTGACGCTGCCGCCGCGTGCCCCGTCCCGGCCTCCCTCCGCGCTCCTCCGGCATTTCACCGACCCCCTTGACCGTGCGATCTACGCAGGTAGACACTCACCACTGCCACACGGCCGAACCACGCGTGAAGACGGCTTCACAGGTGCTCCTTCCTGCCCGCGGCCGTCGGACACGTCTCCCGGAAACGCCGTGGCAGCCCGGTCCGGCAGGGGTTCAACCGTCAACGGAGGGAACTCGGTGCGTTTCCAGTTGCTCGGTCCGCTCAGCATCACCGACGGGCGTGACGTGGTGGTCCTCCCACCGGCCAAACCGACGTCGCTGCTCGCGGCGCTCCTGGTCCGCCCCGGCGAAGTGGTCCCCACGTCCCGTCTCCGGCAGGCCGTCTGGGGCGAGGAGCAGCCGGCGACGGCGAAGGCGGCCCTGCAGAGCTGTGTCCTGCGGCTGCGCCGCCTCTTCGCCAAGTACGACATAGAGGACCGGGCGGTGGTCGCGGTCGCCGGCGGTTACCTCCTCCCCGCCGACGGCGACACCCTCGACCTGCTGCACTTCCGCCGCCTGACCGCCGAGGCCGAGGGAGCCGGGGAGGCCGAACTCCCCCTGCTGCGCAGGGCCCTCGACCTGTGGCGGGGGCCCCTCCTCACCAACGTGCCCTCCGAGCTCCTGCACCGCGACGAGGTGCCCCGGCTGGTCGAGGAGCGATTAAGGGTCCTGGAACGCGTCTGCGAGATCCAGCTCGCCCGGGGCCGATGTCGCGACGTCCTGGTGGACCTGTGGGAGGCCACCCGGGCCCGCCCCCAGCACGAGGGGCTCGCCGCCCAGCTGATGCGGGCGCTCTACCGGGTGGGACGGCAGAACGAGGCACTGGCCGAGTACCGGAGGATCAGGACGCACCTCCGGGACGAACTCGGCGTCGATCCCGGTACGGAGCTGCAAGAACTGGAACTGGCCATCCTGCGCGGCGACGAGCCCCGGGGGCCCGTTTCGGACACCGTGACGCTCACCTCCGCGTCACCCGCGCCCGCGTCACCCGCGCCCGCGTCACCCGCGCCCGCGCTCTCGTTGCCCACGCCGCTCGTGCCCCACGGCTCGCCCGACGGCCCGGAGGAGGCGCCGGCCGGACCCCGTTCCGCCGAGGGCGGCCACCCGGGGCCACGCCTGCCCCACGTCCCCGGGTTCACCGGCCGCACCCGGGAGACCGCCGCCCTGGTGAGCCATCTCGGCGAGGGCGGGCGGAGCGGCTCCGCACCCGTGCTCGCGGTGGTCTCGGGCGGTCCCGGCATGGGCAAGACCGCGCTGGCCCTGCACGCCGCGCACCTGGTGGCCGACCGGTATCCGGCGGGCGCCGTCCTGCTGCCGCTGAGCGGACCCGACGGCACGCCCCGGTCCGCCGACGAGGCCGCCGCGGAGCTGCGCTCGCTCCTCCCCTCCGGCGCCGGCCCCGGCTCCTCCCTGGTGATCCTCGACGACGTCGTGCACCCGGACCAGGTGCGGCGGTTCCTCGACGCGACCGGCTGCGGCGCCGTCGTCGTCACCAGCCGCATGGGCCTGGCCGCCCTGGTCGCCACGCACGGGCCCGCGGTGCTTCCGCTCGGCGCCCTGCCGCCGCAGGAGTCCCGCGCGCTCCTGACCGCCGTCCTGGGACAGGAGCGGGCGGCGGCCGAGACCGGCGCCGTGCACACCCTCACGGAGGCCTGCGGGCACGTGCCGCTGGCCCTGCGGATCGTCGCGGCCCGGCTGCTCACCCGGCCGAGGATGCGGCTGGCCGACCACGCCGCGTGGCTGCTGCGGGACCTGCCCGCCCGGCTCGCGCTGCCCGACGACCCCCGGATGTCCGTGCCGCTCGCCCTCGACGGGGCCCTGCGCCGACTGCCCGCCCCGCTCGCCGACGCGCACCTGCGGCTGGCGCGCCTCGAAGGACGGATCACCGCGCCGGACGCGGCCGGTGCCCTCTCCCTCTCCGAGGCGGACGCCGAGGAGGTGCTCGAACGGCTCCTCGACACCGGGCTCGTCGAGGAGGACCAGCCCGGGGCCCTCCGCATGAACCCGCTGTTCCGCGCCCACGCGCTGCACCGCTCCACCCGTACGAGCGGCGCCCCGCAGTCCCTCGTCGCCGCGGTCCGGCACGCGCTGCCGTCCGGCGCCACCTGACGCCCGGCACTTCCCTTCCCGCCCACGCTCCGCCCTGCTCCGTCCCGCCCTGCCACGGGGAACGGCCGACCGGCCCGTGCTCCCCGACCCCGCACGTCCCGCCTTTCAGTTCCGCGCGGCCCACGAGGCCCCGACCCGGAGGTGCGTTCCCCGCATGCCCACGACGCCGTACGAGGAGACCGCCGGCACCCGGCCCAGGGTGCGCCGCGACGTGCTGTTCACCGAGACGCCCAAGGGCGTGATCTTCCACAACGCCGACGGCGGCTTCCAGGTCACCTCCCCGTCCGCCTACCGCTTCGCCACCCTCCTCGTCCCCCACCTGGACGGCGGCCGGACCGTGGCCGAGATCTGCGAGGGCTTCAAGGAGCCGCAGAAGGCGATGGTGGGCAGCCTGGTGAAGGCGCTGTACGCCCGTGGCTTCGCCCGGCCCGTACCGGACCCGGTCGAGGGGAGCGCGTCCGTGGAACCGGCGGTCGCCGCCCGGTTCGCGCAGCAGATCGCGTACGTCGACCACTACGCCGACGGCGCCGAGGGCCGGTTCGCCGCCTTCCGGAACACCCGGGTCGCCGTGCTCGGCGACGGCCCGGTCGCCCGCTGGTGCGCGCTCTCCCTGATCCGCAACGGCTGCGCCTCCGTCGGCGTCGAGGCCGCCCTGGCCCAAGGGCCCGCCACGGCGGCGGAGTTCGGCGCGCTCCGGGCGGAGGCGGAGGAGCTCACCGCCGGGGGCAGTCCGGCGGAGGTGACCGTGCTGCCGGACGCCGGTTCCGGCGGGGCGGGCGGCTGGGACGCGTACGCGGGGTACGACGTGGTGGTGGCCGCCGCCGGGCGCGACGCGTTCGGGACCTCGATCGCCCTCGTTGAGCGGGGCGTTCCGGAAGGCCGTCTCCTGCTCCCCGCCTGGACCTTCGGCGGACGGGTGGTGGTCGGACCGGCCGGCACGCCGGACTCCGAGGGCTGTGTGGCCTGCGCGGCCCTGCGGCTCGGCGCGACGGGGGACGCGGCGGTGGCGGCCGACCTGTGGAGCGGACTCGCCCTGAACGGACGCGGGTCCCTGGGGAGTTCCGGCACCACACCGCGCGGCCCGCTCGCCGCGATGCTCGGGAACCTGCTCGGGTACGAGGTGTTCCGGCTGGTCACGGAGGCGCTGCCGGCCGAGACGCGGGGGCAGGTGCTGCTCCAGGACACGGCCTCCTTCGACGTACTGGCGGAGCGGCTGCTGCCCCATCCGCGCTGCCCGTTCTGCCGGACGCCGGCCTCCCCCGCCGAGCCCGTCGACCTCGCGGAGGCCGCCGGACGGCCCGCCTTCCGGCCGGTGGTCGCCGCCGCTCCCGAGGACGGGGCGACCGAGGGGCCACTGGCGGACCTCGACCGGCGTTCGCTCGCGGTCCGGCCGTCCGTCGGGGTCTTCACCCGGTACGCGGACGAGCCGGTCACCCAGACCCCGCTGAAGGTCGGCGCCGTGGAGGTCGGCCTCGGCGCGGCCGGGACGCGGACCGTCGTCGCCTTCGACGTCCAGCACACGGCGGGCGCCCGGCTGCGCGCCCTCGACGCCGCCGCCGTGGTGTACGCCGAACACGTCGTCCCCACCGTCCCCGCCGCCTCCGCCCCGGGGACCGGCTCCGCGGCGGGCCACGAGAAGGCGCCCCACCGGGTGGAACCGGACGCGCTGACCACCGCCACCGGGGCCGGGGGCGACCCGGTGGCCTCCTGGGTCCTGGCCACGTCGCTCCTGACCAAGGAGCCGGTCCGGGTGCCGGCCGGCGCCGTCCGCCCCTTCGGGCCGGACAACCAGGACCGCCGCTTCGAGCCGTCCCGCGCCGGGGCGGGCGCGGGCGCCGGTCTGCCGGAGGCCGCGGCGGCCGGTCTGCTGTCCGCGCTCGCCCACGACGCGCTGCGGCGGTCCGTACGGGGAGCGGGGCGTACGGCGGGGATCCCCCCGGCCGTGTTCGACGAGGCCCCCGAGACCCGCTTCCTGCTGCGTTCCGCCGGGCACCTGGGTCTGGACGTCGAACTCCTCGACCTCGGGGAGGAGGAGCGCACGGGGGTGTCCGTCGTCCTCGCCAGGACCCGGTCGGCGGGGCGGAAGGGAGGTACGCAACCGGGCCGCTGGGCCGTCGGCGCCGCCCTGGACCGGACCGACGCGGCCACCGACGCCCTGCGCGACCTGCTCGGCGCGGCCCAGCTCGCCGCGGAGGGCGTGCTCGGCACGGAGGACGGGCCCGACACCGGCGACCCGCTCCTCGCGGACCTCGACGCGGCCCTGATCCCGGTGACGGCCGACGCCCCCGCGCCCGCACCCTCCGCCGTGGCCTGGGCGGACGTGCTGGAACGCCTCGCCGCCGCGGGCCGGGACGCCCTCGTCGTGCCCACGCACGCCGCCGACCTGCCCGCCGCCGGCGTCCACACCGTCCGGGTCCTGCTCACCAGGGCGGCCGGCGATGACCGCTGACCTCGTCGAGGCCCCGGCCGACGGGGCCGGGGAGGCCCGGCACGAGGCGTGCCGCCTCTTCGCCGAGGACCTCCGCCGCGCCCTGGCGGAGCTGCCGTCCGCGCCCGGCCGCCCGGTCCCGGACGTCACGGTCTCGGCGCTGGGCGTACGGGACGCCTTCCGGGTACGCCGGGAGGGCGCCGCCCCGCGCTCCGCGCTCCCCGTCCACCTGTACGGCGGACACGTCCTGGTCGGCCCCCGGCCCGTGGCGGACCGGCCCGGCTGCGGCGTCTGTCTGGAGCGCCGCTGGCAGGGCGTGCGGTCGGTGGGCCTGCGGGAAGGGCTCGAACTGCGCGGCGGCACCCGGGAGGCGGGGCCGTGGCCCCACCGGACGCCGTTCGCCGCGCGGGCGGTCGCCGCCCTGGTCGCCGGGCTCGCCGCCGCTCCCCCGGACGCCCGGGGCCCCTTCCCGGACGTGTGGCTCGTGGACCTGGAGCGGCTGACCGTGCGGCACCATCCGCTGGTGCCGGAGCCGGACTGCCCCGACTGCGGCGTCCCGGAGCCGGTGGCGGCGGAGTCGGCCGCCCTCGTCCTGCGGCCCGCGCCCCCGTACCGGCCGGGCGCCAGGCGGGTGCGGCCGGTGGAGGCGTACGGCCTGCCGGTGGACGCGTTCGCCAACCCGCACTGGGGCGCGGTGGGTCCGTCGGTGGTGTGCGACGTGACCTCGCCGACCACCTCGGCCACCGTCGGCTGCTTCTCCAGCCGGTCCGGGGAGTACCTGCGGGAGACGTTCTGGGGCGGTCACGCCGACACGTACCGCGCCAGCACCCTGATCGGCGTCCTGGAAGGTCTGGAGCGGTTCGCGGGGATGCGGGCCCGGGGGCGTGCCGTCACCCTGACGGCGTCCCTGGACGAGCTGGGGCCGACCGCCGTCGACCCCCGGGAGACCGGTCTCTACACGGAGGAGTTCCACCGGGCCAACCCGTGGGTGCCGCCGTTCGCCCCGGACCGGCCCGTCCCGTGGGTGTGGGGCTGGTCGCTGCGGGACGGGATCCCCCGTGCCGTGCCCGAGGTGCTCGCGTACTACCACAAGCCGGGGATCGAGCACCGGTTCGTCCAGGAGAGCTCCAACGGCTGCTCCTCCGGGGGAAGTCCGGAAGAGGCCGTGCTCGGCGGTCTGATGGAGGTCCTGGAACGGGACGCCTTCCTGCTGGCCTGGCACGGCAGGCAGCCGCTCCCCGAGATCGACCCGGCGACCAGCGCCGACCCGCGCACCCGGGTCATGGTGGACCGGATGGCCCTGTACGGGTACCGGGCCAGGTTCTTCGACACCCGGATCACCTTTCCGGTGCCCGTGGTCACGGGCGTGGCCGAGCGGTTCGACGGGGGCCCGGCCCGGATGTGCTTCGGGGCCGGGGCCTCCCTCGACCCGGAGGCGGCGCTCGCCGCGGCCCTGTGCGAGATCGCCACCGACTCGGTGCAGCTCCTCCAGCGGTTCGAGCGGAACGAGGCCGGATACCGGGCCATGGCCGAGGACTTCGCGAAGATCACCAGTCTGCACGACCATCCGCTGGTGTACGCGGTGCCGGAGATGGGCCGCCACGCCGACTTCCTGCTCCGTCGGCCCTCACCCCCGGCGCCGGTGGCCGTGGCCGATCTGCGTCCACCCGGGTTCGAGGGGATCGGGGCGGACGTGCGGGACGACCTGCTCGTGGCGGTGGAGGCCGTGACGTCCGCCGGGTTCGACGTGGTCGTCGTCGACCAGACCGCGCCCGAGCAGCGCGCCCTGGGGCTGCACACCGTGAAGGTGCTCGTGCCCGGTCTGCTGCCGCTCGACTTCGGCTGGACGCGGCAGCGCGCCCGGCACATGCCCCGCACGCGGACCGCGCTGCGCGAGGCGGGGCTGCGGCCGGACGACCTGGCCGGGGCCGACCTCAATCCCGGCCCGCACCCCTTCCCGTGACGCCCCGCCGGGCAGTGCCATCCGACCGGGCGAGCACGCCCGACGCCCGGGGAAACCCGGAGAAAGGGGGATCCCATGGGATACGCCCATGAGTACGCGCACGCCGTCCTGCACCGCGGCCGCGTTCCGATGGAGCCCACCGACCACGTCGTGAACTGGGCGGACGGTCCGCGCCGGGGCAAGTACTACCCGGGCGCGGAGGCGTTCGCGCTGCCGGAGACCGAGGACCTCCCGGACGTGCCGATCGGGCCCGCTCTGCTGCCCGGCGCCGGCGGGGGCCCCGCGCCCGAGCCCCCTACCGGGTTCGGTCTCCCGTTGTTGTCGGCGATGCTGAAGGACTCGTACGGACTGACCGGCCGCCGCCTCGGGATCCAGGCCAACACCGATCTGGCCGGGCTGCCGTACTACCACCACGCCAACTGGTCGCGCGGCACGGCCGGCGGCGGCGGGCTCTACCCGGTGAGCGTCCACTGGGCGTCCGGCCCCTCCGGCCCGCTCACCCCGGGCCTCCACTACTACGACGTCCAGCGGCACGCCCTGCAACGGCTGCTGACCGGCGACGTCACGGGCCGGGTCCGCGAGGCGCTGGGCCCGGACGCGCCCGACGGGGCCCTCGACACCGACCAGTACCTGGTCCTCGGCGTCAAGTACTGGCAGAACTCCTTCAAGTACAACAGCTTCTGCTTCCACGTGGTCTGCACCGACCTGGGCACCCTCGCGCAGACCTGGCGGATCTGGGCCGCCGCCCGGGGGCTGCGGCTCGCGCCCGCGCTGTGGTTCGACGAGCCCGCCCTGAACGGGCTGCTCGGGGTGCCGGGCGAGGAGGAGGCGGTGTTCGCGGTGGTGCCGCTGCGCTGGGACGGGGCCGGAGCCGGGCGAGTGGGACCGGAGACCGCCCGCCCCGGAAGCGCCCTCCCGGAGGCCCCGCGCACGGACCCGGACCACCGCCCCGCCGTGCGGCACCGGGACGTCGAGCGCTCCCGTACCCTCCTCGACTTCCCCCAGGTCCGCGCGATGCACCGGGCGACCCTGGAGGGGGCCACCGCCCGGCCCGCCCCGGGCGCGCTGGCCGCCGCCGCGGCCCTCACGGACACGGCTCTCACGGACACGGCCGACGGGGGCGTGCGCACGCCCCTGCCCGCACCGGCCTTCCCCGGCACCGGCGTGCGCCGGGCCCTGCGGGAGCGCCGTTCCAGCTTCGGGCGGTTCGACGCGCGCCGGGAGGTGTCCGCCGGGCACCTGTCGTCGGTCCTGGCGGCCTGCGCCGGGACCCGGCTGGCCGGTGACACCGACCCGTCCGGGGAGCACCGGCTCGCCCGGCTGTACGTCTTCGTCAACCACGTGACGGGGATCGGGCAGGGCGCGTACGCGTACGACCCCGACCGCGGCGACCTGCGCGCGGTCGTCACGGGGCCGCAGGGCCCGTTCCTCCAGGAGAACTACTTCCTGGCCAACTACAACCTGGAGCAGGCCGGGGCGGTCCTGGTGCCCACCGTGCGGACCACCGCCGTCCTGGACGCCGTCGGCGACCGGGGCTACCGGCTCGCCGTCGCCACCGCCGGGGCCGTCGCCCAGAGCTTCTACCTGGCGGCCTCGGCCCTGGGTCTGGGCGCGGGCGTGGCGCTGGGCTTCGACAACGTCTCGTACGCCGAGCGGCTCGGGCTCACGGACGGCGACGAGGCCCCGCTGCTCATCATGGCCCTCGGTCACGAACGGCCCGGGCCCGCCGACTTCCGCCACGAGATCGCCTGACGGCCTCGGAGGATTCCCATGACACGCACAGAGTCCGGCGTCCCGGACGCCCGTGACACAGCCGAGGCCGCCTGGGAGCCCGGCAGGCGCTTCGTGCTCCGGGTGGCCGGTCTTCCGGTCGAGACGGTCCACGGGCTGCGCTGCCCGGGCACGCGCCGCTGGGCCGACGCCGTACTGGACGAGGAGGAGCGCCTCGCCGCCGAGGGGGCACTGCTCGGCGACCGCCTGCACGCCCTGGTCGGATCGACCGCCGCGCCCGGGGGCGGTGACGGGGACGCCGGAGTGCGCCGCGCGCTCCTCGACCTGCGGCGGCGGATCTTCAACAACCGGCTGCCCGCCGATCCCGACGCCGCCGTGCGCCTGGTGACGGGACTCGACCGGGACGCCGGCGAGCGGACCGCGCGGTGGCTGCGGGGCCGGGCGCGGCTCGCGGAGCTGACGGCCGAAGGCGCGGAGCTGCTCGACGGCGAACTCCGCGAGAGCCGGGGCGCGTTGCGCCGCGTGCTCACCGAGGAGCGGTTGCGCCACGGTCTGCTGCTCGCCTCGCCCGCCCTCGACGCGCGCCTCGACGCCTATCTGCGCGACACGAGCCCGCGGCCGGGCAACCGCCTGCGCAAGATCGAGCGTTCGGCGCTCACCTACCTCTACCGCACGGCCTGCAAGACCAGCCCCTTCAGCACCTTCACCGGCGTCGGCCTCGCCTCCTTCGCGGGCGATCCGGCGGAGGATCCGGCTCACGACGCCGGTCTGCGCATCGACGGGGAGTGGGTGAGCCACGTACGGCTCAACGTCGTCGTGCTGACCCGGCTGACCGAGCTGATCACCGCCGATCCGGAGCGCCGCCGGGACCTGCCGGTGGTCCTCTCGCAGGGCTGGGAGCGGGACGCCGACCGCATCCGGTACGTGCGCCACGTGACGACGGCGGGCGACGACGGGGCCGCCGTCACCTTCGACGCGGTCCGCGACCGGTTGTTCTTCCTGCGCGGCAGCGGCGCCCTGGACCGGCTCCTGGAGTGGCTCGGCGGACGGGACGGGAAGGTGCGCCACCGGGACCTGGTGGAGTGGCTGGACGGTGAGCACGGGGCCGGCCGCGAGGTGTGCGAGCGGTACGCCTCGGCCCTCCTCGACGTCGGCATGGTGCAGGTCCCGGTGCTCCGCACGGACGTGCACGGCCGGGATCCGCTGCGCTCCTACCAGGACGCCCTGCGCTCCCTCGGCGCGCCGTGGGCCGACCGGCTCGCGGACCTCCTGGACGGCCCGGCCGACTGCCTCGCCCGCTACCCGGGGGCGGGCGTCGACGAGCGGCGCGCCCTGCTGGGCACGCTGCGGAGCCGACTCCAGGAGGTCCAGGCCGGGTTGGGGGCCGCCGAGCCGTCCCTTCCGCAGACGCTGGTGTACGAGGACGTCAGCGCGGGCGACGGCCTGGTCTGCGGGGCCGGTGTGCTGGGCGGGGGGACGGGCCGGGCGCTGCGGGCGGTCGAGGGGGTGCTGCCGCTGTTCGACCTGACGCTCCCCCAGCGGATCACCCTGCTCGGCTTCTTCGTCGCCCGGTACGGGCGCGGCGGCCGCTGCGACGACCTGCTCGGTCTGGTCCACGACTTCCACGAGGACTTCTTCGACCAGTACGTCTCCTTCACCTCCAAGCGGGTCCGCTTCGGCGAGGACGGGGCGTACCGGCCGGAGGAGAACTGGCTCGGGCAGGAGGAGATGCGGACCCTCGACCGGGCCCGCCGCCGCTTCCACGACGGCGTGCGCGCCCTGTGGGAGCGGGAGGTGGACCCGGAGACGGAGGAGGTCGAGCTGCCGGGCGGCCTGCTGGCGGAGACGGCCGGTGAACTCGCGCCGCTCACCGGGCACTTCGTCCCGCAGAGTCACCACCTCCAGCTCTCCCGGCCCGCCGGGGGCCGGTCGCTCGTCGTGCTCAACAAGTCGTACGGCGGGCTCGCCTTCCCCTTCAGCCGGTTCACCCACCTGTACGACGGTGCCGGGGCGGCGGGCCCCGGCCTCTCCGACGCCCTGCGCGGGGAGACGGCGGCCCGGCGGCCGGAGGGGGCGGTGTTCGCGGAGGTCACCGGTGGGCCGGTCAGCAGCAACCTGAACCTGCACGGACGGCTGACCGACCACCAGATCGTCTGCCCGGGCGAGACCGGCACGGTGCCGGAGGAGGCCCGGATCCACCTCGACGACCTGTACGTCGAGCACGACGAGAGGGCCGGGCGGCTGGTGCTCCGCTCCCGGCGCCTCGGCCGCGAGGTCGTGCCGGTCTACCTCGGCTACCTGGTGCCGATCGCGCTCCCCGACATCCCCCGCACCCTGCTCCTGCTCTCCCCCAGCACCATGGCCCCCTTCGACGTGTGGGCGGGGGTGCCGGAGGGCGCGGCCGTGGACGGGGTCACCCGCAGGCCCCGGATCCGGCACGGGGACGTGGTGGTCGGGCGGCGGAGCTGGACCGCGCCCGCGGAGGTCCTGCCGGTCCGCCGCCCGGGAGCGGGCGAGGAGGAGCACTACCTGGACTGGCAGCGGTGGCGGCGGGCCCACGGCCTGCCCGACCGCTGCTTCGCCACGGTCTCCCGGGCGGACCGGGGACCGGTCGGGGCCAAGCCGGTCCACGTCGACTTCGACAGCCCGCTGTCCCTGGCCGCGTTCGACGCCCTGGTGGAGCGGAAGCCCGGGGTCCGGGTGGCGTTCCAGGAGATGCTGCCCGCCGAGGACGGCCTCCACGTCACCTCGGAGCGCGGCCGGCACGTGGCCGAACTCGCGGTGGAGACCTTCACCACCCGCCGGGCCCCCGCACACCGTTCCGCCCCGCAGCCCCGTCCCGTTCCGCAGCCCCGTCCCGTCCCGTCGTCCGGCCCGGAGGTCGCCCCGTCATGCCCGAACTGACCGAGCCCGCGGCCTTCCGCCCCGCCCCGGAGGGGGCCGCCCCCTCCCCCTGGCTGGCGCTGCACGTCTTCTACGCCGCCAACCCCCGCCCCCTCCTCGTCGACTGCGTCCGCCCGCTGGTCGACGGGCTCACCGAGGACGGACTGCTGGCGGGGCACTTCTTCATCACCTACTGGCTGGAGGGACCGCACGTGCGGCTGCGGCTCCGCCCGAGCGGTCCCGGCGCCGAGGCCGAGGTGCGCCGGCGCGCCGAGGAGGCGATCCAGGGGTTCCTGAAGTCCCGCCCCGCCCTCTACGAGGTCGACTCGGGCTTCCTCAAGGACTTCTACGACTCGCTCTTCGACATCGAGTTCCCGGGCGAGGACCGGGCCCGTTACACGGGCCCGGACGGGCGGATGAACCTGCGGCCGAACAACTCCTTCTCGTACGAGGCGTACGCCCCCGAGTACGCCAAGTACGGCGGCCCCGCCGGGGTGGAGCTCGCCGAGTGGCACTTCCGGCACTCCAGCGACCTGGTCCTGGAGGCGTACCGAAGCATGAACCTGCACCTGCGGACGGTGCTGCTCGGGACGTCCGCCCAGCTCATGATGGTGATGGCGAGCTGCTTCCTCCCCGAGGAGGAGCGGCTCGCGGACTACCTCGACTCCTACTACGCCTTCTGGCACCGGCTGTTCCCGGGGACCGGCTTCATCGGGTCCACCGAGTACGAGCGCACGTACGAGCGGATGGCGCCCTCCCTCGGGGCCCGGTTCGCGCGGATCCGGGAGGCCGTGGCGGGCGGCGGGACGGCCGGGCTGCCGGTGTTCCTGCGCCGCTGGGCCGAGCACTGCCTGGAGCTGCGGGAGCGGGTGGTGGACCTCACCGAGCGCGGTGACCTCGCCTTTCCCGCCCGGGAGGGGCCGGCCCGTGAGGACACCGGTCAGGAGCGCGCCGAGGACCCGGACGCGGCTCCCCTCGTGCCCGTCACGCACGTGCCCGCGGTGCTGCCCCGGCTCCTCTCGCCGTACATGCACATGACGAACAACCGGCTGCACGTGACGATCCGGGACGAGGCGTACCTGTCGTTCGTCCTGGGCAGGGTCCTGCGGGAGTCCGACCACGGGAAGCAGGACGTCTCTTGAGCGCCGTCGACCGGACGAGCAACGACCGCTCCGCAGAAGTCAGTTCGGCCGCGCGCGCCTACCGGCCCGCGATGCGGCCGGGCGTGCTGATCGGTCCGCCGGTGCTGCGCGGCCCGCGGACCGTCCACCTCGTCAAGCACCCGGTGAGCGGCGCCGCGTTCGAGGTGGGGCCCAAGGAGCGCTTCGTCATGGGTCTGCTGGACGGCACGCGGGACGCGGACGACGTCGTGGCCGCGTACGCCGAGCGGTTCCGGCTCCGGCTCCCCGAGGCGCAGTGGACCCGGCTGCTCGGGCTGCTCGGGGCCCGGGGGCTGCTCGCCGGGGCGCCGGACCCGGCGCCGCCCGAGCCGCCGCCCGCCCGCACCGGCACCTTCTGGAAGGGCAGCCGGCGGACGGTCGCGGACGCGCACGCGACCGCCGGGCGGCTCCACCGGCTGCTGTCGCCGCTGCTGAACCCCTGGGTCCAGCTCCCGCTCGTGGTCGCGTACGCGGTGATGACCGTCGCCGTCCTCGCGCGTCCGGCGGCTCTGCTCGACGGGCTCGCGGCCCTTCTCGCCCGCCCCTCGGTCCTGGTCCCGTTCGCCGTCCTCCTCTGGTTCGGCGTCTGCCTGCACGAGCTGGCGCACGGCGTCGCGGCCCGGCACTACGGCGGGGTGGTCACCGAGATCGGGCTGCGCTGGCGGTTCCCGGCGCTGATGATGTACTGCACGGTCGACAACTACCCCTTCCTGCCGGGGCGCCGGGCGAAGCTGGTGGTCGCGGCGGCAGGCGCCCACGTCAACCTGCTCCTCCTGCTGCCCGTCGGGCTCTGGTGGGCGCTCCTGGACGCGGCGGACCCGGCGCGGCCGCCGCTCACCGGGATGCTCTTCGCGGGGATCGTGCAGGCGCTGGGCAATCTGGTCCCGCTGCCGCCGCTCGACGGGTACCGGATCCTGAGCCACCTCCTGGGCACCACGCACCTCGCCCCGGAGACCCGTACCTACCTGGCCCTTCGCCGGCGCGGGCGGGAGGCGGTCGCCGCCTATCCGCCGCGCGTCCGCCGCCTCTACGCGTCCTACGCGGTCGCGTCGGTCGCCCTGGTGCTGCTCGCCGCCGGCGGCGCCTGCACGGCCGTCGTCCTGCTGCTGTCGCGATGACCCGCCCGCCCCTGTCCGCCCCACACCCTCCCCCGCGGAAGACCACGCGATCCACGAATGAGGTATTCGGATGAGCTCCTCCCCCACCACCGGCCCCGCCGGGGCTCCCCCGGCCGTCGAGGTCACCGGCGTGACCAAGAGCTACGGCGGCCGGAAGGCCGTCGACGGGGTGTCCCTGGACATCCGGCGCGGTGAGTTCTTCGGGCTGCTCGGGCCCAACGGGGCGGGCAAGTCCACCCTGGTGGAGATCATGGAAGGGCTGCGCAGGGCCGACTCCGGCACGGTCTCGGTGTTCGGCGAGCCGCCCTGGCCGCGCAACACCGCCCTGCTGCCGCGCATGGGCGTGCAGACCCAGTCCTCGGCGTTCTTCGTGCGGCAGACCGTCCACGAGCACCTGCGGACCGTCGCCGCGCTGTTCGGGGCGGACCGGGCGGCCGTCGACGCCACCCTGGAGTCCGTGGGGCTCGGCGGGCGGCACGGCGTCCGGGTGGACGACCTCTCCGGCGGGCAGCGGCAGCGGCTCGCCATCGCCTCGGCGCTGGTCCACGGCCCCGAGCTGATCTTCCTGGACGAGCCGACGGCCGCGCTCGACCCGGAGGGCCGGCGCGATCTGTGGGAGGTGCTGCGGGACCTCAAGGCGGCGGGCCGGACCATCGTGTACACCACGCACCACCTGGACGAGGCGGAGGCGCTCTGCGACCGCGTCGGCATCCTGGTGGCCGGCCGGCTCGTCGTCACCGACGCGCCGCAGCACCTGATCGGCACCTTCGGCGCGAGCAGCCGGCTGCTCGTCCCGCTCGGCCGGATCGACGAGGAGCGGGCCCGGGCCCTGCCCGGCGTGGACGGGGTCACCGTGCAGGGCGGGCACCTCGTCCTGGAGACGCGTTCCACCGGCAAGGTGCTCTCCGCCCTCGACGCCGCGACGGGCCTCGACGGCGTGCAGACCCGTACGCCCAGCCTCGAGGACGTCTACCTCGAACTCACCGCCCGGCGGGACCCCCTCGCCCCGAACACCCAGGAGCAGCAGGCATGAGCGCCTATTCCGCGCTGACCGCGGCGGGCTACCGCGCCCAGGTCAGGGACAGGACGACGGTCTTCTTCACGTTCGCCTTCCCGCTCCTCTTCCTCGTCGTCTTCGGTCTCGTCTTCCGGGGGAAGGACGTCGAGGAGAGCGGCTTCTCGTACCTGTCGTACACCGCTTCCGGGGTGCTGTCCTGGGGCGTCGCGAACGCCGCCGTGTTCGGCATCGCGTTCACGCTGATGCAGTGGCGCGCGGACGACATCCTGCGGATGATCCGGATGTCGCCCGCACCGCTGTCCTCCGTCATCGGGTCCCGGTACGTCCTCGCGCTCGGTGTGGGGCTCGTGCAGTCGGTGCTGTTCGTGGGGGTGGCGATGCTCCCGGGGTTCGGGCTCGTGCCCGCCTCGCGGTGGCCGCTGCTCGTCCCGGTCCTGGCCCTGGGCATCACGACCTTCCTGCTGCTCGGGGTGATCATCGGCAGCATCGCCGACACGCCGGAGTCGGTCGCGGGCATCGCCAACTTCCTGATCCTGCCGATGGCGTTCCTCTCCGGTTCCTTCTTCCCGCTGGACTCCATGCCGGAGTGGCTGCAGCACGTCTCCCGGGTCCTGCCGCTGCGCTACCTGAACGACGCGGTGTCGGCCGCCCTGACGGGCCGCGGGGACCTCTCCGACATCGGGGTGGGGTGTGCGGGGCTCGTGGTGTTCGGCGTGCTCTTCGGGGCGGTCGCGGTGCGCTTCTTCCGCTGGACGAAGAACTCATGAGCACCGCCGCGCTCCCGCACCCGCTGGCGGAGGCACGTGACGCCCTCCAGGCCGCCCTGGACGGCCGGTTCGGCGCCGGCGCGCCCCGGGTCGTGCCGGTCGGGGCCGTCGGCGCCGGGGGCGGCCGGGTCCCGGACCCGTGGGCCGCCGACCGGCCGTCGGCCCTGGTCCACCTGAGCGCGTCGGCGGTCCTGCTCGGGCCCTGGGGAGGCGACGGGAGCGCGCCCGCCTGCGGCCGCTGCCTGGCCCTGCGGTGGCAGCGGCTGCGCAGCCGGAGCGAGCGGGACGCCCTGGAGACCGGCGGTCCGGACGGCCCCCGGCCCGCCGCCGCCTGGCCGCCGCTCACCGGGCACGTCCACGACACGGTGGCCGCGCTGTGCGAGGCGCTGCTGCGCGGGCCGCTCCCGGCGCCTCCCGCCGCGCACCCGGCGGACCGGGCGCTGTCGCAGGTGACCCGGGTGGACCTGGCGACCCTGCTGGTCAGGACGTATCCGCTCCTCGCGGACCCGCTCTGCCCGGACTGCGGGCCGGGAGGGCGGGCCCCGGCGGAGGACGGCGGCGCCCCGTCGCTCGCCCTCGTCCCGCGCCCCAAACCGGACCCGGACGGCTACCGGCTGCGGTCGGCCTTCTCGTACCCGCTCCCGGTCGACGCCCTGGCCAATCCGGTCTGCGGGGCGCTCGGGGCCGGGACCTGGACGGACGTCACCTCGTCCACGACCGCGCCGGTGGCCGGGAGCGTGTTCGTCCGGGGGTACGCGGGGCTGCACGACGTGACCTGGAGCGGGCAGGAGAACTCCTTCGCCACCAGCCGCCGACTGGCGTTCCTGGAAGGGTTGGAGCGGTACGCGGGCACCCGCCGGCGCACCGGACGGGCGCCGGTCGTCGCCCCGTACGACGCGCTGGGGGACGAGGCGGTCGACCCGGCGGCGTGCGGCCTGTACGCCCCGGAGACGTACCGGGACGACCCCATGGTCAGGCCCTTCGACCCGGCCCGGCCCATCCCCTGGGAGCGGGGCTGGTCGCTGCGGGACGGGCGTCCGGTCCTGGTGCCGTCGCGGCTGGTCCACTACAGCGTCCCGACGGCCGACGACGACTTCGTCTTCGAGTGCTCCAACGGCTGCGCCATCGGCGGCTGCCTGGAGGAGGCGGTCCTGGGCGGTCTGCTCGAACTCGTCGAGCGGGACTCCTTCCTGAACGGCTGGTACGGGGCGGCCCGGCTGCCCCGGATCGACCTGGCGACGGTCGGCGGGCCCACGGTCGCCGCCATGGTGGAGCGGGCCGCGCTCCAGGGCTACGACGTGCACGCCTTCGACAACCGGATCGACCTCGCGGTCCCCGCCGTCACGGTGGTCGGGGTCCGCCGGGACGGCGGCCCGGGCACGCTGTCGTTCGCGGCGGCCGCCTCGCTGGACCCGAGGTCGGCCGTCGAGGGCGCCCTGTCGGAGGTGCTGAGCTACATCCCGCACCTGGCCCGCCAGACGGCCGAGCGCCGGACCGAACTGGAGGCGATGGCCGACGACTTCTCGCTCGTACGGCACCTCAAGGACCATCCGCAGCTCTACGGGCTGTCCCGGATGGCCGCGTACGCGCGCGCGTACCTGGAGCCGTCGGAGGCCCGGCCGTTCGGCGAGGTGTACGGGGAGTGGGAGGACGGCGGCCGGCCCCGCACCGGGGACCTGCGGGACGACGCGGCCGCGGTCGTGGACGAGCTGGCCCGGGCGGGCCACGACGTCGTGGTGGTCGACCAGACCACGCCCGAGCAGGAACGGGCGGGGCTGCGGACGGTCGCCACGGTGGTGCCGGGGCTGCTGCCGATCGACTTCGGCTGGAACCGGCAGCGGGCCCTGCTGATGCCACGGCTGCGCACGGCCCTCCACCGGGGCGGCCACCGCTCCCGCGCGCTCACGGAGGCGGAGCTCCTGCGGGCGCCGCATCCCTTCCCGTGACCCGGGCGGGGCGCCCGCCGGGTGCGCCGGACAGGTCCTAGCGGCCTATTCCGTGCGACTCGACCATCGGGGTGGCGGGGGCGCGGGACATTCTCACCGCCCTGCCCCGGGCGGTCTCGAAGGCCGTCACCGGGTCCCCGTCCCCGCGCCAGGGTTCGGCGCCGCACCACGGGCCGATGAGGCGGAACTGCTCCAGGGCGGGCCCGTACATCCTCGACTTGAGCAGGTAGTGCGCGAGGAGGTGGCGCAGGACGGGCAGGCGCTCGTCGTCGGGGTCGACCTCGGCGAAGGAGGCCGCGATCCGCTTCAGGCGGTTCTTCGCCGCGTGAGTGGCGGGGAGCGGGGAGGCGGCGGGGCGGTCGGTCAGTTCGTTCAGGGCGTGCAGGTACATGCCGGCGAGCGGGCTGCCCTGCGGGGCCTTGCGGACCGCCTGCCGGGCGAAGCGCATCATCAGCCTGTCGCTGCCGAACCACTTGGCGCACCAGTACTGGAGAGCCTGCCAGTGCCCCTCGTAGTGGTGGGGCGCCCGGGCGGCGAGGCCGTCCCAGAGCGGCCGGAACTGGGTGCGGCCGTACTGGGCGCCCCGGGCCGCGGTGACCATGACGACCCAGGGGCCCGGGTTCGCGGGGTCGAGCAGGGCGGCCCGTCGCGCCTCCTCGATCGCGGCCGGGAGCAGGGCGCGGAACTGGTTCATCCGGTCCGTCGGGACCTCGTGGGCGAAGCCGCCGCCCCGGATCTCCCAGGCCCGGTGGACCATGATCCGGGCGTGGAGGGTCGCCGCGTCGCAGTTGCCCGGCTCGGCCGCGCGCCACGCGTCCAGCCAGGCGTCGTCCTCGCGAGCGATCTCCTGGAGGAGTTCGGTCCGGGACCAGCGCTCGTCCCAGTCGTCGCCCGCCGCCGTAACGTAGGCCTCGGCGGCCCGCCAGTTCCCCTTCCACGCCGCGTCGGCCACGGCCTGCCTCTCCTGTCGCCGGTACGGCGGCGAGGGCGGGCCGGGGCGGCTCGGGTCGAGCTGTTCGCGGGGCGCGAGCCCGTAGTCGGAGGCCCTGAAGTGCTCACCGACCCAGCGGTCGGTCCGTCCGGGGGCGATGAAAAGGCGGTAGAGCACGCAGAGGAACACGCCGAGCACGACGGCGAGGAAGATCGTCACGGCCGGGAATCATCCCCCACCCGGTCACTCTCCGCAAGAGACGGGCCAACGATACGGCGAGGTCAGGGGCGGGGAGCGGAGGAATCGGCGGCCGGCGCCCGTCCGCGTGTTTTCCCTCGGAGCCGCAGGGCAGGCGCGTTCGTATCAGTACTTCTGTGGACTTGTTGCACGCCCCCCGGAACGGATGCGGGTGATCCCCATGACCACGGCACGCGAGATGATGACGCCGGACGCGACCTGCGTGAAGGCGAGCGAGACCGTGCGCGACGCCGCGCGGAAGATGGCCGAGCTCGGAGTCGGCGCCCTGCCGATCTGCGGCGCCGACGAGAAGCTCAAGGGCATGCTGACGGACCGCGACATCGTCCTGAAGGTGGTGGCCAAGGGCCTGGACCCGGCGGAGTGCCGGGTGAGCGACCTCGCCCAGGACGAGATCGTCTACGTCCGGGCGGACGCCGAGGCCGACGAGGTGCTCGACGTCATGAGCGAGCACCGGGTCCGGCGCGTGCCCGTCATCGACAGCCACGTCCTCGTCGGCATCATCGCCCAGGCCGACGTGGCCCGCGCCCTGCCGGACCGCAAGGTGGGCGACCTGGTCGGAGCCGTCTCCGCCGACTGACCGGACGGCCTCACGGGCCCGAGCGGCCCGGTGGTCCCGTGGGACGGGGCCGCCGGGCCGCTCTCTGCCAGGGCCCTGCGGAACGCCTGCCGAAACGCCGCCGGGACGCGGCCGGGGTGCCGGGAGGTGCTTCTCGCCGTAGCCTCCTTCGACGTGCGTTCCGTCGTGGAGCGCACACCCTGCCGCGGAGGGAAGAAGCACGATGACCACGATCCTGGTGACCGGGGGTACAGGAACGCTCGGGCGGCTCGTCACCGAGCGCCTGCGCGCGGACGGCGCCGAGGTGCGGGTGCTGAGCCGCCACTCCCGGCCGTACGCGGTGGACCTGCGCGAGGGCACGGGCCTGGACGCGGCCGTCGAGGGCGTGGACACGGTGGTGCACTGCGCGAGCACGCCGCGCGGGGGCGACGACCGGGCGGCGGGCCACCTCATCGGGGCGGCGCGCCGGGCCGGCGTGCGGCACCTGGTGTACGTCTCGATCGTCGGCGTCGACCGCGTGCCGCTCGGCTACTACCGGACCAAGCTCGCCGTCGAGAAGATGATCGAGGGCTCCGGGCTCGGGTGGACCGTGCTGCGGGCCACGCAGTTCCACGACCTGGTGGTGGAGGTGCTGCGCAACGCGGCCCGGCTGCCGGTCATGCCGCTGCCCGCCGGCGTCGCGGACCAGCCGATCGAGGTGGCGGAGGTCGCCGCCCGCCTCGCCGAACTCGCCGCCGGGGAGCCCGCGGGCCGGGTGCCGGACATGGGCGGCCCCGAGGTGCTCCCGTTCCCTGAGCTGGCCCGGACGTATCTGCGCGCGATCGGCCAGCACCGCCGCCTCCTGAACGTCCCCCTGGCAGGAAAGGCCTACCGGGGGTTCCGCGCGGGCGGCCACCTGGCGCCGGAGCGGGCCGTCGGCAGGGTGACGTTCGAGGAGTTCCTCGCGAAGCGCCTTCCCCCGCGCACCTGACACGCGCCTCGACCGGCCTCTGACCACCGGGCCCGGTCGTACGACACCGAGGGATACCACCCCCAGGGACACGGCTCCGAGGGAACGGGCCGCCGGGCGACCGGCGGCCCGTTCGGCCGTCCGGGGACGAGCCTGCCCGGGGACGAGCCCGCCCAGGGACGAGCCCGCCCAGGGACGGACTTCTTTAGGGGCGGATCCGTCCGGCGCCACAGGCCGATTCCCCCTCGGCGCGTTTTTGGTATGGACCTGCCAAGTCAATGCCGCTAGCGTAACGGCCGACGCTCTCTGAGAGCGCTCTCAAGCGTTCGATCCCCCACACCAGGAGGCTTCGTGAAACGCACCACCCCCCTGGGCGCCGCCGTCGCGGCCCTGTTGCTGACGCTCGGCCTCGGCGCCGCCCACGCCGGAGTCGCGAACGCCGCGCCGCTCCCCGAGCCGCCCGCCGCCCCCTCCGCCTCGGCCGGGCTGCTCGACGCCCTGCGGCAGGACCTCGGCCCGACCCCGGCGCAGGCCGAGGAGCGGCTGCGCGCCGAGAAGGCCGCGACCGAGGTCGAGAAGACCGCCCGGCAGACGGCCGGAGGCGCGTACGGAGGCGCGTGGTTCGACCCCTCCTCGGGACGGCTCGTCGTAGCCCTCACCGACCGCGCCGAGGAGGCCGGGGTGCGGGCGCTCGGCGCCGACACCCGGGTGGTCCGCCACAGCGCCGCCGCCCTCGACCGGGCCAAGGCCCGCCTCGACGCGCTCCCCGCGCCGAAGGGCGTGGCCGGCTGGCACGTCGACCCGAAGGCGAACAGCGTCGTCGTCACGGTCGTACGGGCCGAGCGGGACGCCCCCGCCGTGCGCGCCTTCGTCGAGAAGGCGCGGGCGAAGGGGCCCGTCACCGTCGCCGAGGCGGCCACCGCTCCCCGTACGTACGCGGCGGGGACCGTCGGCGGCGACCCGTACTACACCGGCAACGTGCGCTGCTCGATCGGCTTCTCCGTGCACGGCGGGTTCGTGACCGCCGGTCACTGCGGCCAGGCCGGGGCGGCGGTGCGCGGCTGGGACGGCTCCGCCATGGGCACCTTCCAGGGCTCCTCGTTCCCCGGCAACGACTACGCGTACGTGAGCATCCACAGCGGCTGGTGGACCGTGCCGGTCGTCCTCGGCTGGGGCGTCACGTCCGACCGGCTGGTGCGCGGCTCCGCCGAGGCGCCCGTGGGCGCGTCGATCTGCCGCTCGGGCTCCACCACAAAGTGGCACTGCGGGACCGTCCTCGCCAAGAACGAGACGGTCAACTACAGCCAGGGCGCCGTCCAGCAGATGACGAAGACCAGCGTCTGCGCGGAGGGCGGCGACTCCGGCGGCGCGTTCATCAGCGGCGACCAGGCCCAGGGCGTCACCTCCGGCGGCTGGGGCAACTGCTCCTCCGGCGGCGAGACGTGGTTCCAGCCCGTCAACGAGATCCTCGGCCGCTACGGCCTCACCCTGCACACCGCCTGACGGGGGCCGGTGCGCGGCCGTTCCCGGCGGCCGCGCACCGGCGCTCCCGCGCGCCCCGGTCCGGGCGGCGGCGTCCCGGGGCCGCCCGTTATCCTGGAACCGCGACCGTCCCCGGGCCGTCGCGCGGCGGTGGGGCCCGCCGTACCCGAACCGCGGCACGCGCTGTCGCCAACGGTCCCTACTCGTGACCCGTCCCCGCCCGCATCCGCGCGAGCGGGAGACCACGCGTAGGGAGAGGCATGCGTTCCGAAGAACCCCCGCGACCGGTCGAGCCGATCGACCCCGACGTCGGTCCCGCGGACGTCCGCCGGCGCCGGAAGCCCTGGCGTTCGCCCCACGGCACCCCTGTGGTGATCGCCGTCGTCGCGGTGGGCGGCTCGCTCGGCGCGCCGGCCCGCTTCGGGGCGTCGCTGCTGTGGCCCACGCCCGTGGGCGCCTTCCCCTGGACGACCCTGACGGTGAACGCCGTCGGCTGTCTGGTGATCGGCGTCCTCCTCGTCGCCGTCACCGGGGTCTTCACGGCCCACCCCCTCCTGCGCCCGTTCCTCGGGACCGGTTTCCTGGGCGGGTTCACCACCTTCTCCACGTACTGCGTGGACATCGAACGCCTCGTCGACGCGGGCCGCGCCTCCACCGCGCTCGCCTACCTCGCGGCGACCGTCGTCGCCGCACTGGCGGCGGTGGCCCTCGGCGCGTTCGGCACGCGCCGCCTCCTGTCGCACCGGAGCGCGTCATGACCTTCCGTACGCGTCCGGCGGTCCGCCCGGCCGTCCTCGTCGACGACGACCGGGAGGACCGGCGGTGAACGACTTCCTCCTGGTGGCCGCCGGCGGCGCCGTCGGCGCGCCCCTGCGCTATCTGACCGACCGCGCCGTCCAGGCCCGCCACGACACCGTCTTCCCGTGGGGCACCTTCACCGTGAACGTCGTGGGCTCCCTGGTCCTCGGCCTGCTCACGGGCGCCGCGCTGTCCGGTGCGGCCGGGCACACCGTGCAGCTGCTGCTCGGGACCGGGCTGTGCGGCGCGCTGACGACGTACTCGACGTTCTCCTACGAGACGCTGCGGCTCGCCGAGTCCGGCGCGCGGTTCTTCGCCGTGGCGAACGTCGTCGCCTCCGTGGTGGCCGGGCTCGGTGCCGTCTTCGCCGGTCTCGCCCTCGCCCGGGCCCTCTTTTCCTGAGCCGGCCTCGGGGGCCGGTGCGGGAGGAGGGCCCGGGGCCGGCGGGTCAGCGGCCCTGGAGCGCCTTGACGTTGTCGCCGAAGGTCCAGCCCTTCGAGCCGTCCCAGTTCGCCGACCAGGTCATCAGGCCCTTGAGGGCGCCCTTGTAGTGGTTCCACGCCTGGGCGACGGCCGACGGCGCCATGTGACCGCCGCCCGCGCCCGGCTGGGCGGGCAGGCCGGGGACCTGCTTGTCGTACGGGACCTTGATCGTGGTGCCCTGGATCACCAGGCCCTTGTTCAGGCAGTCGGTCTGCGCGACGAACCCGGCGACGGTGCCGGCGGAGTAGGAGTCGCCCGAGCAGCCGTACATGCTGCCGTTGTAGTACTGCATGTTGAGCCACCACAGGCGCCCGTTGTCGGCGTACTTCTTGATGACCGGCAGGTAGGCGCCCCAGATGGAGCCGTAGACCACGCTGCCGCCGGTGACGTACGCGGTCTCCGGCGCCATCGTCAGGCCGAAGCCGGCGGGCATGCGGGCGAGGACGCCGTCGATGATGCGGATCAGGTTGGCCTGGGAGGTGGAGAGGGTGCCGATGGAGCCGCTGCCGACCAGGCCGGTCTCGATGTCGATGTCGATGCCGTCGAAGTTGTACTTCTTGAGGATCGGGACGATCGTGTCGACGAACCGGTCGGCGACGGCGGTGGAGTTCAGGTCGATGCCCGCCGTGGCACCGCCGATCGACATCAGGATCGTCGCCCCGGCCGCCTTGGCGCGGCACATCTCGGCGGGGGTGGCGACGCGGACGGTGCTGTCCATGCCGTCCTCCCACAGCACCGTCCCGTCCGAACGGATCACGGGGAAGGCGGCGTTGAGGACGTTGTAGCCGTGGGCGGCGAAGCGCGGGTCGTCGATGGGGGCCCAGCCGAAGGGCGGGTGGACGCCGTTGGCCGCGCCGTCCCAGTTCTCCCAGTACCCCTGGAGGACCTTTCCGGCGGGCTTCGGCTTGAGGGCGCAGGTGTCGGCGGTCTCTCCGGTTCCGGAAGCGGGGGCGGGGGCGGACACGGCGGTCCGCACGGGCTTCGCGCCTTCGGCGGCGGCGGGCGCGGCGAGGGCGGCGGCCGCGAGCAGGGCGGTGAGGCCCGCTCCGAGGACGCGGGTGATCCGGGGGGCTGGCATGCGTGCTCCTGGGGACGTGGGGGGATGGGTCCTGGGCATGGCGCGCGCTCCAGCAGACCGTAGGTTGGTCCAGACCATTCGTCAACCGTCCGTGCGCGGAGGGAAGTTGGCCGCCGCCCCTCCCTCCGGGAGGAGGCCGGGTCTCCTCCCGGAGGGAGGGACCGGTCGTCGCAGGACCGCGGCCGGGACCCGGCCGCGTACACCCGCAAGGATGAGAGGCCCCGGGTCCCCGTCCCGTCTGCGCCCCTCCGGGGGAGGGGGTGTAGGAGAGTGGGCGGACGATCCGCCGGGCTCCTTCGAGGCCGACGATCCGCCGGACTCCTTCGAGCAGGGAACCAAGGGAACCAGATGGGCCGTCGCCTGATGCTCCGATGCCGTCACGTCCTCGTCCTCGTGGTGCTCGTCGTCGCGACGGCGGTCGCGCCCGGCGCGCTCTCCCCCCGGGGCGGGGCCGCCTCTGCCTCCGCCGCCGCGCCCGCCTTCGACACCGCGCCCGCGCGGGCGAGTCTGGAGCGCCTGCTGTCCTCGCGGGCCCAGCAGTTCTCCCTGGTCCCCGTCGAGAGGACGGAGTCCGGCGACTGGTTCGCGGTCTCCGGCGGGGCGGGCCGGATCCAGGTCCGGGGCACCTCGCCGGCCACGCTGCTCGCCGGAGCGGGCTGGTACCTGGAGCGGGTCGCCGGGGTCGACATCGGCTGGCCCGGCGACAGCCTCGGCCGGCTGCCCGCCGTCCTCCCCGCGGTCCCCGGGACCCTCACCCGGTCGGCGAACGTCCCCCACCGCTACGCCCTGAACGACACCGACGAGGGCTACTCGGGCGCCTACCGGGACTTCGAGACGCACCGCCGCGACATCGACCTGATGGCGCTGCACGGCGTGAACGAGGTCTTCGTGCCGACGGGGGCCGAGTACCCGTACTACCGGGCGCTCCAGGAGTTCGGCTACGACGCCACCGAGCTGCGGAGCTGGATCCCCGCCCCCGCCCACCAGGCCTGGTGGCTGCTGCAGAACATGTCGGGCTTCGGCGGCCCGGTCTCCGAGCAGCTCATCGAGGCCCGCGCCGCGCTCGGCGGCCGGATCGCGCGGCAGCTGCGCTCGCTCGGGATGACCCCCGTCCTCCCTGGCTACTTCGGCACCGTGCCGCCGGGGTTCGCCGCACGGAACCCGGGGGCGGCCACCGTCCCGCAGGGCACGTGGGTCGGGTTCGGCCGGCCCGACTGGCTGGACCCGACGGGGCCGGTCTTCGACCGCCTCGCCGCCGCCTACTACCGGGCCCAGCGGGAGCGGTTCGGCGACAGCGGCATGTTCAAGATGGACCTGCTGCACGAGGGCGGCACCCCGGGCACGGTCGACGTCGCCGCGGCCGCCGGGGCCGTCCAGCGGGCCCTGGACACCGCGCGCCCCGGCGCCACCTGGGTCATGCTCGGCTGGCAGAAGAACCCGACCTCCACGCTCCTGAGCGGGGTGGACCGCGACCGGGTCCTGATCGTCGACGGCCTCTCCGACCGCTACGACGGCCTCGACCGCGAGACCGAGTGGGGCGGCACGCCCTACGCCTTCGGCTCGATCGCCAACTTCGGCGGCCACACCAGCATCGGCGCCAACACCGGCGTGTGGGGCGGTCGCTTCCACACGTGGCTGACCAGGCCGGACTCCGCGCTGCGCGGCATCGCCTACCTGCCGGAGGCCACCGGCGGGAACCCCGCCGGATTCGACCTGTTCACCGAACTCGCCTGGGAGCCGGGCCCCGTCGACCAGCGGGCCTGGTTCGCCGGCTACGCCGCCCGCCGCTACGGCGGGGCCGACCCGCACGCGTCCGCCGCCTGGGAGGAACTGCGCCTGGGCCCGTACGGCATGGCGTCGGGGACGTGGAGCGAGCCGCAGGACGGCCTCTTCACCGCGCGGCCGAGCCTCACGGCGACCAGGTCCGCGCGCTGGAGTCCGGCCTCCTCCCGGTACGACGCCGCCACGGTGGAACGGGCGCTGGCCGAGCTGCTGCGGGTCGCGCCCGTGCTGCGGAGCACCGACGCGTACCGCCACGACCTCGTGGACGTGGCGCGCCAGGCGCTCACCAATCAGGGCCGGGTGCTGCTGCCCCGGATCAGGAGCGCGTACGAGGCGAAGGACCTGGAGCGGTTCCGGACGCTGGTGCGCGAGTGGAACGCCGCCACGGAGCTGCTCGGGCGCCTCGTCGGCTCCGACCGGCGGTTCCTGCTCGGCCCGTGGCTGGAGGACGCCCGCGCCTGGGGCGCCGACCCGGCCGAACGCGACCGCCTGGAGTACGACGCCCGCTCGATCCTGACCACCTGGGGCGGCCGGGGGCCGAGCGAGGCGGGGCTGCGCGACTACGCCAACCGCGAGTGGGACGGGCTCGTCCGGGACCTCTACGCGCCGCGCTGGGCCGCGTACTTCGCGACCCTCGACACCGCCCTGGTCACCGGCGCCGCGCCGGCCGCCGTCGACTGGTTCGCGCGGGACGACGCCTGGGCCCGTGGACACGGCCGCTACCCGACCGCGCCGGCCGGTGACCCGTACGCGCTCGCGGAGGAGGTGCGGGGGGTCCTGGCGACGGCGTCCACGGCCTGAGGGACGCCTTCGGCAGGGATCCGAAGGCGCCTCCCGGCACCGGAACGCGGCCCGTCCGCGTAGGCTTCGACCGGTACGACGGACGGGGCAGGGGGCGAGGCGCATGTCGGAGGAGACGGGCCGGAGGTGGGGGTCGACCCTCGATTCGGTCGTGGTGTACGCGCAGGGCGCGGTCTGCCGCCGCCTGGCCCGGGGCGTGGTGCCCCGGGACGGCCGGGTGCGGGTCGCGGGACTGCCCCGCACCCTGGACCCGGGTTCGCTGCGGGCCCGGGTCCTGGGCTCCTCCGGCGTCCGGGTCACCGAGGCCCGGGTGGAGGTCGCGTCCGCGCCGCTCGACGGCGAGGCGCCCGACGCGCTGCGGCGCGAGGTCGAACGGCTGCGTGACGCGTACGCGGCGGCCGAGGGGCGCCGGGACCGGCAGCGGACCCTGATCGCGGAGGTCGAGGGGCTGCACCCGGTCCCCCCGGCCCGCAAGCGCGAGGACCCGCACCGCCGCACCGCCGTCGACGCCTGGCTGGCGCTCGCCGACTTCGTCGACGAGCGGCTGGCCCGGCTGCACGCGCGCCTGGTCGAGTGCGAGGAGGAGCTGCTCCGCGTCGAGCACGAACTCTCCGTCGCCGCCGACCGGCTCGCCCGGGCGTCCACCGACGCCCCTTCCCGGCACGTCGAGACCACCGTCTCCGCCGTCCTGACCCTCGTCGGCGCGGCCGACGGGGAGACTCCGGCCGAAGCGGAACTGGAACTGGAACTGGAGTACGGCGTGCCGGGCGCCGTCTGGGTTCCGGCCTACCGCCTCTCGCACCGCCGGGGCGACGACGGGGGGCGGCTGGTGCTGCGCGCCTCGGTCGCCCAGCGGACCGGCGAGGACTGGACCGGGGTGCGCCTCGCCCTGGCCACCGCCGACCTGCGGCGCCGCACCGATCTGCCCCGGCTGCGTTCCGTACGGATCGGGCGGCGGCAGGCGGCCCCCGCGCCGTCCGGCTGGCGCGAGCCCCCGGCGGGGCTCTCCGACCTCTTCGACGGGTACGAGGCGGCCGGGCCCCGGCCCGTCCCGGCCTCCGGCTTCGGCGGCGCCGCGGCGGGCTCCGTGGCCGTGCCGGTCGCGGCCGCCCCGGTCCCGCCGCCCCCGGCTCCGGTGCCGCCGGCCTTCGCCGGGCCGCCGACCCTCACTGGGGCGCCCCCGCCGCCCGGCGCCGTGTACGGCTTCGCGCCCGAGGGCCCGGGCGGAGCACCGGGATCCGCGGAGCAGGGCTACGGCGGGGTACCCGCACCGGCATCGCAGGCCTTCGGCGGGGCGCCGGGGTCCGCGCCGCGGGCCGCCCGGCGGGCCAAGGCGCCCGCGGCCCCCGGCTCGGCCGCCCCGGCCGCGTCGGCCCCGCCGCCGGCGCCGTCCGGCCCGCCGCGGCCGAGCGGCGACGAACTGGACTACGCCTCCCTCGTCCTGGCCGGCCCCGAGGACCGGGGGCCGCGCCGGGGACGCCTGTTCCCGGACTCCTCCTTCGACGCCGTGGCGAGCGAGTACCGCCGCCGCGCCGAAGGGGTGGCCGCGCTGCCGCTGCCTCAGTACGCCGTGCGTCCCCGCGAGTCGGCGGGGTCGTTCGACCACCGCTTCGACGCCGCCGCCCGCGCCGACGTCCCGTCGGACGGCACCTGGCACACCGTCACCGTCGGCGAGATCCCGGTCGGCCTGCGCACCGAGTACCTCTGCGTGCCGTCCGTGGAGGAGACCGTGTACACGACGCTCGTGGTCTCCAACGCCACCGGACAGGCCCTCCTCGCCGGCCCGGTGGAGGTCACCGCCGACGACGAGTTCCTGCTGACGGCCGCGCTCCCCACGCTCGCCCCCGGCGGTGTCAGGAGGCTGGGCCTGGGCCCGGCCGAGGCGATCCGCGTGACCCGCCGCACACACCTGCGGGAGTCGACCGCGGGCCTGCGCAACAACGTCACCGTGCTCGACCACCAGGTCCACGTGGAGCTGGCGAACCGCCTCGCGGCGCCCGCCGTCGTGGAGGTCCGCGAGCGGGTGCCGGTCACCTCGGAGTCCGACGTGCGGATCGAGGAGCGGGACGGCTGGGCGGTGCCCGGGGACGGCCCCGAGGAGCACGCGCCGGGCACCCGCGTCCGGCGGGTCGAGATCCCCGCCGGCGGCACCGCCGTCCTCGAGGGCGGCTACGAGATCCGCATCCCGGCCGGCAAGGCCCTGGTCGACGGCAACCGCAGGAGCTGACCCCACCATGACCACGGAACCCCGACCGATCGCCCTTCCCGTCACCGCCGTCACCTGCCTGGAGGACCGCGCCCACGTCGAGCGGACCGCCGACCTCGACCTGACGGCCGGCGTCCAGCGGCTGCGCCTCGGCCCCGTGAGCGCGCTGGCCGTCGACCGCACCCTCCACGCCGAGCTGGCCTCCGACCGCCCCGCGACCGTGCTCGGCGCACGGATCGTCCGCACCTGGACGCCTCGCGGCCCGGTCCCCTCCCCCGGGGACGACTCCGCCCTCAGTCTGCGCGCGCACGCCCTCGAAGGGGAACGGCGCACCGCGGAGCAGGAACGGGACCGGCTGCGCGCCCGGCTCGACCTGCTGGGCCGGCTCGCCGCCGACCTGCTGCGGGAGATCCGCGAGGGCGTCGGCTCCGGGGAGTACGAGGGGGAGCGCTGGGCCCGGAAGCTGGACCGCGTGGACGCCGAGCGCGACGCGTACGCCGAACGGCTCCGTGCCGTCGAGGTCCGGCTGACCGACCTCGAAGCCGAGTACGACGCGACCCTGCGGGCCCTGGACGAGGCCGGGCAGGAGCCGCCCGAGCTCGTCGCCCACGTGGAGCTGACCGTGGAGGCCGAGCGGGCCGGCCCCGCCCGGCTGCGGCTCGGCCACCTCACCCCGTGCGCGCTGTGGCGGCCCGCCTACCGGGCCGTGCTCGACGGCGGTTCGCTGACCCTGGAGACCGAGGCCGTGGTCTGGCAGCGCACCGGCGAGGACTGGTCGGACGTCCGGCTGACGCTGTCGACGGCCCGCTCGGCGCTCGCCACCGAACCGCCGCGCCTGGTCGAGGACCGGCTGGTGCTCAGGGACCGCTCGGCCGCCGAGCGGCGCACGGTCGACGTCGAGGTGCGCGAGGAGCTGATCGGGGACCTCGGGCCGGCGCCGGTGCTCGGCCTGCCGGGGGTCGACGACGGCGGCGAGGCGCGCGTCCTGAACGCCCCCGCGCCGGTCTCCGTCCCGGGGGACGGCCGCGCGCACCGGGTGTCGCTCTCCGTCTTCACGACGGACGCGGGCGACGAGTACGCCTGCTCCCCCGAGCTGTCCCCGCTGGTCACGCAGGTGGTGCGGTTCGACAACCGGTCCGGGCACGCGCTGCTCGCGGGGCCGGTGGACCTGGTGCGCGGCGCCGGGTTCGTCGGGCGCGGCACGCTGGACTTCACCGCTCCCGGCGCCCCCGCGGAGCTCGCCTACGGCAGCCGCGACGACATCCGGGTCGTCCGGTACGCCGAGGAGGCGCACGACACCGCCGGGCTCACCCAGCGAAGCGTGACCACCCACACGGTCCGGCTGCACCTGTCCCGGTTCTCCGCCCCCGGCGAGGACGGCGAGCGGGTGGTGGCCCTGCGGGAGCGGATCCCGGTCTCCGAGGTCTCGGCGGTGGAGGTGCGCCTGCGCAAGGAGTCCTGCTCCCCCGCGCCGGCCTCGGTCGACGCGGAGGGCGTCGTCCGCTGGGACGTCTCCCTGCCCCCGGGCGGCCGCCGGACGGTCACCCTGGTGTACGAGGTGTCGGCGGCCGCCAAGGTCGTGGGGATCTGAGGGCACGGGGCCTCCGGGGCGGGCGGCCCGCCCCGGAGGCCCCGTGCGCCGGTTCCGCGTCGCGGACGGTCGCCCTCGGGTGACTCCTCGTGGCCGTGGACGTACTTGCGCGGGTTGCTTCCGCATGCCTGATGCACTGCGGCCTCTTCCGGTGCAGACTGTGCAACAGATGGCGTCACACCCTGTACGGAGGCCGAAAGAGTGAACGGCGGGAGCGACAGGCGGCGCCTGACCGGCCGCGCCTCGGCCGGGAGCAATCCGTCGGCCCACCACCCGGCCGGCGCGGGCGCGAGGTTCCGCAGGAGCAGGGGGCTGCTGCCGCCCGACCGGTTCACCACCCGCAGCCAACTGGCCTGGCTGAATGCGGCCACCTCCAGGATCGGGACGACCCTGGACCTGGAGCGCACCGCGCAGGAGCTGGCCGAGTTCACCGTGCCCCGGTTCGCCGACGGCGCCGCCGTGGACGTCCTGGAGAGCGTCCTGCGCGGCGAGGAGGGGGCCCGGTGGACCGGGGAGGGCTTCCCCCCGCTGCGGGCCACGGCGCTGTGCGCCATCGAGGAGCTCTCCTCCCTGGAGCCGACCCCGGTGGGCGAGACCTACGTCCAGTCGGAGGAGCGGCACGAGACGCTGTTGCACCGGTACTGCCTCCGGCAGGGCAAACCGGTCCTGCTGAGCCGGATGCGGGGCGACGACTTCGCCCGGGTCGCGCCGACGGCGAGCGCGGCGGCGCAGATGCGGGCCGCCGGGGTGCACAGCTATCTGGCCGTGCCGCTGATCGCCCGCGGGCTGCTGCTCGGGAGCGCCGACTTCGTGCGCGGCCCCGGGACGCCGCCGTTCTCCTCCACGGACCTGGCGCTCGCGGAGCAGCTCGCCTCGAAGGCCGCCGTCTTCATCGACAACGCCCGGCTGTACGGGCGCGAGCGCGAGCACGTGGTCTCGTTGCAGCGCAGCCTGCTGCCGCGCGCCACCCCGGTGACGCCGGGGCTGCGGCTGCACTCGGAGTACGCGCCCTCGGCGGCCGGCCACGGGGTGGGCGGGGACTGGTACGACGTGATGGCGCTGCCCGGCGGGCGGACGGCCCTGGTGGTGGGGGACGTGATGGGGCACGGGCTGCCCGCCGCCGCCACGATGGGGCGGCTGCGTGCGGTCGCCCGCACGCTGATGACCCTGGACATGGCCCCCGAACGGGTCCTGGCGCGGCTCGACCTGGCCACCCGCGACCTGGAGGACGAGCAGGTCGCCACGTGTCTGTGCGCGGTCTACGACCCGGCGGACTCCAGCTACACGCTGGCCAGCGCCGGGCACCTGCCGCCGCTGCTCCTCGACGGGCGGGGAGCGGCCGACTTCGTGGACGTGCCGGTCGGCGCGCCCCTGGGCGCGGGGGTGATCCCGTACGACCCGCTGCGGCTGAAGGTCCCCGGCGGCGGTCACCTGGTGATGTACACGGACGGGCTCGTCAAGACCCGGACCGAGGACCTGGACGAGCAGCTGGCCCTGTTGCGGTCGGCCGCGCTCGGCCTCGCCCCCGGGGCCCTGGAGGCGGGCGGCCTGGTGGAGCGCGCTCCGGCCGGGGCCGAGCGGTTCGACGAGGCGGTGCTCCTGGTCGCGACGGACTCCCCGTCACCGCGCGGCGACCTGCGGGTGTGGGAGCTGTCGAAGGACGGGCGGGCGGCCTCCGCCGCGCGGAACCTGGTCACCGGTCAGCTCGCCGCGTGGGGCCTCGACGAACTCGCGGACGTCTGCGAGCTGGTGGTCTCCGAGCTCGTGGGCAACGCGCTGCGGTACGGCAACGGGCCGGGCGAGCTGCGGCTGTGGCGCGGCGAGCGGCTGGTCGTGGAGGTCTCGGACACGGGTCCCGACCTGCCGCAGATCCAGCACGCGGACCTCAGCGACGAGGGCGGGCGGGGACTCCAGCTCATCAACATGCTCTGCCGCCGCTGGGGTTCCTGCCGTACCGTCACCGGCAAGGTGGTCTGGGCGGAGCAGAACGTGCCGGGCGCCCAGGAGTCGTAGCAGAACGGGGCAGAGTACCAGCGTGCCGCCGTTCTCGTACGGAGTACGCACACTCTCCACACACGCGTGAACACATGGGGTAGTCATGGAGGCCGGGAGGGAACACCTTGGTCTTCAGTCTGCGTCGCCGACGGAAGTCGGCCCCCGTCGGCGTCTGTCCGTTCACGTCCGACGTCACCCCCGGCCCGGAAGGGCCCCCGCGACCGCCGGAAGCGGCGGCGCACGTCACCGACCGGCGGGAGGCGGAACGCTTCGTCCGGCAGTTCCACCAGGAGGAGCGGCGGGCCGGTGACGTGGAGTTCCGGGTCCGCGCGGTCCTCGCCGAGATCGACCGCACCGGCACGTACGTACACACCCCGGACGAGCTGGCCTTCGGCGCCCGTGTCGCGTGGCGCAACGCGGCCCGCTGCATCGGCAGGCTCTACTGGCGCAGCCTCGTGGTGCGCGACCTGCGGCACGTCGCCTCGGCCGACGGGATCGCCGACGCCTGCTTCGAGCACCTGCGCCTTGCCGGCAACGGCGGCCGGATCCGGCCGGTGATCTCGGTCTTCGCACCGGACCGGCCCGGCCGCCCCGGGCCCCGGATCGTCAACGACCAACTGGTGCGCTACGCGGGACACCGCACCCCGGAGGGGAGCTGGGTCGGCGACCCGCGCGGCGCGGAGCCGACCGCGCTCGCCCGCGAGTTGGGCTGGAAGCGGTCCGACGGCCCCTTCCAGATACTGCCGTTGATGGTGCGGGAGCGTCCGGACGCGCGGCCGGAGTGGTACGAGCTGCCGGACGGCTGCGTCATGGAGGTGCCGCTGCGGCATCCGGACCACCCGTGGTTCGCGGAGCTGGGGCTCCGCTGGTACGCGGTGCCGGCGATCAGCGACATGTCGCTGGAGATCGGCGGGGTGCGCTATCCGGCGGCGCCGTTCAACGGCTGGTACATGGGGGTGGAGATCGGTGCCCGGAACCTGGCCGACACCGACCGCTACGACCTGCTGCCGGTGGTCGCCGACCGTCTGGGCCTCGACCGCTCGTCGGAGCGGACGCTGTGGCGGGACCGGGCGCTGGTCGAGCTGAACGTGGCGGTGCTGCACTCCTTCCAGGAGGCCGGGGTGACGATGGCGGACCACCACACCGAGTCCGAGCGCTTCCTCCGCCACATCGACCGGGAGACCCGCCACGGCAGGCCGACCCCCGCCGACTGGAGCTGGATCGTCCCGCCCGTCTCCGGCTCGACCACCCCGGTGTTCCACCGCTACTACGACCCGGTCGACGACTCCCTGCGGCCCGCGTTCGTCGCGCGCGAGCGGTAGGCCCGGCGCCGGCCGTAAATCGGAGGCCGCGGCCCGGCAGCTCCGTCTAAGGTGCGGCGACGGCGGGACGAAGGGGGCACGTGGAACAGCGGGTGCGGGTGCACAGGGTCGGTCTGGGCGGACGCGAGGTCCGGGTGGTGCGGTCGACCCCCGGGCCGGACGCGACGGGGCCGGCGCTGCGCGACGACGGGCACTGGCTGTCGATGTACGCCGACCGGGACGGCGCCGACCGGCTCGCCGCTCTGTGGGCGCTGGCCGCCCGGTCCGCCAGGTCGCTGGTGTACCTGCCCCTCCGGGGCAATCCGGCGCCCCACGACGGCGCGGGCGGGGCCGAACCGGTCGCCCTCGATCTGGTGCTGGTCCACCACAGCCTGCGGTTCCCGGCCTCGGCGTGGAAGGGGGTCAGGGCGCGGCTCGGTGCGGGCGTGCCCGGCACCGTGTCCCTGCCGGACGACGACCTCCCGGACGAGGGCTCCGTCGACCACGAGCGGCGGCACCACCGGACGTACCGCGACCACCTCGCCTTCGACATCGCCGCGCACACCCTGTTCGTCGTCGGCAGTTCCCCCGCGTTCCGCGAAGAGGGCGCCGCGCTGCGCCGGTTCGTCGAGCAGGCCCCTTCCCACGCACGGCGCCACCCGGAGTCGGGACACTTCTGCGTGGAGTTCGCTCCGGGCCCGTGGGGCCGGGGACGGACGCGTCGGCACGTGCCCGGCAGCCTGCACATCGAGTACCTCGGCGGTTGACGGCCTGATGGCTCGACAGGGGACGGACCCGGACCGGCACTTCGATGAAGCCCGAGTAAATTCGATCACTCTTGATTGCATAAATGGGGCAGTTGAACCTTTATCTGCTTACCGATCCGATCAAGCCAGTTCCTAACTGATCAACAACGCCTCTATAGTGCCGTCGTTGCGACTCCCTTCCCGCGTGCCCGTTCTCGAGAGTCTGGTTGATGTCGGCGCCGTCCACCCCCTTCCGCCCTGCCCTGCTCGCCTCGTTGCTGACAGCCGCCGCAGGTGGTGCGCTCGCCGCGGCGGCGACCGCCGCGGCGCCGGCCGGGGTCCGTCCCGCCCTCGCCTGGTTCGCCGTCTGCTGCGTCCTGCTGCTCGCCGCCTCGGCCTTCGCCGTCACCTGGTACGGGCGCACCTCGCGCGCCCTCGGCCGCCGGGTCGAGACGCTCACCGCCGAACTCGCCTCCCGCGAGGCGTACGCCACCGCGGCCGCGGCCTCCGCCGAACGGGAGACCGCGGCCCTGAAGGAGCGGTACGCGGCGGACACCGCGGCCGCCGAGGCGGCCCGCGCCGCGCGGACCGAGGAACTGGTGCGCGTCCACGCGGCCGAGACGGCGGAGCTGGCCCGGGCGCGGACCGCCGACGTCGCGCGCCTGGAGGAGAGGCTGCGCCGGGCCGAGTCCGGCCGGTCCGCCGCCATGGCCGCCGCCGCCAACGCGGCCGGCCGCATGCAGGCGCTCGCCACGAGCATGCTGGCCGACCTGCGGGAGATGGAGCACCGGCACGCCGACGAGGACGTCCTGACCGACCTCCTCCACCTCGACCACCGCACCGCCCAGGCGGGCCGGCTCGCCGACTCCGTCGCCGTGCTGACCGGAGCGCGGTCCGGCCGCCGCTGGGCCCGCCCGATCGTCATGGAGTCGATCCTGCGCGGTGCCATGGGCCGGATCGGCGGCTACCAGCGGGTGCGGCTGCACTCCAGCAGCGACGCGGCCGTGGCGGGCCACGCCGCCGAGGGCGTCATGCACGCCCTGGCCGAACTCATGGACAACGCCGCCAACTTCTCGCCGCCCACCGCCGAGGTCCACGTCTACGTGGAGGAGGTCCCCGCCGGCGTCATCATCGCGGTGGAGGACAGCGGCCTGGTGATGAGCGACGTCCAGCTGCGCCGCGCCGAGGCCGCCGTGAGCGCGGAGAACCAGGACCTGGCCGGCCTGTCCGGCACCCGGCTCGGCCTGGCCGTCGTCGGCCGGCTGGCCCGCAAGCACGGTCTGACCGTGTCGTTCCGCCCCTCGGCGCGCGGCGGCACCGGCGCCCTGCTGATGCTCCCCCAGGAGCTGATCAGCCACGTGCCCGCGGAGACGCCGGCCGCGCCCGCCGCCCTGCCCCCGGTGGCCGGCCGCGGTCTGTCCGCGCCCGCGCCCGACCGGGCGCCGGCCGGGGCCCCGCCGTCCGCCCCCGCCGGGACGCGGGCCGAGGAGCCCGAGGCCGTGCACGAGACCGGCACCGACCGGGACGCCGCCGACGAGGGCACCGGAGAGCACCCGCAGTTCGGCGAGAGCGGTCTGCCGCGCCGCCGTCGCGGCCGGGCGCTCGCCGCCGCCCACCCGGAGGGGCCCGACGCCGCCCCGAAGCCCCGCGCGGCGACCCCGCGCAGCGGCGCGGCGGCCGGGGCGGCCTCCCGCTTCGGCTCCTTCCGGCGGGCGGTCCGCGACGCCGCCGACCGGCCCGACGCGGCCGACCGGCCCGACGCCGGCACCGAGACCTCTCCGGCGGCGGACGGCTCCCCCGCCGCCCCGCCCGTCCCGTCCGACCAGGCCGGCCGGACGTCCACCCCCCGGACGTCGCCGTCCTCGAACTCCCCGCACCCGGAAGGCACCCCGTAAATGACCGGCACCACCACCGACGAGAAGCTCAGCTGGCTCCTGGAGGGCCTGCTCGAACGCACCCCGGGCACCCGACACGCCCTGGTGCTCTCCCGTGACGGCCTCAAGCTCTGCCGTACCCCCGAGCTCTCCGTCGACCAGGCGGACCAGCTCGCCGCGATCGCCGCCGGCATCCAGAGCCTGTCGCACGGTGCCTCCGTGGAGTTCGGCGACGGCACGGGCGGCGTCCGTTCCGCGATGGCCGAGTTCTACGGCGGCATCCTGTTCATCGTGGAGGCCGGCGAGGGCGCCCACCTCGCGCTCGTCGCCGACGAGGACGCCGACGCCGGACTCGTCGGCCACAACATGTCCGAACTGGTCGAGCAGCTCGGCGAGTACCTGGTCGCGAGGCCCCGGGGATGAGCCGAACCAGGCCGGGCAGGGACGATTCCCCCGACCGGCTCTACACCCTGACCGGCGGCCGCAGCCGTGCCGGGTCCGACGCCTTCGACCTGGTGACCCTCGTGGTCGCCGAGAGCGACCCGGCCCCCGGCATGCAGTCCGAGCACGCCGCGATCCTGCGCATGTGCCGCTTCCCCACGGCGGTGGTGGAGGTGGCGGCCGGACTCGGCCTGCCCGTGTCGATCACGCGGATCCTGCTGGCCGACCTCCACGACACCGGCCGGATCAGCGCACGGCACCCCCGCGCGTCGTACCGCCTTCCCGATCACGACATCCTGGAGCAGGTGCTCGTTGGACTCCGTAACCTCTGAACAGCGCCAGACCCTGCACAGCACCGCCGACAACGGACTGAAGATCGTCGTCGTCGGCGGTTTCGGCGTCGGCAAGACCACCCTGGTGCGCTCGGTCAGCGAGATCCGTCCGCTGAACACCGAGGAGACCATGACGCAGGCGGGCGAGGGCGTCGACGACACCGGCGGCGTCGACGCGAAGACGGCCACCACCGTGGCCTTCGACTTCGGCCGGATCTCGCTGGACGCCCACAACATCCTCTACCTGTTCGGGGCGCCCGGCCAGGAGCGGTTCTGGTTCCTCTGGGACCGGCTGTTCTCCGGGACGCTCGGCGCCGTCGTGCTCGTCGACACGCGCCGGCTCGCCGACTCCTGGTACGCGATCGACCGCCTGGAGCACCACGGCACGCCGTTCGTCGTCGCCTGCAACGACTTCGGCGGCCCCGCCCACACCGCCGGGCAGATCCGCGAGGCCCTCGACCTCGCCGACGGGGTGCCGCTGGTCTTCTGCGACGCCCGGTCGCGCGAGTCCAGCAAGCAGGTCCTGATCACGCTCGTCGAGCACCTGCAGTCCGTCGTCGCCCAGGACCCGACGCCGCAGCCCATCCCGGAGCCCGCCCCGTGACCTGCCCCGTGCCCCACTCCGCGCCCCGGCCCGTCCCGCTGGGCGGGCCCCGGTTCCAGACCGACCCCACCGAGCTGTACCGGCAGATGCGCCGGGAGCACGGGGCGGTCGCCCCGGTCGTCCTGGACGGGGACGTCCCCGCCTGGCTGGTCCTCGGCTACCGCGAGCTGCACCAGGTCACCAGCGACCCGGTGCTCTTCTCGCGCGACTCCGACCTGTGGAACCAGTGGGACCGCATCCCGGCGGACTGGCCCCTGCTGCCCATGATCGGGCGCAGGCAGCCGTCCATCCTCTACACCGTCGGCGAGCGGCACCGCGAGCGCGCGGACGTCGTCTCGGGCGCCCTGGAGGCGATCGACCCGTTCGTCCTGAGGGCGCGCGCCGAGCGGTTCGCCGACGAGCTGATCGACGCGCTGTGCGGCAAGGGCTCCTGCGACATCATCGCCGAGTACGCGATGCTGCTGCCGGTCCGGGTCCTCGCCAGCGTCTACGGCTTCGCCGACGAGCAGGGTCCCGGGCTCGTCAAGGCCATGAACGACATGATCAACGGCCAGGAGGGCGCCCTGGAGGGCCAGCGCCACCTGGGCGAGTCCATGTTCGGGCTGCTCACCGCCAAGGCGGAGGCCCCGGGCGACGACGTCGCCTCGCGGATGCTGGCCAACACGGCCGGCTTCACGGTCGAGGAGGTCGCCCAGGACCTCATGGTGATGATGGCCGCCGGCCACCAGCCCACCGCCGACTGGATCGGCAACTCGCTGCGCCTGATGCTCACCGACGACCGGTTCGCGGCCTCGCTGTCCGGCGGCCGGCACAGCGTCGGCGAGGCGATGAACGAGGTCCTGTGGGAGGACACCCCCACCCAGAACGTCGCCGGGCGGTGGGCCTCGCGCGACACCCACCTCGGCGGGCGCCGGATCGGCGGCGGGGACCTGCTGCTGCTCGGCCTGGCCGCCGCCAACTCCGACCCGCACGTACGGGCCGACTCCGGCGCGCTCACCGGCGGCAACAACGCCTACCTGTCCTTCGGGCACGGCGAGCACCGCTGCCCGTTCCCCGCGCAGGAGGTCGCCGAGACCATCGCGCGGACCGGCATCGAGGTGCTGCTCGACCGGCTGCCTGACGTGGACCTCGCGGTGGCCCCGGAGGACCTCGCCCGCCGCCCCTCCCCCTGGCTGCGCGGCCTGACCGCGCTTCCCGTGACCTACACCCCGACCCCCGCCCTTGGAGCCCTCGGATGAGCTGCCCGTACGACCACACCGCCGCGTCCGGCACCGGCGTCATCGACCTGGACCCGTTCGTCACCGACCTCGACGGCGAGAGCGCCCGGCTGCGCGCCGCCGGACCGCTCGCCCGGGTCGTCCTGCCGGGCGGGGTGCCCTGCTTCGCCGTCACCCACCACGCGGAGGCCCGGAAGCTGCTCACGGACCCGCGCCTCGTCAAGGACATCGATGTCTGGGGCGCCTGGCAGCGCGGCGAGATACCCCTGGACTGGCCGCTGATCGGCCTGGCGAACCCGGGCAAGTCGATGCTGACCGTGGACGGCGAGGAGCACCGGCGGCTGCGCGGCCTGGTCGCGCAGGCGCTGACCGCGCGCCGGGTGGAGCGGCTGCGCGCCGGCATCGAGGCCCTGACCACGGAGATGCTGGACCGGCTCGCCGGGCGTCCGGCGGGCGAGGCCGTGGACCTGAAGGCGGAGTTCGCGTACCCGCTGCCGATGAACGTGGTCTGCGAGCTGATGGGCGTCGACCGGGCCGACCAGCCGCGCATGAAGGAGCTGTTCGACAAGTTCTTCTCGACGCAGACCCCGCCCGAGGAGGTGCCGCAGATGATGGCGGACCTGGGCGCCCTGTTCTCGGGGATCGTGGCGGGCAAGAAGGAGGCGCCCGGCGACGACCTCACGAGCGCGCTGATCGAGGCGTCGGAGGACGGCGACCGGCTCACCACGGAGGAGATCACCAACACCCTCCAGCTCATGGTGGCGGCCGGGCACGAGACGACCATCAGCCTGATCGTGAACGCCGTGGTCGCCCTGAGCACCCACCCCGAGCAGCGCGACCTGGTGCTCAAGGGCGAGGTGCCGTGGGAGAACGTGATCGAGGAGACCCTGCGCTGGTCGACGCCCACCTCGCACGTCCTGATCCGCTTCGCCGCCGAGGACATCGAGGTCGGCGACCGGGTCCTGCCCAAGGGCGAGGGCCTGATCGTGTCGTTCGGCGCGATCGGCCGGGACGAGGCGCAGTTCGGGCCGACGGCGGGCGACTTCGACGTGACCCGCACGCCGAACCGCCACATCTCCTTCGGTCACGGGCCGCACGTCTGCCCGGGAGCGGCGCTGTCCCGTCTGGAGGCGTCGGTGGCGCTGCCCGCGCTGTACGCGCGCTTCCCCGAGCTGCGTCTCGCGGTGCCGCGCGAGGAGCTGCGCAACAAGCCGGTCGTCACCCAGAACGACCTGTTCGAGCTTCCGGTCGTCCTGGCCTGAGGACCGTACGGACCGGAAGGCTGTACGGTGGGCGCATGCGTTCTTCGTCGTGTCTGAGCCGGTGGCGCTCCTCCTAGGAGCGGCCACCCCTCACGCATGACCCAAGGGCCGTTCGGACGAACGGCCCTTTTCGCATGTCCCGGAGCGGGGTCCTGACGTTCGGCGGCGTCCTCGACCCACCAGGAGACCCCGTGAACACCACCGTCCTTCCCGGCACCGTTCCCGCCGCAGTTCCCTCCGCCGTGACGCCCGACGCGCGGGTCCGCAGCGCCGCCGTGGAGGAGGAGGTCCTCCGGAGCCCGGGACGGTTCCGCGTCCTCACCGGCGACCGGCCCACCGGGCGGCTGCACCTGGGGCACTACTTCGGCACGCTCCACAACCGGGTCCGGCTCCAGGACCTCGGGGTGGAGCTGTTCGTGATCGTCGCGGACTACCAGGTCCTGACCGACCGGGACGTGGCGGACGACCTGCCCGGGCACGTCGAGGAGCTGGTCCTGGACCACCTCGCGATCGGGGTGGACCCGGCGCGGAGCACGATCTTCACCCACAGCGCGGTCCCCGCCCTCAACCAGCTGATGCTGCCCTTCCTCAGCCTGGTGTCCATGGCCGAGCTGAACCGCAACCCCACGGTCAAGGACGAGATCGCCCACTCCCGGCAGTCCGCCGTCAGCGGCCTGATGTTCACCTATCCCGTCCACCAGGCGGCCGACATCCTCTTCTGCAAGGCGAACCTGGTCCCGGTCGGCCAGGACCAGCTGCCGCACCTGGAGGTCACGCGGACGATCGCCCGCCGCTTCAACGCCCGGTACGGGGAAGGGGTGTTCCCCGAACCCGAGGCGCTGCTCTCCGACGCGCCGCTGCTGCTGGGCACCGACGGCACCAAGATGAGCAAGAGCCGGGGCAACGCCGTCACCCTCGCGGCGGGCGCGGACGAGACCGCCCGGCTGATCAGGGGCGCGAAGACCGACTCCGAGCGCCACATCGCGTACGACCCGGTCCACCGCCCCGAGGTGGCCTCGCTGCTGCTCCTGGCGGCCCTCTGCCAGGGCCGCACGCCCGAGGAGGTCGCCGCCGGGATCGGCTCCGGCGGGGCCGCCGCGCTGAAGGGGACCGTGACCGAGGCGGTCAACGAGTACCTGGCACCGATCCGGGCCCGCCGCACGGCGTACGCGCGGGACCGGACGTACCTGCGCGAGGTGCTGCGGGAGGGGAACGAGCGCGCCCGGGCGGTGGCGGACGCCACGCTCGCGGAGGTGCGCACGGTCATGAACAGCCGCTACTGAGGGGCGGACGGCGCCGCCCGGGACGGTGCTCGCCGTCGGGGCGGGCGTCCTCGGGCTGCGCTGGCTCCTGCTCCTCCTGACGGCGCCGTGGAACCTGTACTTCCGGGCGCACACGGTCCTCGCCCAGATCGCGGTCGGCCGCGAGAAGGGCCTCGTGGTCTCCGGGGAGCGGGACGCCGAGGCGCGGCGGATCGCGCGCGTGATGCTGCGGGTCGCCGTCGCGACCGGCCGGGAGGCGGGCTACTGGTGCGCCGGGTTCTTCCTGCTGAGCACGGCCTTCCGGCCGGCCGGCGCGTACTTCGGCCAACTGCGCGTCAGGCTGGGCATGTTGCTCAGGAAGGTGGGGTATCCGCGGGACGACGTGGTGGCGCTGCGGGAGCGGGTGGCCGCCCTCGAAGCAGGCGCTTCGGTGCTCCAGGACAAGGTGGAGGAGCAGTACCGGGCCCTGGCCGAGCTGCGGCGGACCGTGGACGCGGTCGGCCTCTTCGCGCACGAGCGCGCCGAGCGGACCGAGCGGAGCGTCGCGGCCCTGGCGCGCGAGTTCGAGGCGACGGTGAACCGGCTCACCGACAACGAGGAGATCATCACCGGCCTCACCACCGCCCCCTCCTGAGCGTCCTCGTGGGCGGCCCGGTCGCCGGGGTTGCCGCTTCACCCGCTTGCCGCTCCCCGGGTTGCGGCTAATGTCGATATATAGGCCATGTGTGCCCCCGCGTACCCGCGCTCACGAGAGACGGGAAGCGGGGGCGTACGAAAGGAACCTTCCATGAGCCGTACATTGCGGGGCGCGATCGCACTCGCCGGAGCCGCGGCCCTCTCCCTGGGCGCGGTGGCGACGACCGGAGCGGCGCAGCCGGCCGCGGCGCAGGGCGAGGTGAAGATCGGTCTGCTGCTGCCGGAGAGCAAGACCACCCGGTACGAGAAGTTCGACCGGCCCTACATCGAGGCGAAGATCAAGGAGCTGGCGCCCGGGGCGCAGATCGACTACTACAACGCCGCCGAGAGCGCCACCACCCAGCAGCAGCAAGTGAACACCGCGCTCGCCAAGGGCGACAAGGTCCTCATCCTGGACGCCGTGGACGCCAAGTCGATCCAGTCCTCCGTGCAGAAGGCCCACGACGCGGGCGTCAAGGTCGTGGCGTACGACCGCCTCGCGCAGGGCCCGGTCGACGCGTACGTCTCGTACGACAACCGCAAGGTGGGCGAGCTCCAGGGCAAGGCGCTCCTCGACGCGCTCGGCGACAAGGCGGGCAGCGGCGAGATCGTGATGCACAACGGATCGCCGACGGACCCGAACGCCGCCGAGTTCAAGGCCGGCGCGCACTCGGTCCTGGACGGCAAGGTGAAGATCGGCAAGGAGTACGACACGCCGAACTGGGACCCGAACAACGCCAACCAGCAGATGTCCGGTGCCATCAGTTCCCTGGGCAAGGACAGGATCGTCGGCGTCTACTCGGCCAACGACGGACTGGCCGCCGGCATCGCCACCGCCCTGAAGGCGGCGGGCATGAACGTGCCGCTGACCGGCCAGGACGCGCAGCTCGACGCCATCCAGCGGATCCTGCTCGGCACGCAGACCATCACGGTCGAGAAGCCGTACAAGCCGGAGGCGGACATCGCCGCGACGATGGCCGTCGACCTGGCCGAGGGCAAGCCGATCCCGTCCGACCTGACCCCCGCCACCGTCACCAGCGGCAGTGGCCAGAAGGTCCCCGCCTCGCTCCTGACCCCGGTCGTGGTCGACAAGTCCAACATCAAGGACACCGTCGTCAAGGACGGGCTCTACACGGTCCAGCAGATCTGCACCCCGACCTACGCGGCCGCCTGCAAGGAGGCCGGTCTCCAGTAGTCGCGAGCCGTCCGTCCCCACCGGGGCGGACGGACGGAGGAGGCGGTTGCCTTGCCCGAGTCACCCGTGCTCACCCTGCGGGGGGTCTCCAAGCGGTTCGGCGCGGTCCAGGCCCTGAAGGGCTTCGACCTGGAGGTCCACCCGGGCGAGGTCGTGGCGCTCGTCGGCGACAACGGCGCCGGCAAGTCCACCGCCGTCAAGGCGATCGCCGGGGTGAACCCGCCCGACGAGGGCACCATCGCGTGGGAGGGGCGGCCGGTCTCCATCACCCGGCCCCACGACGCCCAGAACCTCGGGATCGCCACCGTCTACCAGGATCTCGCCCTGTGCGACAACCTCGACGTGGTCGCCAACCTGTTCCTCGGCCGCGAGCTGCGCAGGTTCGGGATCCTGGACGAGGTCCGCATGGACCAGCGGGCGCGCGAGCTGCTCGACACGCTGTCGATCCGCATCCCGAGCGTCCGCATCCCCGTGGCGTCCCTCTCCGGCGGGCAGCGCCAGACGGTGGCGATCGCCCGTTCGCTGATCGGCGACCCGAAGGTCGTGATCCTGGACGAGCCCACCGCCGCCCTGGGCGTGGAGCAGACCGCCGAGGTCCTCGACCTGGTGGAGCGGCTGCGCGACCGGGGCCTCGGGACGATCCTGATCAGCCACAACATGGTGGACGTGATGGCGGTCGCCGACCGGATCGCCGTGATGCGCCTGGGCCGGAACAACGGCTTCTTCGACAAGCGCTCGACGACCACCGAGGAGATCATCTCCGCCATCACGGGGGCCACCGACAGCGCCGTCACCCGGCGCCAGGCCCGCAAGCGGGAGGAACCGTGAAACGGGACCGTCTCTCCAAGGGCGCCGGCGGAGCCGCCGACAGGGCCTCCCAGGAACCGGCCCCCGGCGCCGTGCCCGCCGTGGACACCCGCCTCCTGGTGCGCGAGGAGGGCGTCAAGGGGTACGTCGGGGAGTTCCGGCGCAAGCTGCGCAGCGGGGAGCTGGGGTCCCTGCCCGTCGTCCTCGCCGTGATCATCATCTGGACGGTGTTCGGCAGCCTGGACAGCACGTTCCTCTCCGCCCAGAACCTCTCCGACCTCAGCCAGCAGATCGTCGGCACCGGCATGATCGCGGTCGGGATCGTCTTCGTGCTGCTGCTCGGCGAGATCGACCTCTCGGTCGGTTCCGTGAGCGGTCTGTGCGCCGCGATCTTCGCCGTGCTCAACGTCCTGAACGGCATGAACGAGTGGCTGGCGCTCCTGGTCGCCGTGGCGGGCGGCGCGGTCGTCGGGCTGATCCACGGGTTCTTCTTCGCCAAGGTGGGCGTGCCGGCCTTCGTCGTCACCCTGGCGGGCAACCTGGCCTGGAACGGGCTGATGCTCCAGGTGCTCGGCACGAGCGGCACGGTCAACATCCCCGCCGAGAGCATCGTCGCCGAGCTGTACTCGACCGTCTTCCACAGCCCGGTCGCCGCCTACGCGACCGCGGCCGTCGGCGTCGGGCTCTTCCTGGCGGCCTCGCTCCTGGACGCCCGGCGGCGGCGCGCGGCCGGGGTGCCGTCCCGGCCGGTCGCCGAGATCGTGCTGCGCACGCTCGTCATCGCGGCGCTCGCGTTCGTCACCGCGTACATCCTCAACCGGTACCAGGGGCTGCCGCTGGCGCTCCTGATCTTCCTGGTCCTGCTGGTGGTCCTGGACTTCGTGCTGCGGCGCACCACGTACGGGCGGCGGATCTTCGCGGTGGGCGGCAACATCGAGGGCGCGCGCCGGGCGGGCATCAGCGTGCCGTTCGTCCGGATGACGGTCTTCTCGATCGCCGGGACCATGGCGGCGATCGGCGGTCTCTTCCTCGCCGGGCAGATCCAGTCCGCGAGCCAGACCTCCGGCGGCGGCAACCTGCTGATGAACGTGATCGCCGCGGCCGTCATCGGCGGTACGAGCCTGTTCGGCGGGCGCGGCTCGGTCTGGTCGGCGCTGCTCGGCGCCCTGGTGATCGGGTCGATCCAGTCGGGCATGAACATCATGGGCGTCAGCAACGCCGTCCAGTTCATGATCACGGGGTCGGTGCTGCTGGCCGCCGTGGTCGTCGACTCGCTGTCCCGCAGGAGCCAGAAGGCGGCGGGCCGCGCCTGACCGGGGCCCCCGCCGTCTCCGCGCTCCGTCAGGAACCTCCCTGCCCCGGCGTCCCGGGGCCGTCCTGGCCCGGCTCGCCGGGTCCGATCCGCAGCTCGAAGTCGCCGGCGTACTTCTCGTGGCCGGCGATCACCGCGAGTTCGACGGCCTCCTCCCCCATCTCGCCTCGGACGATGAGCGGATCCCTGCGCAGGTCCCGCATGAGCGCCACGCACATCCCGATCATGACGAGCACGAACGGCGCCGCCACCAGGATGGTGAGGTTCTGCAGGCCCGCGAGCGCGTCGCCCTGGCCGTCGCCGATGAGGAGCATGATCGCGGCGACCGCGCCGGTCACCACGCCCCAGAAGACGACCACGGGCCGGGTGGGTTCGAAGGAGCCGCGCTGCGAGAGCGTCCCCATCACGATGGAGGCGGCGTCCGCCCCGGACACGAAGAAGATCCCGACGAGGACCATCACGAGGAGGCTCATGGCGCCGGCGATCGGGAACTCCTGGAGGACGCCGAAGAGCTGCCCCTCGGGGGTGGTCTCCCCGGCCAGTTCGCCCTGTTCGCTGAGCTTCATCGCCGTTCCGCCGAAGATGGCGAACCAGATCAGGCTGACGGTGCTGGGGACCAGGATGACCCCGCCGACGAACTGCCGGACGGTCCGGCCCCGGCTGATGCGGGCGATGAACATGCCGACGAAGGGCGTCCAGGAGATCCACCAGGCCCAGTAGAAGACGGTCCAGCTGCCCAGCCAGTCGTGGATGTCCTCGCCGCTGGTCGCCTCGGTGCGGCCGGCCAGCTGCGGCAGGTCGCCGAGGTAGGCGGCGATCGAGGTGGGCAGCAGGTCGAGCACGATGATGGTGGGGCCCGCCACGAAGACGAAGACGGCGAGGACCGCCGCGAGCACCATGTTGATGTTGGAGAGCCACTGGATGCCCCGCTCCACGCCGGAGACGGCGGAGAGGACGAAGGCCACGGTGAGGACCGCGATGATGGCGACGAGCAGCCCGGTGCCGGTCTTCTCCATCCAGTTCAGCTCCTGGAAACCGCTGCCGATCTGGAGCGCGCCGAGGCCGAGGGAGGCGGCGGAGCCGAAGAGGGTGGCGAAGATGGCCAGGATGTCGATGATCCGGCCGGGACCGCCGTACGCCCGCTTCTCGCCCATCAGCGGGACGAAGACGGCGCTGATGGTCTGGCGGCGTCCGCGCCGGAAGCTGGAGTAGGCGATGGCGAGGCCGACGACGGCGTAGATCGCCCAGGGGTGGAGCGTCCAGTGGAAGAGCGTGGTGGCCATGGCGGTCTGCATCCGCTCGGCCGAGTCGACGGGGTGGGTGCCGGGCGGCGGGGTGCCGTAGTGGGCGAGCGGTTCGCTCACGCCGTAGAACATCAGGCCGATGCCCATGCCGGCGCTGAACATCATGGCGATCCACGACACGGTCCGGAACTCGGGGCCCTCCTCCTCCCGGCCGAGGGTGATCCGGCCGTAGCGGCTGACGGCGAGCCACAGCGCGAAGACGACGAATCCGGAGGCGGCGAGCATGAACGCCCAGCCGCCGTCGCGGATCAGCCCCTGGAGGAGGGTGTCGGAGACGTCCTCCAGGCTCTCGGTGGCCGTGGCTCCCCAGACGACGAAGGCCACGGTGAGGACGGCGGTGACCCCGAACACGATCCGGTCGGTACGGGCGTGGTGGCGGCGGTCGGAGCGGACGAGGAGGGTCGGCAGCACCGGCAGCCCCCGGCTCCTCGCCCGCGCGGCGCCTCTCCGGCGGCTTTCCGGCCTCTCTTCTTCCTGCGACACGGGCGGCACCTTTCACGGCATTACGGGACAAACATCGCTATGTCTCCGTAAGGCAGTACCACGGGCGCGGCCCGTCCCGGCGGACCAACAGGCCTTCGCGCCCCCTCCGTCTCCCCCTCCCCCCTCTCCCTCCCCCTCCGCGGTCAGACCGCCGCGTCCCCGAACGGCGTCGTCGGGGCGAAGAGCTCCCCCAGCCAGTGGGCGCTCGCCTCGGCGCAGCCGGTGGCCGGGGTGCCGGGGAAGAGGCGGAACCACGAGGCCGCCCGGCCGAGGGCGGCGAGGCGGGTGGCGAGCGCCGCGGCACGGCGCAGCTCCGGGAGGGAGGGACCCAGGTCGGTCCAGGGCTCCAGATAGGCGTCGCGCAGCCGGCCCGCGCGCTCGGGTCCGTACCGTTCGAGGACGGCGCCGGCGGGGACGAGCAGGCTGCCGAAGGGGTGGCCGACGGCGGCGTCGCCCCAGTCGAAGAAGGTGAAGCGGCCGGGGGCGGGGGCGAGCACCTGTCCGTCGTGCAGGTCACAGTGGTCGAGCGAGTCCGGGACGCCGTACGCGTCGAGCTCCGCGCACCAGTCGAGCAGGCGGGGGCGCCCGGCCACGAGGCCGCGGCGGGCGGCCGGGTCCAGGGCGGCGTTGTCCGCGACGAGGCCGTCGAAGAGGCCGGGCAGCCGGGCGGTGCGGGCGTCGGGCACGCCGAGGGCGGTCATGCGGTCCGCGTACGGGACGAGTGCCCGCTGCATCCGCGCGTACTGGGCGACGGCCCGCTCCCAGGAGTCCGGTCCCGCGCCGCCCGCGTCCAGGACGTGCCGGAAGAGGGGCCCGCCGTCCGGGAGCAGCGACCACGCCCGGTCGGCGTCGACCGCCAGCGGGGTCACGACGTGGTCGGGCACCCACCGCGCGAGGGCGTCGCCGAGGGGGGCCTCGAAGGCGTTGTCCGGCGCGCCCGCCTTGAACCAGACCGCGTCGCGCTCACCGGGACCGGTGCGGAAGCGCACGAGGACCGACCAGGGGCGGACCCTGACCTCGCGGGTCCCGGTCTCGCGCAGCCCGTGCCGGTCGAGCTCCCGCTCCGCCCACGCGAAGGCGGCGGCGCGCCAGCCCTCCTCCTCCCAGGGGGTGACCGCGTCCGCGAACCGCCCGCGGTCGACCGTCATGGGGATCGTGGATGCCGTGGATGTCTCTCGTCGCATCGGTCGATCCCATCACCGGGGCGGGCGGGACGCACTCGAAATATCCGGGGCCCGACGGGGGGCCGTGGAGACCGGAGGAGGCGGACAGGGTGACGGACGTGCGGCTCGACGACGAACCGGCCGAGCGCCTGTCGCAGGCGGTCGCCGACGTGCCCCGCCGGGACGCGGTCGTCCACGGCGGGGCCGTCGTGGCGCGCGACGGGGAGTTCCCCGACCGGCCCCGTGGCGGGCCGGGTTACAGGTACGGGCGGGTGATCAGCTCCATCGCGTGACCGGCGGGATCCTTGAAGTAGACCCCGCGGCCGCCGTGTTCGGTGTTCGTCTCGCCGGGCCGCCGCATCTGCGGGTCGGCCCAGTGCTCGACGCCCTGCTCGCACAGGCGCCCGTACGCCCGCTCGAACAGCTCGTCGTCGACCAGGAACGCGTAGTGCTGCATCTGGATCTCCACCGGAGGCTCGGCGAACTGGATCAGGACGCCGTCGGGGAGCTGGACGTTGACGAACGGACCCCAGGAGGGTGCTTCGGGCAGCTCCAGGAGCTCTCGGAAGAACCGCGCCGACTCGTGCCGGTCCTTGGCCGCGACGATGGTGTGGTTGAAGGTGACTGACATGGGGACGACCTCGCTCTTGTTCGACAGGGAAGGGGGTGCGCGGTGCTCGTGCACCGGGTGGTCCCCGTGTCGAACGGAGGGGGCGCGCTCTCCGCGCCCGCCGAGCCGTCAGTCGTCCACCGGGTCGCCCGTCCGTGTGTGGCGTATCGCCGATCCGGTGTTCACGTCGCAGGACGTTACGTGATCGGCACGGTTCGCAGCAAGGTTGTTCGAGGGAATCGGCCGATGGCGGTCACGGCCGGTTTCGGGCCGGGGCCTCGCGCGCGTGCGCCGGTCCCGGGCCCCGCGGGGCGGTCAGCCGTTCGGCAGGATGACCGCGCGTCCCTGGACGCGTCCCTCGTGCAGCCGCTCGTAGGCCTTCGGCGCGTCGTCCAGGGCGTACGTCTCCACGTGGACGTCGACGGCGCCGGCGCGGGCCAGGTCGAGCACCTCGATCAGCTCGGCGCGGGTGCCCCAGTACGGGGAGGCCACGGAGACCTCGTACGCCGGGGAGCCGAAGCCGACGGGCAGGGCGCCCCCGCCGAGGCCGACGATCGTGACGTCGCCCTCGACCGCGGCCATCGCGCCCGCCGAGGTGACCGTGGGAGGGGCTCCCACGAAGTCGAGGACGACCTCGGCGCCGCGGCCGCCGGTCAGTTCGCGGACCCTGGCGGCCGCCGACGCGTCGGAGAGCACGGTCTCGTGCGCGCCGACGGTGCGGGCGAGGGCCAGCTTCTCCTCGGTGACGTCGAGGGCGACGACCCGGGCCGCGGTCATGGCCCGCAGCAGTTGGATGGCGACGTGGCCGAGCCCGCCCGTGCCGATGACGACGGCCGTGCTGCCGGGGACGAGCTTCGGCAGGGACCGCTTGACGGCGTGGTACGGGGTGAGGCCCGCGTCCGTGAGCGGCGCGGCCCGCACGGGGTCGAGGTCGCCGAGCGGGACGAGGTGGCGGGGGCTGTCGACGACCATGTACTCGGCGATGGCGCCGGGTGCGCCGAGGCCGGGCGGCCTGATGCCCAGCTCCGCGGCCCGCGGGCAGTAGTTCTCCTTGCCCTGCGCGCACATGAAGCAGGCGCCGCAGCCCCAGGGACCGTAGACGGCGACCGCGTCGCCGACGGCGAACCCCTCGACGCCCGCGCCGAGCGCCTCCACGGTACCGACGCCCTCGTGGCCGAGGGTCAGGGGCAGCGGGAAGGGGATCTGGTCGGCGGGCCGGCTCATGACGGCGATGTCGGAGTGGCAGACGCCGGCGGCGGTGACCCTGAGGAGCACCTGCCCGGGGCCGGGCTCCGGGTCGGGGACGGTGACGACCTCGGGCGGGGCGCCCACCGCGCGGTACTGGAGTGCCTTCATGACGGGATGTCCTTCGCTCTCGCTCTTTCCGGTGGCTCAGCGGGCGGCGTAGGCGCCGTCGACGAGGTGGTAGCTGCCGTGCACGAACGACGCCCGCTCCGAGAGCAGGAACGCCACGAGCTCGGCGACCTCCTCCGCACGGCCCAGGCGGCCCGCCGGGTGCAGGGCGACGAGGGCGTCGTACGCCTCCCGGCCGAGCCCGGCGAGGAGGGGGGTGTCGATGTAGCCGGGGCCGACGGCGTTGATACGTACCCCCTGGGGGGCGTATTCGAGCGCCGCCGTCTTGGTGAGGCCGACGACGCCGTGCTTGGCCGCGACGTAGGCGGCGCTGCCTGCGGAACCGTTGGTGCCGAGGATGGAGGACATGTTCACGACGGCTCCGCCGCCGGAGGCGACGACGGCCGGGAGTTCGTGGCGCAGGGAGTGGAAGACGCCGTAGAGGTTGGTGGAGACGACGCGCCGCCACTCCTCGGCGGGGGTCTCGCCGATCGGGACGCGGGCTCCGGCGACGCCGGCGTTGTTGACCGCGAGGTGCAGGCCGCCGAAGGCGGCGACGGTGGCCTCGACGCCCTCCCGGACGGAGGCGTCGTCGGTGACGTCCATGCGTACAGCGAGGGCCTCGGCGCCTTCGCCGGTCAGTTCGGCGACCGCGGCGGCCGCCTTCTCGGCGTCGAAGTCGGCGACGGCCACGGCGGCGCCGCCGCGGGCGAGGCGGTGGGCGACGGCGAGGCCGATGCCGGAGGCGCCGCCGGTGACGAGGGCGGTCCGGCCGGCGAACTCCTGGGGGTCGGTGGTGAGGGGCTGTGTCATGACGGTTCCTCGGGGGGGTGCGTGGTGCGGTGCCGACGGGACCGGACGCGGGGCCGGGTCCCGGCGGGCGGGGGTTCGGTCGCGAGCAGGGCGAAGGCCTCCTCGACGAGGTCGGGCAGCGCGGTCCGGGGGCCGTCGAGGACCCAGGCGCGCACGGCCGCCAGGAGCGCGCCGGCGCCGGCGCCCACGGCGACGGCCGGCCGCAGGTCGCGTTCGGGGTCGGCGCCGATCCGCTGTGCGACCAGGCGCACCGAAGCGGCCTCGCCCTCCAGGAGGACGCGCCGGAGCACGGCGCGCAGGGGCGCGTCGCGTTCGGCGAGGTGGAACAGCTCGCGCACGCCGTCGCGGCGGTGCCAGGCCGGGAGTGCCGGGTCGGCGAGCCAGGTTCGCAGGGCCGCCCGGTAGGCGGTGAGCGGGGCCTCCGCGCCGGGGCGGGCGGCGAGCGCCTCGTTGATCCGCGCGCAGTCGGCCCTGATGCCGTCGACGACGGCCTCCTCCTTGGAGGCGAAGTAGCGGCTGAAGGTGCGCCGCGAGACGCCGACCGCGTCGGTGACGTCCTCGACGGAGACTCCGGCCGGTCCGCGCTCCAGGACGAGCCGCAGCGCGGCCTCGCCGAGCGCCTCACGGGTCCGCGTCCCCTTCGGGCCGCGCCGCGGGCTCCGGCGTTCTCGCTCCGTGCTCATAAATGCACCGTACACCTATTAATGTCCCGGTGGGACATTCCTGGCCAACCCTTCCTCCACCTGCCGGAACGCGGTGAAACACGGCGGCGCGAGGTGACGACTTGTCGCCAACCAGTGACCCTCCGTGGTTGACCTGGGCGGGGCGCGGGCAGATCGTCCGTGGGCCGATGGACGCCCGTGTGAGAGCTGAGAGGAGTGAGCCGTGCTGTCCGACTTCATCGACCGATTGCTGCGCCGCGGCGCGAGACCGGGTTCCGGCACGGGGCCGCCCCCGGGAGCCGGGGCGACCACGGGGCCGGGGGTGCCCGGCCAGGCGCAGCCTCCCCGGAACCTCGTCCTCGACGCCGACTTCTCCTCCGCCGAGCAGTGGGTCGCCGGCCGCTCCTGGGCCTATCCCCACGGTGGTCCGACCAACCCCGGCGACAACAAGCTCGACCACCTCACGGACGATCCGGCGTACAGCCGGGGCGGGGTCTTCCGGGCGACCCCCCGGCCCGACGGGCGCTGGACCGCGGGGCTGCTCACCACCGAGGGCAGCGCCGAGGGGTTCCTGGTGCGCACGGGCGACGTCCTGGAGGCCCGGGTGCGGCTGCCGGTGGAGATCGGCGCCTGGCCGGCGATCTGGACCTGGCGCGACGGCGGTCAGGAGATCGACGTCTTCGAGTACCACCCCGACAATCCCGACCTCCTCGAACTGTCGAACCGGGTACGGGGGCGCCACCACTACTTCCGGGACCCGGCCGTCCGCCCGGGGGCGTGGATCGACTTCCGGGTCGAGTTCGGCGCGCGCTCGGTGGTGTGGTGGGTGAACGGCGCGCGGGCCTTCGACGACCGTCGCGGGGTGGGCCGTTCCTGGCGCGCCCACCTCATCGTGAACCTCTCGGTCTGCGCGGGGCGCTACCACCCGGCGCCCGGGGCCGGCACGGCGGAGATGTCGTACGAGGTGACGGAGCTGCGCGTGTACCGCGGCTGACCCGGGCCGCGCGTCGGCGGGGGAAGCGTCGTCGGAGGAACGGGTGTTGCGTAGGCTCGAACAGAGCGTTCCGCGCACCCGCACCGTGCCGCCCGTACGACGAGGAGGACCCCATGACCACCGCCGAAGAGGGACGGCAGCGGCTCGACGCGGCCAGCGTGCTCAACGCGAAGAGGACGCTGCTCCAGCTCCTCGCCCGGGCCGGGGTCTGGTCCGGCGACGCGGAGGAGATGATCGGGTTCGTCGAGGCGGGCGCCCTGGCCCTCGCGTACGAGGAGATCGGCGGGGCAGGGCGGAGCGCCCCGGACGGGAAGGGCGGGGCCTACGCCGCCGGTTGGCTCGACGGAGCCCGTGCCGTGGCCGACGAACTCGGCGGTGTCGCCGAGCGGGCCCTGCGGCAGGCCCTCGCCGCCGATCCCACGGCCGGCTCCCCCGACGACCGTCCTCCCGTCGGGCGCACGGAGATGGAGCGGACCAAGGTGGCGGTCACTCCGATCTACCTCTCGTTCACCGACGTCTCCGACCTCGACCCGGAGGTCACCGAGCAGGTGCTCGGCGCCGTGCTGCGCACGATGAACTCCCGTCAGCGCTCCCGGTACGCCGGGCGGTTGGCGGAGTTCGCCACGACCCACCGCGAGCGCCTGGAGCGGCTGTACGCGGAGTACGGGCCGGGCAGCGCCATCGCGATCCACGGCCGCTACACCCTCGTCCACTCCCCCACCAGCGTCGCCGTCCTGGAGCGGCTCGCGGCGGCGCCCTCCGCCCTGTACGAGGAGTGGGACGCCGCCGAGCTGCCGCCCGCGTGGCTGGACGGCCTGACGCGGGCCTGGGACGCGCCCGCCTGACCCGCCCGCACCGCGCGTCAGCCGACCGGTTCCGCGCGGAAGGCGATCATGGCGGTGTCGTCGCGGTGGTCGGAGAGGTCCTGGAGGAGACGGAGCAGCTCGGGCAGGTCCTCGTCGCGGTGGAGCGCGGCCGCCCGCAGGAGGCGGCGCTGCCCGGTGTCGAGGGAGGTGCCGGGGGTCTCGATGAGCCCGTCGGTGTACTGCAGGAGGGTGTCGCCGGGGGCGAGGTCGTACGCGTGGGTGGTCCGGACGAAGTCGGGGGCCACGCCGAGCGGCGGGTCCTCGCCGCTGCCGTCGAGGAAGCGGGGCTCTCCCCGGGCGGGGACCAGCAGGGGCGGCGGGTGCCCGGCGTTGGACCAGGTCATCCTCCAGGTGCCGTCGGGGCGCCGGCGCAGATGGGTGTGGACGACGGTGGTGAAGGAGCCGGCGTCGAGGCCCTCGGCGGCGTCGTCGAGCATGGTGAGGACCGCCGCGGGCGTGCAGTCGGAGCCCTTGTTCCAGGCGAGGGCGCGGAGCATGCTGCGCATCTGGCCCATGACGGTGGCGGCGCCGAGGTCGTGGCCCGCGACGTCCCCGATGTCGAGGACGAGGGTGCCGTCGGGGAGCGTGATGGCGTCGTACCAGTCGCCGCCGATCTCGTTGGCCGGGCTGGCCGGCTGGTAGCGGGCGGCCAGGCCCGCCCCGGGCACCGCGGGCGGGCGGGTGAGCTGGGCGCGCTGGAGGCGCAGCGCGGTGCGGCGGGCCTGCTGGAGGTCGAGGACCTTGCGGATGGGCCGCTGCGCGTGGTGCAGGACCTCGCGCAGCAGCTCGACGTCGGCGGGTTCGGGGACGGGGGTGTCCCCGCTGGTGGCGGTGGTGGCGTACCCGAGGACGATGTCGTCGACGACCAGGGGGACGAGGGTCATGCTCGTGGCGCCGGACGCCGTGAGCCACCGCTCGGTGACCTCCGGCACCAGACCGGGCGGGACCCGGCCGTCCGGGGACAGCCGGAACGTCCTCGGCCCGCGGCTCTCGAGGACCTCCCGCATGACCGGGGTGACCGTGACGGTCTGCCCCATCGGCGCGGGTGCGGGCGGGAGTCCGGGGCGGGTGGCGGAGGCGACCCGCCGGGCCGTGACCGTCGCGTGCTCCGGCAGCGGCCACTCCTCGTGGGAGAGGAGCAGGATCACGCAGGCGTCGGTGAGATCGGGGACGACCGAGTCCGCCACCGCGGCGAACGCCGTGTCCAGGCCGCCGCCCGACGTCTGCGCCACCCGGGCGAGGAGGTGTTCGCGCAGCTCCGCGCCCCAGGTGTCCTCGATGTCGACGGTGGCGGCGACCCACTCCTCGGCCCGCCCGTCCCGCACGATGGGGACGCAGCGCGTGGACATGTGGCGGTAGGAGCCGTCGGCGGTCCGGAGGCGGAAGGTGTTCTGGTAGATCTCGGGGGGACGCCGGGCGAGCGCCCGGTGCCAGGCGTCGACGAGCGCCTCCCGGTCCCGGGGGTGGACGTGGGCGTACAGCTCCTCGCCCTCCTGGTCGGGCAGGGGGGTTCCGGTCACCTTCTCCCAGCCGGGGACGATCTCCTCGACGTCACCGTTCGCCCGCACCACCCACACCATCTGGGAGACGGCCGTCACCAGGGCCTCGAAGCGCTGGAGCGCGCGGGTCTCGGCGGTGGTCTCCAGGATCACGACCAGGACCCCGTCGCCGACCGGGGTGGTGACGGGGGTGCAGGAGGTGACGAAGTAGCGCACCTCGTCCGGGCCGCCGGGGACGGGCAGCAGGGAGTCGGTGAGCTGGCGGGGCCGTCCGGTGGCGAGGACGTCGTCGAGGACGGAGAGGAAGCGGGCGGCGGCCGGTTCCGGGTAGGCCTCCCGGGCGGGCCGGCGGAGGGGGCGGTCGCCGAGCATCCTCCTGTACGCGGCGTTGACGTAGACCAGCAGGTGGTCGGGGCCCCCGAAGAGGGCGACGGCCGCCACGGTCGCGTCGAACAGCTTGGGGTCGAGGGCACGCGCCGGGCTCATCGCCCGTCCGCCCCCGTCCGGGCCGGCGGGAGATCCGGCCGCCCGTCGGTCCGCCGACGATCCGGTGCGATCATCCTGTGACCCTTTCGTCCTTCCGGCGCGTGATCCCCTGCATCCTCCAGGGGACCGCGCTTCGGGGGCCCGCGCCACACGGGCGGCTGCTCCGTTCGTGTGCCTCCGTACGTCGCCCACCTCGCCTTTCGGCCCTCGGGCCCGCCCCTCCCCGGGGTCGGCACCCCTGGCGTTCGAGCCGGTGAACGAATAGGTTAGGCTCACCTAACAAGCGCTCGCGGCAGCCGCCGTCCCCACGTGGTCACGTCCGCGGGGGCGTGGACGCGGCGCTCGCACACCTCTGCCCGGAGACAAGGAACCGTCATGCCTTCTGTGTTCACCCCTCTTCGCCGCCGCGCCCTCGTGGCGGGGGCCGCCGCGGTCTCGCTCGGCCTCATGGTGACCGGGTGCGGCTCGGACGACGGAAAGGACGACGCGGCGGGTCCGACGTCGAAGGCTCCGGCGGGCGCGTTCCCCGTCACCATCAAGAGCGCCCTCGGCGAGGCGGTCATCAAGGACGAGCCCAAGCGCGTCGTCACCCTCGGCCAGGGCTCCGCGGAGACCGCCATCGCCCTCGGCAACGTCCCGGTCGGCATCGAGGAGTACCCCTGGGGCAGCGACAAGACCGGCTACCTCCCCTGGATCCACGAGGCCGTGACGAAGTCCGGCGCCACGCTGCCGAAGCAGTTCAAGGGCGGTGAGGAGCTCGACATCGAGGCCATCACCGAGCTGGAGCCCGACGTCATCCTGGCCCCCTGGTCCGGCCTCACGCAGAAGCAGTACGACATCCTCAAGGACATCGCGCCGACCGTCGCCTACCCCGAGAAGGCGTGGAGCACCAACTGGGACCAGCAGATCGAGATCGTCGCCAAGGCGCTCGGCCGGCCGGAGAAGGCCAAGGAGCTGGAGGCGAAGATCGACAAGCAGCTCGCCGACGCGGCCGCCTCCCGCCCGAACTACAAGAACGTCACGTTCTCGTACATCTACAACACCGGCCCCGGCACCCTCGGCGTCTTCAAGCCCGAGGAGCAGCGCGTCGCGATGGTCTCCAAGCTCGGCCTCAAGGTCGACCCGGTGGTGAACACCTTCAAGGAGACCGAGGGCACCGACTCCGCCCTGATCGGCCTGGAGAACGCCAACAAGCTCGCGAAGAGCGACATCGCCTTCACCTTCTACATGGACGAGAAGTCCCGCAAGACGGTCGAGGCCCAGCCCCTGTACGCGGCCATCCCCGCCGTGAAGAAGGGCGCGCTCGTCTACAGCCACGACACCCCGTTCGTCACCGCCTCCTCGATGATCAACCCGCTGACGGTGCCGTACAGCATCGAGCGCTACCTGCCGATGATCGACAAGGCCGTCGCCAAGGCCGGGAAGTAACGACGGACTCCGGCGTGACCACACTCTCCCGGACCGCCCAGGGCCCCGCCGTCGCACGGCGGGGCCCTGCCCGGTACCTAGCAGCCGCCGTCCTGTGCCTGGCCCTGCTCGCCCTGGCGCTGCTCGCCAGCGTGATGTTCGGCAGCAGGCCGACGTCCGCCTCCGACGTCCTGCGGGTCGTCACCGGCGGCGGCGACGAGTACCTCCGCACCGTCGTCGAGAGCCGCTACCCGCGCACCGCCCTCGGCGTGCTCGCGGGCCTCTGCCTCGGGATCGCCGGCACGCTGATGCAGGGCATCACCCGCAACCCGCTCGCCGAGCCGGGGCTCCTCGGCATCAATGCGGGCGCGTCGGCGAGCATCGTCGCCGCCACCGCGTTCCTCGGCGCGTCCGGGCAGCGCGAGACCATCTGGTGGGCCCTCCTCGGCGCCCTGGCGACCGGCGTCCTCGTCCATCTCGTCGGCACGGCCGGCGGGGGCGGCAGTCCGGTGCGGCTCGTGCTCGCCGGCGCGGTGCTCTCCGCGATCCTCGCCGCGTTCATCCAGGCCGTCGCGCTGTCCCGGCCGAAGGTCTTCGACACGTACCGCTACTGGGTGGTGGGATCGCTCGGCGGGCGCGGTTTCGACGCCCTCTGGGCCGTGCTGCCGTTCGCCGCGGCCGGGCTCCTCCTCGCCGTCCTCCTCGCGCCGGGGCTCAACGCCATGGCGATGGGCGACGACAAGGCCGCCTCGCTCGGCATCAGCCCCGCCCGCGTCAAGGGCGCCGGGCTGCTGGCCGCGACGCTGCTCAGCGCGGCGGCCACGGCGGCGGTGGGCCCCATCGCCTTCGTCGGGCTCGCCGTCCCGCACCTGGTCCGGGTCCTGGTGGGCGCCGACTTCCGGATGCAGATCCTGTTCACCGCGCTCGCGGGTCCCACGCTGCTGCTCTTCGCGGACGTCGTCGGCCGGGTCCTGCTGCGCCCCGAGGAGCTGATGGTCGGCGTCGTCACCGCGTTCGTGGGCGCGCCCGCCCTGCTCTTCGCCGTCCGTCGCATGAGGGGAGCGGCATGAAGACCACCGACCGGACCGGGGCGCCGGCCGAGGACCGGGCCGGGAGTCCGGCCGCGGTGCCGTCGCGTCCGCCGGGGCGCGTCCTCGTACGGGTCGGCCCCCGGGTCGCGATCCCCGTGCGCCGCTCCTCGCTGGTCGCCGCCGCGCTGTCGGTGCTGCTGCTCCTGGGGGCGGCCGTGGCGACGCTCTCGATGGGCAGGCTGGGCATCGACCTCGCCGACCTGCCGTCGGCGCTCATGGGCGAGGCGACGGGCAAGAACGCCTTCGTCCTGAACCGGCTGCGCGGCCCCCGGCTCGTGGTGGCCGTCGCCACCGGCGCGGCCTTCGGCCTGTCCGGGGCCCTCTTCCAGTCGGTCACCCGCAATCCGCTGGGCAGCCCCGACGTGATCGGGCTCAGCGCCGGCTCCGGGGCGGGCGCGGCCGCCGCCGCGCTCTTCTTCCCCGACACCGTCCCGGTGTCCGTCGGCGCCCTGGTCGGCGCGGTCGCCGCCATGGGACTCGTGTACGTCTCCACCGGGACCGGGTTCCGCAACCCGGGGCGCCTGGTCGTGGCGGGCATCGGCGTGGCCGCGATGTCGACGGCCCTGACCCAGTACGTGGTCTACGCCGTCGAGCGCGACAAGGCGAGCGCCCTGACCGCGTACATCAACGGCAGCCTCTCCGCCCGCTCCTGGGACGACGCGACGGTCATCTGGGTGGTGCTGCTCGTCTGCCTGCCGCTCGCGGCGCTCCTCGCGCGGCCGCTGACCGTCGGCGAGATGGGCGACGACCTCTCCACCGGTCTGGGCGCCCGCCCGGACCGGACCGCGGCGGCGGCGGTCACCCTGTCGATCGTGCTGTCCGCGGGCGCGGTCGGCGTGGCCGGTCCGATCGCCTTCGTCTCCCTGACGGCGCCGCAGATCGCCAAGCGGGTCACCCGCAGCGGCGGGCCCCAGCTCGTCATGTCGACCGTGCTGGGCGCGCTGCTCCTGGTCCTCGCGGACCTCGCGGCCCAGCAGCTCCCGCTCTTCGACGACCTGCCGGTCGGGCTCTACACGATGGCCGTCGGAGGGGCGTACCTGGGCTATCTGCTCCTGAAGGAGTGGAAGCGCCCCCTCTAGAGGCGCGCGTACGGAGAGAGGGAGGGGGCCACCGGGTGGCCCCCTCCCTCTCTCCGCGTCAGCAGGTGAGCGGCTCGCCGGCGCGCAGGTTCCAGCGTCCGCCGCGTCCGCTGAGGTGAACGGCCGTCAGGGGGCGGACGTCCAGGCGCCGGGCGGTCGCGTCCGGCACCCCGAGGGCGTGGACGGTCGCGGCGCGCACGACGTCGGGTTCGACGACGGCCGTGACGCGTCCCGATCCCTCCCGGAGCGCGTCGAGCCAGGCCCCGACCCGGACGCGCAGGTCGCGGAGGGACTCACCGCCGTGCGGCGCGGCCTCCGGGTCGGAGAGCCAGGCGGCGAGCGCGGCCTCCTCGGTGGCGGCGACGTCGTCCAGGGTCCTCCCCCGCCACCGGCCCATGGCGCAGCCGGCGAGACCGGCCGCCGGTTCGGCCCGCAGGCCGAGGGCCCGGGCGGTGCCGAGGCAGCGCGCGGACGGCGAGGCGTACGCGCGCGTGGCGGGGTCCACGGCGGCCGCGAGGGCCTCGGCGCGGGCGAGTCCCGCCGGGTCGAGGGGGCTGTCGTCGTCGAACCGGACCTCGCGCAGCGCGTCGTTCGTGGCGGGCGGGACGAGCGTCAGCCGGACTGTCATCGGGATCCTTCGCGGTCGGCGCCGGTACGGGGCGGCGGGGCGGTCCCCCGTACCGTACGGGCCGCGGGGAGGCGGGGGCTCCGCGCGGGGGCGCACGGAGGTGATACAGGCCTCACGCCCTTAACAATGTCCACGTCACGCGGTACCGTCAGGCGACATTTGAACAGCGTGACGACGGCGATACGGAAGTCCGGTGGGAACCCGGCACGGTCGCGCCACTGTATGCCGAGGCCTTCCCCTGGCAGGGGAGGCCGCGGTGAGTCAGACCCGTGGACCGTCGTCCTGCACCACCGTTTGGGACGCGCGTTCCCGCAGGAGGTTTCATCATGGCCGAGGCTGCCGTCTCCGCTGCCGTTTCCACCCCTTCCGTCGCCGTACCGGCTCCGCTGCCCGTACGGGCCGTGCTGCCCTGGGCCTTCTTCGTCGGCCTTCTCGCGCTGATCGCGCTGTACTTCGTGGGCGCGGAGCAGGGTGCCACCTCCCTCTTCGCGGGCTCGGACGTGCACGAGTGGGTGCACGACGGGCGCCACCTGCTCGGCTTCCCGTGCCACTGAGGGGCGACGAGCACATGCACGCCTCGACTGTGAGAACCCTGCTGGTCCGCGGCATGCTCGCGGGCCTGATCGCCGGTCTGTTCGCCTTCGCCGTGGCCTACGTGGGCGGTGAGCCCTCCGTGAACGGCTCCATCGCCGTGGAGGAGGCCCAGGCCGCCCAGGAGGCGGCTCACGCCGGACACGGCGACCACGGCGGCGCCGGAGCGGCCGAGGAGGAAGAGGAGGAGGTGGTCAGCCGTCCCGTGCAGTCCACCTTCGGCCTGGCCACCGGCGTCCTGGTCTACGGGGTGGCGCTGGGCGGCATCGCCGCGCTCGCCTTCTCGTTCGCGCTCGGCCGCGTCGGCCGGTTCAGTCCGCGGGCCACCGCGGCGCTGACCGCGGCCGCGGCCTTCACCACCGTCTACCTGGTGCCGTTCCTGAAGTACCCGGCGACCCCGCCGGCCGTCGGCAACCCCGACACCATCGGGAAGCGCACCACCCTGTTCTTCCTGATGATCCTGCTCAGCGTGCTGCTCGGCGTCGCCGCGGTGATCGCCGGGCGCCGGCTGGCGCCGCGCCTGGGCAACTGGAACGCGAGCCTGGCGGCCGGCTTCGGCTTCGTCGTCGTGACGGGCGTCGCCTTCGCGGTCCTTCCGGCGAACGACGACGCGGTCAAGGCGGGCTTCCCCGCCAAGCTGCTGTGGGAGTTCCGCCTGGCCTCGCTGGGCGTCCAGGTCGTGCTGTGGGCGGTGTTCGCCGTGGTCTTCGGCTACCTCGCCCAGAAGGCGCTGGCCGCCCGGACGGCCGACGGGGAGACTCCGGCCCGGGTCGAGGCCCCGGCCGCGGGCTGACCCGCCGACGCGTACGACACCGCCCCGCGTGCCAGGAGCACGCGGGGCGGTGTCGTGTCGCGTGCGGGTGCCGCTCGTGCCGGGGTCCCTGATCGGCCGGGACGCGGACGGCCGCGCGGTCGATGCCGTAGTGCCCGACGAAGGCCCCGGGGAGGAACCGACGGGGTTTCCGGGACGTCGTGTCCGCGGGAGCACGTTCCTCTTGGGAGCGCTCTCAGAAGGTGGGGGCTACAGATATCCTGGGCCGGACGAGAACGCACACCGTACCCGTGCGCACCCCGTACGACCGGTACGCCGCCCAGCCGACGCAGTCGAGGAGCGCCCGCCTTGCCCGAGCAGACCACGGAGCCCCGCCCCACGCTGGAGGCGGTCGCCGCGCGCGCCGGCGTGTCCCGCGCCACGGCCTCCCGGGTCGTCAACGGGGGCGCGGGCGTGCGCGCCCCCCTGGTCGAGAAGGTGCGCAGGGCCGTCGAGGAGCTCGGTTACGTCCCCAACCACGCGGCCCGCACCCTGGTCACCCGGCGCAACGGCGCCGTGGCCGTGATCATCGCGGAGCCCGAGTTCCGGATCTTCTCCGACCCGTTCTTCGAGCAGCAGGTGCGCGGCATCAGCCGGGAACTGACGGCGCACGACTCCCAGTTGGTGCTGCTGTGGGTGGAGGGACCGGGGGACCACGAGCGGATCGCCCGCTATCTCGGCGGGGGCCACGTCGACGGCGCGCTCGCGTTCTCGCTGCACAGCGACGACGCCCTGCCGGCCGTGATCGGGGGGGCCAGGATCCCGGTGGTCGTCGGCGGGCGGCCCGCCCCCGGCACCGACCCCGCCGTGCCCTTCGTCGACTGCGACAACCGGGGCGGCGCCCGGGAGGCGGTGCGGCACCTGGTGGGCCTCGGGCGCCGGACCATCGCCCACATCTCCGGGCCCGCCGACCAGACGTCGGCGATCGACCGGCTGCACGGCTACCGGGACGTCCTGCTCGACGCCGACCCGGAGCTGCTGTGCGCGGGCGACTTCACCGAGGAGAGCGGCGCGCGGGCCATGGCGGAGCTGCTCGACCGGCGGCCGGACGTGGACGGGGTGTTCGTCGCCAACGACCTGATGGCGTCGGGCGCGCTGCGCACCCTGCGGGAGCGCGGGGTGCGGGTGCCGGAGGACGTGGCGGTCGTCGGCTTCGACGACATGGCCTCGGTGGTCGGCCGGACCTCCCCCGCCCTGACCACCGTGCACCAGGACATCGAGGGGATGGGGCGGCTGATGGTGAAGCTGCTGATGCGGCTGCTCGACGGGACCGGGCCGGAGATCCCCGGCTCCGTGGTCACCCCGACCTCGCTGGTCCGCCGCGCCTCCGCCTGACTCGCGCGGGGGTTTTCCCGTAGGGAAAGGGCGGCGGGCCCGGGTGCGTCACCCGGGCCCGCCGCCCCGTTCCCCTACGGGATCAGTCGTACGGGATGACGACCACGGACCGGTCCGTGCCCGTCTGGAGCCGCGCGTCGCCGTTGCCGATGGCGCTCCAGACCTCCAGGCGCACCGTCCCGCCCCGCAGGTCGCCGAGCGTGCCGGTGGCGGACTTCAGGCCCCGGGACTGGGCGTACTCCTCCCAGCCCGTCACCGGGTCCGTCGCGAAGTACTGGTACGTCTCCGTGCGGTCGAAGGTGCCGTCGCCGGTCAGGTCGTAGCTGATCCGGGCCTGCTGGCCGAGGCCGACCGACGTTCCGGCGTCGACCTGGAGCCGGAAGGCGGTCGAACCGCCCGCCCGGAGCGTGCCGTTGACGTTCTTGGCGACGTAGACGAGCGGCTTGTTCGGGGTGCCGTCGTAGTTGCCGCCCTGTGCCGAGACGAGGGTGTCGCCGCCCGCCGTGGCGCCGGTGGCCGTGGTGAGCGCGCCACCGGTGCGGAGCTGGAAGGTGTTGCCGGTGCCCGGCTCCGGGTCGGGGTCGGGGCCGGGTCCCGCCGTGCCGTTGCCGACGGCGGTGGAACGCGCCGGTACGGAGAGGGACTTGCCGTCGGAGAAGGTGACCGTGCGGGCGGTCGAGCCGTAGTTGTGGGCCGCGTAGGTGCGCGTGGTGCCCTTGGTGAAGACGGCGGAGGTGGGGATCGATCCGGTGACGGTGGCGTCCGGGGCGCCGAGCGCGTCGAGCGCGGTGATCCAGTGGTAGGTGTGGGCCCTGGACTCGCCGGCCTCCGGGGTGTATCCGGCGTTCCCCGCGTCCCACTTGGCCTTGGCGGCGCCGGGGTCGGCGAGGGACTGGAACTCCCAGAGGATGTCGCGCCACTCGACGGCGGGGCCGCCGTTCTCGCGCTCCAGCTCGGCGATGTTGCGCCGGATCGCGTCCTTGCGCGCGCCGAGCTGGAGCGAGCTCCCGCTGGTCACGGGCAGGACGTTGATGCCGTGGATCTCCTCCGGGTTGGCGGTCCACCAGGTGGAGTAGGCGCCGCCGCTGCCCCAGACCATGCCGACGGTGTCGTGCTGGAAGGAGCCGGGGAAGACCTGCTGGTCGGCGTCGAACCAGTACTGGGCGACGGCCTCGGCCTCGGTGGTCAGGAGGTAGGTGCCGAGGTCGCGCAGGGAGGTGTCGCCGGTGGCCGAGCCCCACAGGACGAGGGCGGCGCTGAGGTTGGTCGACTCGGAGGACGACTCCTGGTTGTTGCCGGCGGCGAAGCCCTGGTGGCCGCTGGCCCAACTGTGTCCGGCGTAGACGTCGAAGCCGCGCAGGAAGGGGAAGGCGCCGTCGGTGCGGCTGGGGTTGGCGGTGTCGCGGACCAGGGTCTTGACCATGGTGCCCCAGGCGGAGTCGGCGGCCCAGTTCGGGTCGTACTGGGCGACGATCGCGGCGGCGTACACGTAGTAGCCGTAGTGGAAGTGGTGGTCGTTGAGTTCGGTGTCGCTGCCGTAGGAGGCCGGGTAGCCGGTGAGGGTCTTCCAGGCCTGGTCGTACGAGAACTCGTTGGCGCCGCCGGCCGTGAACCACTCCTGGAGGCGGCCCTTGATCAGGCCGAGGAGCTTGTCGCGGACCGCGCCCTCGCCGATCTGGTCGGCGAGCGGCACCAGTTGGGCGAGCCTGCCGAGGGCCTTGCCGGTCCAGTACGTGTCGACGGCTCCGGAGAACGGGTCGGAGGAGTTCGCGACCTCGTTGAGGTAGCCGCGCAGGCGGGCCGCGTCGACGCCGCTGCCGGGCAGGCCGGGGAGGGTGGCGGCGGCCTTCTGGGTGGTGGTGAAGGAGGCCGCCTCCCGGACCTTCATGGTGCCCCGGGGCGAGACGTAGGTGTACGGGGTCAGCGGGTCCGTGGTGTGCAGCCACTGGTGGCGGTAGAGCGCCTGGAGGGTGCCGCGCTCGGTGCCCTCCCTGGCCTCGGTGGTGAGGCCGTAGGTGGCGCGGACGGTGCCGGCGTCGTAGCTCCAGTTCACCGTGGAGCCGGTGACGAAGCTGTAGGCGTACTTGCGGTAGGTGGCCAGCGCGTCGGTGGAGGGCAGGACGGCGACGGAGAAGTAGTCCTTGCCGCCGAGGCCCGCGGTGATGGTGGAGCCGGAGACGTTCCAGTCGGTGCCGGTGGGCGAGAAGAGGGCGTAGTGGTGTCCGGCGACGGTGATGCCGAGGACGTTGCCCTGGTCGGAGAAGACCGTGGGCGCCTGGGCGGTGGTGATCCGGGCGTCGCCGCCGGTGCCCCTGGCGTACACGAAGGGCAGGCCGTGGCCGATGGTGGTGCGCAGGGTGCGGGCGCCGTCGGACCAGTAGGGGGTGACGGTCCAGTCGGACCAGGCGTCGGCCTTGGTGTCGGGCGAGTTGAGGCCGGTGAGGCCGAGGGTGAGGTCGCGCTTGTGGGCGAACTCGTACTGGCGCCCGTCGCCCACGATCGCGGGGCTGGTGGGGTAGCCGAGCTCCAGGCCGCCGGAGACGGCCTGGTAGGTGAGCGGGTGGCCGTACATGGGGGTGGAGTACGGGTTGTCGCCGTAGCGCTGGAAGGCGAGGGAGGACCACCAGTCGTTGGTGGGGACGGGCTTGCCCTGGGCGGCGGCGGTGACCTTGGGGGTGACGGGGGCGCCGGTGTTGGTGGTGGGGCCCGAGGTACCGGCGGGGCGGGTGTCGGAGTAGCTTCCGGCGCCCGCCGGGACGGTGGCCGCGGCCGCGGGGACGGCGGCGGGGCCGAGGCCCACGGCGGCGAGGGCGGAGACCAGGACCAGCGCCGCGGCGGGCCGGGTGCGGGGGGATGGCATGAAGGGGCACCTCATGTCGTCTGCGAGGGATGGAGCTCGGGACGGATGGAGCTCGGAGCGGGCGGACGGGGTCTGCCCGGGGAGTGGCGGTCGGGGGCGCGGGGCCCGGGGCGGAGGCTCGGGTGGGGATGCGGGAGCGGGGCTCGGGTGGAGGTGCGGGGGCGGGGACTCGGGTGGGGTGCGGGGCCGGGGAGGCTCGTGTTCGGGAGTCCGGAAGTCCCGCCTCCAGAATGGCTGAGAGCGCTCTCAGAGTGACGGAAACGTAAAACCCTGGAAACGAGCGTGTCAAGAGGTTGAACACGGGCGGGAGTTGAGGTCTCTTCTCGTCCGTTACGCCTTCGAGCCTTGACGGATGCACCACCGCACGGGCACGCTCCCCACGCACGCTTGAGAGCGCTCTCAACCGCTCTCGCTCGTTCCGGAGCCAAGGGAGGCTTCCCATGCCCATCGCCCGAGCCGCCAAGAGAGCCGTCGTCCGCCTGGGTGCGGTCACGCTCGCCGGGGCCCTGCTCGCCGCCTGCGGCGGATCGACGGACGACTCGTCCTCGGACAGCGCGGGAGGGAAGGTCACGATCACCGTCGACCTCTTCGGCTCCTTCGGATACAAGGAGGCCGGGCTCTACGCGGAGTACGAGAAGCTCCACCCGGGCGTCACCGTCAAGCAGACCGACACCGAGGACGAGGCCGACTACTGGAAGTCCCTCCAGACCCGGCTCGCCGGCGGCGCCGGCCTCGCCGACGTGCAGGGCATCGAGGTGGGCCGCATCGCCTCCGTCGCCCAGCAGCAGGCCGACCGGTTCGAGGACCTGAAGAAGTACGGCGCGGACTCCCTGAAGGACCAGTTCGCCCCCGCCAAGTGGGCCGCCGCCACCGGCAAGGGCGGCGAGATCCTCGGCCTCGGCACGGACGTCGGCCCGGAGGCCATGTGCTACCGCACGGACCTCTTCGAGCAGGCCGGGCTGCCCACCGACCGCGAGGAGCTCGCGAAGAAGTGGGCCACCTGGGACGGCTACCTGGACCTCGGCAAGCAGTACAAGGCGAAGGCCCCCGCCAAGAGCGCCTGGCTCGACAGCGTCGGAAGCCTCTACTCGATCATGATCGGCCAGGAGAAGGAGCGCTACTACGACGCCTCCGGGAAGCTGATCTGGGAGCAGAACCCCGCCCTGCGCTCCGCCTGGGACCACGCCGTCCAGGCCGCGGACGCCGGTCTGAGCGCCAAGCTCGACCAGTGGTCCCCGCAGTGGAACCAGGCCTTCTCCGCCGGCTCCTTCGCCACCATGCCGTGCCCCGCCTGGATGCTCGGCTACATCAAGGGCCAGGCCGGCGAGGCCGGCAAGGGCAAGTGGGACGTGGCCGAGCTGCCCGGCGGCGCCGGCAACTGGGGCGGCTCGTACCTGGCCGTGCCGAAGGCCGCGAAGCACAAGAAGGAGGCGTACGAGCTGATCAAGTGGCTCACCGCCCCCGAGCAGCAGACCAAGCTCTTCCAGAAGCAGGGCAACTTCCCCTCCGCCACCGGCGCCATCGAGAAGGTCGCCGACGCGAAGGACCCCTTCTTCTCGAACGCCCCCATCGGCAAGATCTTCGGTGACGCGGCGAAGGAGGCCCCGGTCCAGGTCCTCGGCGTCCACGACCAGAACATCGCCCAGCAGATCACCAACGCGCTGAGCGAGGTCGAGCGCAAGGGCACCGCCCCCGAGAAGGCCTGGTCGAACGCCAAGAAGGGCGTCGAGAACACCATCGGCTGACCCGTGCCGCCGGACGGACGCCCCCGGCGTGACCGAGGGGGTCCGTCCGCCCCGCCTCCCCCGCTCCGACCCCACACCGAAGGGCCGCACCGTGACCCTCACCGCACCCGAGACACCGGCCGGTCCCCGGCAGGCCCGGCCGGAGCCGGCCGCGCCGCCCCGGCGGCCCGGACCCGTCCGGCGGACCTGGCAGAAGGTCTCCCCGTACGCCTACGTCGCCCCGTTCTTCACCCTGTTCGCCGCCTTCGGCCTCTTCCCGCTGATCTACACGGCCTTCGTCTCGCTGTACCGGGTGGAGCTCCAGACCCCCGGCGACATGGAGTGGCGCGGGCTCGGCAACTACACCGCGCTCTTCGGTGACGCGTACTTCTGGACCTCGCTGCGCAACACCTTCACCATCGGCGTGCTCTCCACCGTGCCGCAGTTGGTCATGGCCCTCGGCCTGGCGCACCTGCTGAACTACCGGATGCGCGGCCGCACCTTCCTGCGCACGGCGGTCCTGCTGCCGTACGCGACCTCGGTCGCCGCCGCCACCCTCGTCTTCGCCCAGCTCTTCGGGCGGGACTTCGGCCTGATCAACTACGCGCTCGGACTCGTCGGCGTCGATCCCGTCGACTGGCAGAACGGCACGGCGGCCTCGCAGATCGCCGTCTCGACGGTCGTCGTCTGGCGCTGGACCGGCTACAACGCGCTGATCTACCTGGCCGGCATGCAGTCGATCCCGGACGAGCTGTACGAGGCGGCCGCGATGGACGGGGCCTCGCGGTGGCGCCAGTTCTTCCACGTCACGCTGCCCGGACTGCGACCCACCATCCTCTTCACCGTCATCGTCTCCACGATCGGCGCGACCCAGTTGTTCGGCGAGCCGCTGCTGCTCGAAGGGTCGATCTCGGGCGGCATCTCGCACCAGTACCAGACGCTCGGGCTCTACATGTACGAGCAGGGCTGGGGCTTCTTCCACCTGGGCCGGGCCGCGGCCATCGCCTGGGTGATGTTCCTGCTCATCGTGGTGCTGGTCGGGCTCAACGCCCTGGTCGCGCGCCGCCGTTCCCGCAAGGAGGCCGGCCGATGACCGCGCCGATCGCCCCGGTGGCGCCCGCCGCTCCCCCGGTCGCCCCGCCCGCCCCGGAGCCCGGCCGGACGCCGCGCCGGGGGGCCTCCCGCGCGGGCCGCACCCTGCACGCGGGCCCCCTCGCGTACGGGATCCTGGTCGTCGCCGTGCTGTTCTCGGCGTTCCCGTTCTACTGGACGGTCGTCGCCGCCAGCCGCTCCAACGCCGACCTGGCGAAGGTCCCGCCGACCCTGCTCCCGGGGCCGAACCTGATCAAGAACTTCGAGGCGGTCCTCGAAGAGGCCGACATCGGCAAGGCGCTGCTCAACTCGTTCATCGTCTCCGGGTCGATCACCCTCGGCACCGTCCTGTGCTGCACCCTGGCCGGCTTCGCCTTCGCCAAGCTGCGCTTCAAGGGGCGGGGCGCGCTGCTCGCGGTCACCGTCGGCACCATGATGATCCCGCCGCAGCTCGGCGTGATCCCGCTGTTCATGCTGATCGCCGAACTCGGCTGGGTGAACCAGCTCCAGTCGGTGATCCTGCCGGGCCTGGTCTCCGCGTTCGGGGTGTTCTTCATGCGCCAGTACCTGGTGCAGTCCCTGCCCGACGAGCTGATCGAGGCGGCCCGCGTCGACGGCGCGTCCACCGCCAGGATCTTCTGGTCGATCGTCGTGCCGATCGCCCGGCCCGGCATGGCCGTGCTCGGCCTGCTGACCTTCATGGCCTCGTGGAACGACTTCTTCTGGCCCGTCGTCGCCCTGACCTCCTCCGAGCCCACCGTCCAGGTCGCCCTGCGCCAGCTCGGCGGCGGGTACGTCCACGACCAGTCCGTGATCATGGCGGGCACGCTGCTCGGCACCCTGCCGGTGCTGCTCGTCTTCGGCCTCCTCGGCCGGCAGATCGTCGGCGGCATCATGCAGGGCGCGGTCAAGGGCTGACCCGTCCCCGTCCCGCCCCTCCCCACAGAACGACTCACCCCAGTCTCACCCCAGGGAGTTCCCACCCCATGACCGCTCTCGACGCCCGCACCGACCCGACGACCACGCTCCGCTTCCCCGAGGGCTTCCGCTGGGGCACCGCCACGGCCGCCTACCAGATCGAGGGGGCGGCGGCCGAGGACGGCCGCACGCCGTCCATCTGGGACACCTTCAGCCGTACGCCGGGCAAGGTCCGCAACGGCGACACCGGCGACATCGCCGCCGACCACTACCACCGGCTCGACGAGGACGTCGCCCTGATGCGCCGGCTCGGCGTGACGGACTACCGCTTCTCGATCGCCTGGCCCCGGGTCCAGCCCACCGGGCGCGGCCCGGCCGTGCGCAAGGGCCTGGACTTCTACCGGCGCCTGGCCGACTCCCTCCTGGAGGCCGGGATCCGGCCCGTGGCGACGCTCTACCACTGGGACCTGCCGCAGGAGCTGGAGGACGCGGGCGGCTGGCCGCACCGGGAGACCGCGTACCGCTTCGCCGAGTACGCCGGGATCATGGCGGACGCGCTCGGCGACCGGGTGGCGACCTGGACCACGCTCAACGAGCCGTGGTGCGCCGCCTTCCTCGGCTACGGCAACGGCGTGCACGCGCCGGGCCGCACCGACGACCTGGCCGCGCTGCGCGCCGCGCACCACCTCAACCTGGCGCACGGCCTGGGCGCGCGGGCGCTGCGCGGCGCGCTGCCCGGGTCCGCCGAGGTGTCCCTGACCCTCAACCTGCACGCCGTACGGGCCCTCACGCAGTCCCCCGGGGACCTGGACGCGGCCCGCCGGATCGACGCCGTCGGCAACCGGATCTTCCTGGACCCGGTCTTCCACGGGCGGCTCCCGGAGGACCTGGTCCGCGACACCGCGTCGGTCACGGACTGGTCGTTCGTCCAGGACGGCGACCTGGAGGCGGCGGCCGCGCCGATCGACTCCCTCGGCATCAACTACTACTCCCCGTCCGTGGTCGCGGCGGGCTCCTCGGAGTCGCCGTCGCCGTGGGCGGGCGCGGAGCGGCACGTGCGGTTCGTGCCGGCGCCGGGGCCGCGCACGGCCATGGACTGGCCGGTGGACGCGGACGGGCTGCACGAGCTGCTGACCCGGCTGCGGGACGAACTGCCGGGCGTCCCGCTGGTGATCACGGAGAACGGGGCGGCGTACGACGACTACGCCGACCCGTCGGGGAACGTGAAGGACCCGGAGCGGGTGGCCTATCTGCACGCGCACCTGGCTGCGGTGCACCGGGCCCTCGCGGACGGGGCGGACGTGCGGGGCTACTTCCTGTGGTCGCTCCTGGACAACTTCGAGTGGGCGTACGGCTACAGCAAGCGGTTCGGCATCGTCCACGTGGACTTCGCGACGCAGCGGCGGACGCTGAAGGACAGCGCCCGCTGGTACGCGGAGGTGATCGCCCGGGGCGGCCTCGCGGAGGAGTGACGGGCCCGGACGCGCGGGGAGGGGGTGCCGCGGCACCCCCTCGGAGCCGCGGCACCCCCGGTCACCGCGAGGACGGACCGCGCGTCAGACGCGCTGCCACAGGGCCGGGACGTTGGACGGCTCCCAGCCGGTCTGGGCCTGGTGGCCCTGGAGGCAGCGGTAGGTGGCGCCGCCGTAGGTGACGGTGTCGCCGGCCGCGTAGACCTTGCCCGCCGCCCACGTGCCGCCTGGCTCCGGCTCGGGGCCGGGACCGGGGCCCGGGCCCGGCCCCGGGTCGGTGGTGGTCTTCAGGGTCAGGCCGTAGTTCTGGAGGATCGGGTTCAGCGGCTGGAAGAAGGTCGTGCCGCCGCTGGAGCAGTTGCCGGAGCCGCCCGAGGTCACGCCCTGGGCCTGGCTGCCGGAGATGTACGAGCCGCCGGAGTCGCCGGGCTCGGCGCAGACCGTCGTGCGGGTGACGCCGGAGATGGTGCCCTCCGGGTAGGTCACGCTGGTGTTGTGCTGCTGCACGGTGCCGCAGTGCCAGCCGGTGGTCGAGCCGGAGCGGCAGACGGAGGAGCCGACGGGCTGGAGGACCGAGCCGGTCACCTGGACGTTGGCGCCGCCCGCGCCCTTCACGTACGGGGTGGCGGTCCAGTTGGAGTTGGCGGCGACCCAGGCCATGTCGTTGCCGGGGAAGACCGAGGCCTGGAAGCTGCCCTGGGCGACCTGGTTGAAGCCGCTGGTGGAGGTCCCGGCGCGCCCGCAGTGGCCGGCCGTGGCGAAGCCCTGCGTGGTGCCCTTGGTGATCGGGAAGCCGACGGAGCAGCGCCCGCTGCCGTTCATGTAGTACGCGTCGCCGCCCCGGAGGTCGTACAGCGGGCGGGGTGCCTCGGCGGTGCGGACCACCCTCACCAGGTCGCGGGGGACGCCGGTGGCCGCGAGGAGGCGCGCGCCGGCCCCGGCGCGCGCCTCCTCGACGACGAGGACGTTGGCGCGGACGTCGACGTACCGGACGGGCGCCTCGGCGGTGGCGGCCCGGTCCAGGGCCTCCTTGGCCCGCTCCAGGGCGGTCAGGCCGTGCGTCACGACCCGGGCGCGCGCGCCCGCGGCGCGGATCGCGGACGCGTCGGCGGCGCGGGTGGTGGCCACGGTCAGGGTGCCGGACTCGGCGCCGTCCACCCAGGCGCCGGCGAAGGCGCCGCCCAGGTCCAGGCGGAGTCCGGCGGCGGTGGCCCCGGCCTCGGCCTCGTTGGCGAGGCGGTTCTCGGCCTGGGCGCGGGTGAGGCCGAGGTCGCGCTGCATGGCACGGAGGAGTTCGGGCTGTGCGGAGGCGGCGCCGAGGGCGTCGGCCGCCGTTCTGGCGGTGGGGGCGCGGTCCTGGTCGTGCGGGGCCGCGGCGGCGGAACCGGCCTGGAGGCCGGCCAGTGCCAGGCCGGCGGCGGCCAGCACGGTACACGCCGTGCGGGCGTGTCGTCGGAGCATGGGGAGTCTCCTCGGTTGGCGGTGGGGGATCTGCTGAAACCGTAGGGATCCCGCCGAGGGGACGGCAGTTGTCGGTCGGCCCCTGCCACGGCGTTATGGCCGGTGGCCGAAGGGCCTGCGCGGACGGGGGCGTCGGAGTACGGGGAGGGTGGCGCGCGTCAGCGCGGGGTGCCCTCGCGGGGCGCCGGGACCGTCGTGCGGCCGGCGCTGCGGGCGAGCGCCTCCTCGTGGGCGGCCCTGGTGTGGTTCAGGACGGCGGCGGCCCGGCCGGCGGCGCGGCCCTCGGGGTGCCAGCCGAGCAGGTGCCGCCAGAGCAGCGGCGCGCCGGCGAGGGGTCTGGTCACGAGGCCGGGGGTGACGGGGAAGGTGGCCCGGCACAGGCCGACGGCCCGGCCGACCTGGACCAGGTGCACGCAGGAGGCGGTGTCCGTCTCGTACACACAGGCCGGGGTGAAGCCGGCGCGTACGCAGGCGGCGGCGAAACAGTCGCCGAAGCAGCCGTCGCCCGGCACGTCGGTCCAGGCCTCCGCCGCCAGTTCGGCCAGGTCGATCTCGGTGCGGGGCGCCAGCGGGTGGTCGGCGGCCAGCATCACGTACACCGGGTCGCGGGCGACCTCCGTCCAGGCGAGCCGGCCCGCCTCGGGCGGTCCGCTCTCGCCGCAGACGCCGACGAGGGCGAAGTCGAGCCGGCCGGCGACCACCCCGCCGGCGATCTCCCGCTCCGACCAGGAGGTGTACGTGGTCACGGGCGCGCCCGGGTCGGTGCGGGCGATCCGGTCGACGAGGCCGCCGAGCAGCGGGCCGTGCGTGCCGCCGAGCCGGTAGCCCTCCGCCCCGTCCCGGGCGAACCGCACGGCCTCCTCCTGGAGTTCGCACACGGCGGGCAGCACCACACGGGCACGTTCCAGGACGAGGTCGCCGAGTGCCGTGGTCCGCACGCCCTCCCTGCCCCGCTCGAACAGCTCGCCGCCCAGGGCGCGTTCGATCCGCTTGAGCTGGGCGCTGAGGGCGGGCTGCGCGAGGCCGAGCGCGGTGGCGGCGCGGGTGAGACTCCCCGCGTCCGCGATGGCCCGGATCGTCTTGAGGTGCCTCAGCTCCAAGTCCATGGGGAGAGCTTGGCGTCCCGCGTCCGGGAGGTCCAGACCAACGACGGCCCTACGCGGCGGGAACCAGGGGAAACGTTCCGCCGTCTCCTTGTGCGAGAGGACGGACGACCGGAAGAACGGTCGCCGGGAACGCACGACAGCAGGAGGTACTGGGTGACGGTCACGCTCGCGGAGGAGATCATGCTGCTGTCGTTGGACGACGAGTCCGGGGCGGCGAAGGAGAAGCAGTCCGCCGCGTGGGCCGTCGCCGGCGGCATCCTGCTCGACCTCGTCCTGGCCGGGCGCGTGACGGTCGACGGGGGACGCCTCCGGGTGGCGGACAAGACGCCCACCGGCGTCCCGCTCCTCGACGAGCGGCTGCGGCAGATCACCGAGTGGACGGGGCGGAAGAGCAGGGTCCCGAAGGTCACCGAGTGGCTGACGAAGGACTGCCACAAGGCCGTCAAGGCCACGACCGACAGCCTGCGCGGGCGGGGGCTCGTCCGCGCCGAGCAGCGCAGGATCCTGGGAATCTTCCCCGTCACCCGCTACCCGGAGGCGGACGGCTCCGTGGAGCGCGAGCTGCGCGACAGGCTGCGGGCCGTGGCCCTCGGCGGCGCCGCGCCCGACCCGCGCACGGCGGGCCTCGTCGCCCTCGTCCACGGCGCGAAGCTGCACCGCGTCGCCTTCCCCGACGTGCCGCGCAAGGAGGTCGCCCCGCGCCTGGAGGAGATCGCGGCCGGCCAGTGGGCGGCCGAGGACGTGCGCCGCGCGATCCGCGACATGCAGGCGGCGATGGTCGCGGTCATGGCGGCCACGATGGTCACGGTCGTGAGCTGAGTGCCGGGCGCGGCCGCGGTGGTCACGGCCGTGAGCTGAGTGCCGGGCGGTCCCGGCGGCACGGTCGCGAGCTGAGTGTCGGGCGCGGCCGCGGTGGTCGGGGTCACGAGCTGAGTGCCGGGCGCGGCCACGATGGTCGCGGTCGTGAGCTGTGTGCCGGGCGGTCCCGGCGGCACGGTCGCGAGCTGCATCCCCGGCACGGCCCCGGCGGCTCGCGGGCCGGGCGTCCGGGCGTTCACGGCTCGGGTCCTCGTCGTGGCTCCGACCGGACGGGGCCCGGGGCGAGCCCCCACGGCTCGCCCCGGGTCCGGCCCGGTCGGGTCCCGTCCTCGTCACGACGACGGCCCGTCATCCTCCGCTACGCGCCGGGGCGGTCGGCCCGCACCACCCTGCCGCCCGCCGCTCACGTCTCGCTGTCGTTCCGCCAACGTCCGCGAGGGCGTCGCCGCTCAGCCGCGCGTGTCGGCGGCGAGGTCCGCCGTGTGCTTGATCTCCTCCAGGATCCGCGCCGCCTCCACCAGGACCGTGCCGTGCACGGGCCACTCCCCCTCCCGGTCGGACCGGTCGGAGCCGGTCGCGGTCGCCACCCGCTCGTAGCGGCGCTCGGCGTCCTCGACGCGGACGCGGAGCCGGTCGGGGTCGTCCGGGCCCCCGGGCGGGGCGAGGTGTTCGAGCGCCTCGGCCATGGCGTGCAGCAGTTCGGCGCAGGAGGCGGAGAAGTCCGCCGAGACGGACACCCCCAAGGCGCGGCGCGGCCCGGACGGTTCGGAGGTCCGGGGCTCGTACGTCAGGGCGCGGGCGATGGAGCGGGTGTGCGTGCCGACGCGTTCGATCATGCCGATGGTCTCGTGGCAGCGCTGCAACGAGGCCTGGGCGCCGTTCCAGGAGTGGCGGGGGTTCAGCCTGGTGTTCTCCTGCTCCCTTTCGAGTGCCGCGCGCGCGTCCGCCGCCTGTGCGGCCAGTTCCTCGCAGCGGCGCGGCCAGTCCTCCTCCCGTACGTCCTCGTCCCCCTCCTTCCCCGCGGCGGTCCGGGCCAGGTCGCGCAGGAGGGTCTGCGCGCGGGCGGTCAGCTCCTCGACCCGGTGCCGCGCCGTGGCCGTGTGCGGCGAGGGGGCGACGGCGAAGTGGGCGACGAGACCGCAGCAGACCCCGATGGCGGCGGACGCGACGAGGTGGCCGATGTAGTCGATCCGCCCGCCGCCGCCGGCGAACGCGAAGAGGGCCACCACCGGCACTTGGGCGTCCTGTCCTCCGAGGAGGTGGAGGCGGGACACCATCAGAGCGACGAAGACCAGGACGCAGAGGGCCCAGGCGTGGACGCCGACGGTGCTGCCGAAAGCCGCCGCCACCGCCGTACCGATCGCCATGGCCCCCAGGTACTGGACCGATTCCCACAGTGAGCGGTAGACCGTGGACTGGAGGGCGAGGAGCACGGTGAACGGGGCGAACGCCGCGACGTTCGCGGGCAGCAGCCATGAGGAGAGGCACCAGGCGACGGTCGCGGCGGCCGCGCCCTTGGCCTGGAGCAGCATCCCGTCGCGCGCCTCACCGGGCCCCCGTACCGCCTCTTCCAGGGACGTGCGGGCGGTGCACCATCTGCTGCGGCACCAGTCGACCGCCCTGGACTTCGTTTCGGACACGCCTCTCCCGTCCTCCGTCACCGCTCGTGTCCGCCCCGCCTACCCGACCCCGGGGGATGTACGTGTGCGTCTTCCGGCGGCCCGAGAAGAAGCGGCCGTTCCGGGCATCGCGCGCGCCGGACGTGGAAGACGCGGGGGTGTAGGCGACCGTTCGCATCGGAGGAGGCCCTCGTGTCCCGCACCCCGGAAGCCCGTACGGAGGAAGCGCGTGTCCCGGAGTCCGTGTACGCCCGCGTCGGGGAGGAGGTGGCCGCCCGGGCGGACCGGCTCTGGGACGTGAGCCTCGCGCTGCACCGCGAGCCCGAGACGGCCTACGAGGAGCACGGGGCGTCCCGGCTGCTCGCGGACGAGCTCGAACGGGAGGGTTTCCGGGTGGAGCGCGGCGTGGCGGGGCTGCCGACCGCCTTCGTCGCCCGGTCGGACGGGAAGAAGGACGGGAGGGACGAGAGGGACGAGAGGGACGGGGAGGACGGGGAGGGCGCGGCGGGCGGAGGACCGCGTGTCGCCCTGCTGATGGAGTACGACGCGCTGCCGCTGCTCGGTCACGCCTGCGGGCACAACCTGATCGCGGCGGCCGGCCTCGGCGCGGCGCTCGCCGCGCGGGCGGTGCTCGGCGGAGGCGAGGACGGGGCCGGAACCGGGACCGGGACCGGGACCGGAGGGACGCTGCTCGCCGTCGGGGCCCCGGCGGAGGAGCGCGGCGGCGGGAAGGTCGCGGAGGTGGAGGCGGGCCTGTTCGAGGGGGTGGACGCGGCGCTGATGTTCCATCCGGGCGTGTACGACTGGGCGCGGGCCCCGCTGACCGCCAGCGCGCAGATCCGGGTGGGGTTCCACGGGCGGGCCGCGCATCCGACGGGCAGCCCGACGGAGGGGATCGACGCCCTGGGGGCCCTGATCCAGCTCTTCAACGCGCTGGGCGTGCTGCACAAGCGCCTGCCGTCCGGGTCGCACGTCCAGGGGATCGTGACGGACGGGGGCCGGGCCACGAACATCGTCCCCGAGTACGCGGAGGGCCTCTTCGGGCTGCGCGGCGGGACCACGACCGCCCTGGAGGAGCTGGTGGAGGAGCTGCGCACGTGCGCCCGGGGCGTGGCGCTCGCCACCGGCACGACGGTGGAGGTGACGGACGTGGGCGGCCGGTACGAGCACTTCCGGGACAACGACGTGCTGTCCGGTCTCTTCGCCGGGCACCTGGAGCGGACGGGGATCCGGCTTTCAGAGCCCGTGCCGGGCGTGTATCTGGGGTCGTCGGACATCGGGAACGTCAGCACGCGCGTGCCCGCGATCCATCCGTTCGTCGCGATCATGGACGAGGATTGTTCGGACCACACGCCGGAGTTCGCGGAGGCGGCGGCCGGGCCCCGGGCGCGGCGGGCGATGCTCGCGGCGGCCGAGGCGCTCGCCTGCACGGCGGTGGACGTCCTGCTGCGGCCGGACGTGCCGGAGCGGGCCTGGGACCGCTTCCGGGAGAAGGCCGCCGCGGGGCTGTGACGGGTCCCGTCTCCCCCGATCCTCGGGGGAGACGGGACCGTCAGTCCTCGACGGTCACGCGGACGGTCTTGACCTCGGGGTCGGCCGCGTCCGGCACGACCATCCCGGCCTCGACGCCGCTGCGCAGGTACCGCAGGACCTCGGCGTTGAGCCTCTCGCCGGGCAGCGCGGCGGGGATGCCAGGCGGGTAGGGCGTGAGCATCTCGGCGGTGACCCGGCCGACGGCCTTCTCCCAGGGCACCTGCTCGACCCTCCCGAAGAAGGCGTCGCGCGGGAGCATGACCTGTTCCAGGCGCAGGTCGGCCGGGTCGGCGACCTCCACCCGGGGCGCGGGGCGCAGTTCATCGGCGTGCGCGGCGGCGTCCCGCAGGGCGTCGAGCAGGAGCTGGGCGCTGTGGATGTCGTCGGCGTGGGTGAGCTGGGCGCTGGTGCGGCGGTGGTCGGACAGGTGCAGGTTGACGTGGTGGCGCTCGCGGATCCAGTCGGCGATCCGGTAGCCGGTGGTGCCGAGGCCGGTGATGTCGACGATGACCTGGAGGGGGTCGAGGTCGGCGGCGCGGCCGGGCCCGCAGAAGTCGTCGTGCCCGTGGACGCGCATGCCCTCGATGCCGTCGATCCGCGCCCGTACCGTCTTGGCCAGGGAGAGCGCGTCGTCGTAGAGGGCGTGGCCGTGCTGGGCCATCTGGCGGCGCCAGCCGTCGAGGGCCGCGTACACGAGGACGGAGGGGCTGGTGGTGCCCAGGAGGTCCTCGCGGTTCTTGAGGACCTCGGGGTCGATCAGGTCGCCCTGGAGGTGGAAGACCGAACTCTGTTCGAGGCCGGAGCCCATCTTGTGCACGGAGGTGACGCACACGTCCGCGCCGGCGTCCATGGCCCAGGTCGGCAGGTCCGGGTGGAACGGCAGGTGGGCGCCCCACGCCTCGTCGACGATGAGCGGCACGCCGTGTTCGTGGCAGACGTCGGCGATGGCCGCCAGGTCGGAGCAGGTGCCGTACGGCGTCGGCGTCGTGACCAGGGCGCCCCGGGCGTCCGGGTGCTCGGCGAGGGCGGCGCGGAAGGAGTCGGCGGACGGCGGGTGCGCGAGGTGGAGTTCGGCGTCCCACTGGGGGTCCACCCAGACCGGCACGATCCCGGCGAGCACGAGGCCGGACACCACCGACTTGTGCGCGTCCCGTCCCACGAGCAGCTTCTCGTGGGGCCCGGCGACGGACAGCATGGCGGCCTTCACGGAGAGCGAGCTGCCGCAGGTCGAGAAGAAGGTGTGCTCCGCTCCGACGGCGTCGGCCATCAGCTCCTGCGCCTTGGCCAGGACGCCCTTGGACGACTTGCGGTCGTCGAGACCGCTGGTGGCCAGTACGTCCGACCGGAAGACGGCGTCCCCGAGGACCGCGCGCACGCGGGCGTCCGCACCGCGGCCCTGCTTGTGGCCGGGCGGGGTGAAGGGGGTCTGGTTCTCCGCGTGGTACGCGGCCAGGGCGTCGAGCACGGGTGCTTGTGAGTGGTCCATGGTGATTCGACTGCCCCCGGGAAAAGGACAAAAACCCCAGGTGGCCGTGGACGGAGGGTGGGGGCACCGTGACTCTTCGGAAGGCATGATCCCCGGTCGGCCGGGCACTCGCGATACGGAGCGGGTCGCCGCGCGCCCCGTACCGAGGGGCGCACGGGCACCCGCTCCCTGTCTTCGAGGAGTCTGCAGTGAGTGATGCACATGAGGTCGAGGAGGGCTGCGAGGCCCCGGACGCGCCGGGGGCGGCGGAGGCACGACGAACGGGTGCGACATGTGCGGTCTGAGCGGTGAGATACGTTTCGACGACCGTCGGCCCGACGTGGCCGCGGTGGAGCGCATGACCGACCGTCTGGCGGCCCGGGGCCCCGACGGCCGGGGCATCTGGTCGCAGGGCCCGGTGGCCCTGGGACACCGCCGGCTGAAGATCATCGACCTGTCCGAGCGCGGCGCCCAGCCGATGGCGGACGCCGACGCCCGGCTCACGGGCGTGTTCAACGGGTGCGTGTACAACTACCAGGAGCTCCGGCGGGAGCTGGAGACGCTGGGGCACCGGTTCTTCTCCACCTCGGACACCGAGGTGGTCCTCAAGGCGTACCGCCAGTGGGGCGTCGACTGCGTCGACCGCTTCAAGGGCATGTTCGCCTTCGTGATCGTGGAGAACGACACGGGCCGGGTCGTGCTCGGCCGCGACCGGCTCGGCATCAAGCCGCTGTACCTGTCCCACGCCCCCGGCCGGCTGCGGTTCGCCTCCAGCCTGCCCGCGCTGCTCGCGGGCGGCGGCGTCGACACGTCCCTGGACCCCGTCGCCCTGCACCAGTACCTGAGCTGGCACGCCACGGTGGCGGCCCCGCGGACCGTCCTCAACGGGGTGCGCAAGCTGCCGCCGGCCACGGTGCGCGTGGTGGAGCCGGACGGTTCGTACCGCGACCGGGTCTACTGGCAGCCGTCGTACACCCGCCGTGCCGAGTACGCGGGCATGGACGCGGCCGACTGGCGCGACGCGGTCCTGGACTCGCTGCGGACGGCGGTGCGCCGCCGGATGGTCGCCGACGTGCCGGTCGGCGTGCTGCTCTCCGGCGGGCTCGACTCGTCCCTGATCGTCGGGCTCCTCGCCGAGGAGGGCCAGAAGGACCTGGCCACGTTCAGCGTGGGGTTCGAGGCGGAGGGCGGCGAGGAGGGCGACGAGTTCTACTACTCGGACCTGGTCGCCCGCCACTACGACACCGAGCACCACCAGCTGATGGTCCCCTCGGACCGGGTGTCGACCGCCCTGGACAGCGCGGTCCTGGCCATGAGCGAGCCCATGATCAGCCATGACGTGGTCGCGTTCCACCTGCTTTCGGAGCTGGTCTCCAAGGAGGTGAGCGTCGTCCAGAGCGGCCAGGGCGCCGACGAGGTGTTCGCCGGCTACCGCTGGTACCCGGACCTGGCCTCCGTGCCGCGCGAGCGGGAGCCGGAGCAGTACGCGGAGGTGTACTTCGACCGTCCGCACGCCGACTTCGCCCGGATCCTCCAGCCGCACCTGCTGACCGGCCGGGACGAGTCCGGCCTGTTCGTCCGCGAGCACATGGCCGTGCCGGGGGCCGAGACCGCGCTCGACGCGGCGCTGAGACTCGACACCCACGTCATGCTCGTCGACGACCCGGTCAAGCGCGTGGACAACATGACCATGGACTGGGGCCTGGAGGCCCGGGTGCCGTTCCTGGACCACGAGCTGGTCGAGCTGGCGGCGGCCTGCCCGCCGGAACTGAAGCTGGCCCGGGGCGGCAAGGGCGTCCTGAAGGACGCGGGCCGCAAGCTGCTGCCGCGCGAGGTCGTGGACCGGCCCAAGGGGTACTTCCCGGTGCCGGCCATCCGCCACATGGCGGGCCCCGTCCTCGAACGGGTGCGCCAGGCGCTGTCCGCGCCGGAGGCACGCGCGCGGGGCGTCTTCCGGGACGAGTACGTCGCCGAGCTGCTCTCCGCCCCCGACCACCACCGGACGAAGCGAGGAGCGAACGCCCTGTGGCACGTAGCGTTGCTGGAGATATGGCTGCAGACGCACGGGATCGAGTGAGCGGAGCGACGTCGGCGGCACCCGTGCCGGTGCCGCTGGCCGACGCGGCCGGGACCCGCGACACGCCCCGGCCGCTCGTCTCGCACGGCTGCTGGTACCCGTCCGTGGACCCCGCGGGCGAATGGGTGGCGTTCATCTGCGACCGGACGGGCGTCCCCCAGCTGTGGACCGGGGCGGTGAACGGCACGGAGATCCATCTCCTGGACGCGGACCCCGACCCGGTCACGGAGGTGGCCTGGTCCCCCGACGGGCGGTGGATCGCCTACACGGTCGCCCCGGGCGGCGGCGAGCACACCCGTGTCCTGTGCGTACGGCCGGACGGCACCGGCCGCCGGATCGTGGCGGGCGCGGACGCGGGCAGCTCCGCCTACCTGGGCTGCTGGACGCGCGACGGCTCGGCCGTGGCGGTCACGGTGGCCGAGCCGCCGCCCCCGGCGGGCCGCACGGTCCTCCGGGAGCCGCCCGCTCCGGACCACGGGACGACCCTTGCCGACCTGCCCCCGGGCTGGGCGGAGCGCGACGGCCCGGCCACGCTGCTGGGCGGCGCCGGACGCGGGGAGGTGGGCCCGGACGGCACGGGGCCCGGACACGGCTCCGGTTCCGGTTCCGGTTCCGGTCCTGGCTTCAGCCCTGCCTTCGAGTCCGGCTTCGGCCCTGCCTCCGGTCCCGACTTCAGCCGTGCCTTCGACCCCGGCTCCGGTTCCGGTTCCGGTTCGGGTGCGAGTGGTCCGGACGGCGGGAGCAGCGGTCCGGACGGCGAGGGCGGTGGTCTCGACGGCGGGGCGCCGGACCGGCTCACCGCCTATCTGGTCGATCCCTCCGGCCTCGGGTCGCCCGTGCTCGTCGCCGCCGAGTCGGGCGCCGCGACGCTGCGGGTGTGCGACGTCAGCCAGGACGGCCGGTTCGCCCTGGTGCGCCGGGGGCCGCGCGGCCGGCGGGAGGCGGTGGTGGTGCGCACGGCCGACCTCACGACCGGTTCCGTCCTGCGGGTCGGCGACGGGGACCCGTGGATCGGCCGGTTCTCGCAGGACGGGCACACCCTGTGGTTGCGCAGCGACCACGAGCGCCGGTTCGCGGCGCTCCTCGCGGCGTCCCTCGACGAGGACGGCGGGCGCCTCGGCCTGTCCGTGGTGGCCGAGCGCGAGGGCAGCGACCTGGAGCTCCTCGCGTTCGCCGAGGACGGGCGCACGGCCGCGCTCGCGTGGAACGTGCGGGGCGCGAGCGAGCTGGAGACCCTGGGCCTGTCCACGGCGGCCCGGCCCCGGCGGGTGCCGCTGCCGCACGAGGTGGTCACCCGGATCACCCGGGCCGGACCGGCGGGCATGGTCCTCGCCGTATCGGGTTCGCAGCGCCGTCCGGGCGTGTGGTGGGTCCCTCCCGGGGCCGGGACGCTGTCGGCGCGCACGCCGTGGTCGTCCCGGGACGAGGACGCCGTGCCCCCGGGCCGGCCGCCCGTACGGCCCGTACCGCTGCGGCCGGTGGCCCGCGACGGGCTGCACCTGGGCGGCTGGTACTACCGGGCGCCGGGGCGTGACGCCGGGCGTCCGGCCCCGTGCGTGATCCATCTGCACGGCGGGCCGGAGGAGCAGGAGCGGCCGGTGTTCGACCCGCTGTACCACGAGCTCCTCGGCCGGGGCCTGGACGTCTTCGCGCCCGACGTGCGCGGCTCGTCCGGCTGGGGCAGGTCGTTCGTGGACGCCGACCTCGGTACGGGGCGGTTCGCGGCGATCGACGACGTGGCCGACTGCGCGGCGCACGTGATCCTGGACGGCCTGGCCGATCCGACGCGCCTCGCGGTGATGGGGCGCTCGTACGGCGGCTATCTGACGATGGCGTCCCTGGTGTGGCACCCCGAGCTGTTCCGTACGGGGGTCGCGGTGTGCGGGATGTCGGACCTCGCGACGTTCTTCGCGGGGACGGAGCCGTGGATCGCCGAGTCGGCGGCGCACAAGTACGGCCATCCGGTGCGCGACCGGGAGCTGCTGCGTTCCCTGTCCCCCATGAGCCGGGTCGACGAGCTGCGGGTGCCGCTGCTCGCGGTGCACGGCGAGCACGACACGAACGTGCCGCCGGGCGAGTCCGAGCAGATGGTGCGCGCCGCGCGGGAGCGGGGCCTGCCGGCCGAGATGCTCACGCTGCGTGACGAGGGGCACGAGTTCCGGCGGGCGGACAACCGGCGGCTGTTCCGCCGGACCGCCGCCGACTGGATGCAGCGGCACCTGGGCCCCTGAGCGGCGGCGCTTTCCTCACCGTCCGCAGCCGGGCGGTATCACCCGCGTGACCTGCGGAAAAGCGGTGCCTTCCGGACCGATTCCCGCCGCCCGATCGGGGGTATTCGGGAGACATGATCACTATTGGGGTCGAGGAAGAGTACTTGCTGCTCGATCCGGACACATGCCTTCCGGTGCCGCTCAGTGACCAGGTGCGCGCGTCCGCCGGACTGCAGCCGCTCGTCGAGGGCACCGAGGTCCAGTCGGAGCTGCTCCAGGCGCAGGTGGAGGTCGCAACCCCCGTGTGCACGGACCTGGAGGAGGTCGGCGGCCACCTGCTGCGCCTGCGGCACGCGCTCGGCATGGCGGCGGAGAAGAACGGCTGTCTGCTCGCCGCCTGCGCGACGGCCCCCTACCGGGAGACGGCACCCGTGCCGGTCACCCGGAAGGCCCGCTACCTGGCGATGTCCACCCAGGCCCCGCAGCTCGTGGCCGAGCAGTTGGTCAACGGGATGCACGTGCACGCGGCCGTGCCGGACCGCGAGATGGGCGTCGCCGTCCTGAGCCGCATCCGGGTCTGGCTGCCGGTCCTGGTGGCCATGTCCGCGAACTCGCCCCTGTGGGACGGCGGCGACACCGGGTTCGCGAGCTGGCGCACGGTGATCTTCGGGCGGTGGCCGGTCAGCGGTCCCCCGCCCCGCTTCACCTCGCTCGCGGACCACGAGGAGCGCGTCCGGACGCTCCTCGACACCGGCATCATCACCGACACCGGTCAGCTGTACTGGCAGGCCCGCCTGTCCGACCGGTACCCCACGGTCGAGGTGCGCTGCGCCGACGTCCAGCTGCGCGCCGACGAGGCGGTCATGTTCGCCGGGATCGTCCGGGCGCTGGTCGCCACCGCGATCGACGAGGAGAAGGCAGGAATGCCGCTCCCCGACTGCTCGCCCGAGCTCCTCCAGGCGTCCAACTGGCACGCGGCCCGGCACGGTCTGAGCGGGCTGCTCGTCGATCCCGAAGGGCGGTCGCGCCGGGCGGGCGACGTGCTGTGCTCGCTGCTCGAACACATCACGCCCGCCCTCGACGAGGCCGGCGACACCCGTGAGGTCTCCTCCCTGCTGCACCGGCTGCTCCAGGAGGGCACCTCGGCCGACCGCCAGCGCCGCGCCCTGGCGGAGGGCGGCCTGCCGGCCCTCGTCGAACTGATCACCACGGAGACGGTCGCTCCCTGACCCTCCGCCCCCTCCTCCGTCCCGCGCGTCGCCGGAAGACCGGCGGCGCGCCGCTCAGATCTTCCCGGCGACCAGACGGGTCCGGTGCCCGAGGACACGCGTCACCTCGGCGATGAACTCCGGCCGCAGCGGCGGACCGTTCCAGTGCTCGATGCCCAGGTGCGCGAAGGCGAAGAAGTCGTTCTCCCACTCCCACGCGGGCAAGGGGACCGACCGGCGGCACGCCGGGCACCGCACCGCGGCCTCGCCCGTGGCGTACCAGGTGTCCATGGCCTCGGAGAAGGGGAGCCGTTCGTCCTCGCCGGACGCGACCTCCGCGCAGTGGGGGCAGACGGCCGAGCCGCCGATGCCCATCGATCCGAAGAACACCGTGCGTCCGGTGACGATCGCCAGGCCGTCGGTCGACAGCCAACGCCGTTCGTCCGTCACGTACGACCAGCGCGGTCCCGGCGTCAGCACCGGCCGGTCGTGGTGGGAGAACCCCTCCTCCGCGACCGCGATCCCCTCCTCTACCAGCCACGCCGCCACCCGGGCCCCGAGCGCCTCCGCCTCCTCGGGCGTGGCGTCGAGGTCGACGATCGTCTGATAGTGGCTCCCCACCGGATCCCCCCGTTCGGTGCGTACCGTCGTGACGGTACGGCAAGGGTCCGACAACGGGTCCGGCTCGCGGCGCCCCGGGGAAAACGCCTGTCGGCGCGGGTGGCGAGCGTCCTACGGTGAGTCCATGCACCGACACCACGGGCGCGGCCGGCGCCCCGCCCGGCGGGTCCGGGGGACGGGCGGCCCGGCGGACGTCCCGCCCTTCCACGTCGCGGGTGCCGATGTCGTACTCGTCGGGTACTTCTCCGCCCGGCAGCGGGACTTCGCCGCCCTGATGGACACGGCCGCCGCCGAACTGGCGGCCCGCGGCGCCCGGGTCGTGGCACGGGCCGTGCAGCGGCGTGGCGTCTCGCACGGAGGGGCGCGGAAGATGTGCCTTCCGTTCTCCTCGCGGACGCTCCTGAGCGGCGGGAAGGTCCGCGAGGTGGCGGAGGCCCGCGAGCGGACGGACGCGGACGCGGTGGTCTTCCTCCAGGCGCTGACGGAGCATCAGAGACGTTCCCTGAGCGGTCTCTTCGGCTGCCCGGTCGTCGGTCTCGCGGAGATCCCGTCGTCGGTGTGAGCCGACCGGGATCGCGGGCGTGTGCGGCCGCCCCGGTCGTGAGTACGTACGGCCGTCACTCCCCCAGCCGCGAGAGCACCGCCCTCATCGCCCGCTCCACCGCCTCGCCCGACTCCTCGGTGGGGTCGAGCAGTTCGAAGCCGTGGCGGCCGTGGGGCACGTCGACGGTCTCGACGCGGGCCCCGCGCCTCCCGGCGGCGGTCAGGAACTCCTCGACCGTCGCCGCGATCGCCGGGTGCTCCCGGCCGGCCCGGGTCAGGACCACCGGCGGCCCGTCCGCCGTGCCCACCGCGTCGACCGGGCGGAAGCGGGGTTCCACCGCCTCCCAGCCGGGCAGCGGCGCGAGCATCGGGTAGGTGGCGGCCACGCACTGCAGCCACGGCGGGGGCGCGGCGAGCCAGTCCGCCGCGAGGAGCCCGCCGCCCGAGAAGAACCAGAGCGCGATCCGCTCCCCGTCGACGCGCGGGTCGGCGCGGACGAGCGCGACGGCCGCGGCGAGGTCCTCGGCGGCGAGGGCGTAGTCGGCGAGGCCGTGGAGCCGGTGGTCCAGGGTGGCGCCGACGGCGCCCGCGCCCGCCGCGAGGCGTCCGTACCCCAGGAGGAACGGCGTGTCGCGCGGGGTGGGCCGCTGGTCGGGGTCGACCGGGCCGCCGTGGACGAAGACGATCGCCGGCCGGGGTCCTCCGGCGTCCGGGAGGTGGAGGTCGACCCGGCCGTGGCGTTCGCGCGGGACCTCGGGGACGTCCCGTACCCCTTCGAGGAAGGGCCGGAGGTGCGTCGGCCGCTCGTCCGCGGGCGCGGTCACCCGGTGGCCCTCGCCCGCCGCCGCGCGGAGCAGCGTCTCCGCGAGGTCGGCGGGCGCGGAGAGCATCGGCCAGTGACCGGTGGCGAGTTCGAGGAAGCGGATCCGGGCGTCGGCCAGCGCGCGGAACCGGTGCGGGCCGGATTCCACCAGCATCCCGACCGTGGAGAGGTCAGGGCCGCCGGCCGTGCAGAGGACGCCGGTGACCGGCAGGGCGGAGGCGGCTCCGGTCAGGCGGAGCGGTTCGGTGAGCGTGGCGGCCGGCTGGGGCACGGCGAGGCGCTCCAGGCGGGCGAGGGCGCCGTCGGGGACGCCTTCGAGGCCGCCCCAGCGGGACCGGGTCTCCCGGGTCGGCGGCGGGACCCGTCCGTCCTCGCCGGCCCGGCCCCCGGGGTCGGGGACGGAGCGCGCGGCCGGCTCCCCGTCCTGCGGGAGGAGCGTGTCCAGGGCGACGATCCGGGTGATCCGCCCGGGCCGCCGGTCGGCCGCGCCGAGCACCGGGTGGAGCCCGTACCCGTGGCCCACGAGGACCACCTCGGCCGCCGTGAGGCCGTCGATCAGTCGTACCAGGTCCTCGACGTGCGTCTCCAGCCCGATCCCGGCCCCTTCGTGCCGGTCGTCCATGCCCGTCAGGGTCACCGGGTGCGCCTCGGCACCCGTCCTCCGGAGCCGGGCCGCCGTCTCCTCCCACACCCAGCCGCCGGTGAAGCTGCCCGCCACCAGTACGAACGCCGTCATGATCGTCTCCTCGCCTCATCCGGTTCCCCGGCGGCCGTGTCCGCCGCTCCCCGACGCTAGGAGCTCCCCCTGCGGGAGATTCAAGAGCCGCCGTCGGTGCCCTCTCCGGGCGGCGCGTCCGGCCCCGTCGGAGCGGCGGCCCCGGCCCGGCGTCAGACATCAGACGTCAGAATGGAGGTGCTCGTGGATGGTCGGTCTCCTCAGGGGAGGTGCGTGTCGTGGTGTCCGACGGCCTGTGGAGCATCGGGGAGTTGGCCGCCGGGGCGGGCGTCACCGTGAAGACCGTGCGCTACTACTCCGACCGCGGTCTGCTGCCCGAGGCGGCCCGCAGCTCGGGCGGGCACCGCCGGTACGGGCCCGAAGCGCTCGACCGGCTCCGGCTGATCCGTTCCCTGCGCGCGCTCGACCTGCCGGTGCCCGAGGTCGAACGGGTCCTCGACCGGGACGGGGTGCCGGCGGAGGTCCTCGCGGACCGGCTGCGGGACGTCGGCTCCCGGCTGGCCGCGCTGCGCTGGCAGGAGGCCGCCCTGCGGTCGCTCCAGGAGTGCCCCGCCGGGGAGCGCGCGGACCGGGCGCGGCTGCTCGGCGCCGTGTCCGCGCCGCCCGGCACGGACGCCCTGGTCCGGTTCTGGCGCCGGATCCTGCCCGTGGGCCTCTCGGGCCGGACGGTGTCCCTGGTCCTGGACTCGGTGGTGCCGCCGCCCCCGGCGGAGCCGAGCCCCGCGCGCGTACTGGACTTCGCCCGGCTGCACGCCCTCGCCTCCGGCCCGTTCCCGGGCGCCGCGTGCCGGAGCGCGCAGCCGCTGCCGGAGGGCGCGTACCGGCCGGACGTGCTGTACGAGGGCCTGGCCGAGGCGTACGCGCTGGCCGCGGCGGAGACCCGGACCGGGCGGACCGGCGGGGGGCTGGACTGCTTCGTCTCCGCGTACGCCGCCGCGCAGGGCGTACGGGACACCCCGGCCTTCCGGCGCGGTCTCGTCGCCGTGCTCGACCGGGGCGACAGCGTCCTGATCCGGCGGTACTGGAAGCTCGCCGCCGGCCTGTTCGCGCCGGGCGAGCCGGTCCTCGGCCTCCTCCACCACCGGCTCTCCCTCGCCCTCCGCCACGAGGTCGAGGGACACGCGGTCTGACGGGCCCGGGGCCCGGCCCAGGACCCGGATGCGGGTCCCGATCCGCATCCTGGGCGGCCGGCCGTCCACGTGGTGGGCGGCCGGGTGGCGGAACTCGCCGCCGCTTCGACATATCCGCTGGTCAGAGGCGGTACGAGACGTTCGTCGGGTGGCGCAATGTTGCGGCAACACCACCGGGGCCGGTCCGCCGCTACGTTCCGTGTCATGCCCGCCGAACCCGCTCCCGCCGCCCGCCCCGTCGCCGCCGCCCGCCGCCGGCGCCTCCGGGCGGACCGGGCGCGGCAGCTCGCCGACCTGCTGCGCCACCAGATCCTGGCGGGCGGCTTCCCCGGCGGGGTCCTCCCCCTGGAGGACGTCCTCGCGGCCGACTACCGGGCCAGCCGCAACACCGTGCGGCAGGCCCTGGACCTGCTGCGCGGCGAGCAGCTGGTCGACCGGCAGCCGGGGGTCGGCACGGTGGTGGTCGGCGAGAAGTACCCGCACGGCCTGGACCGGCTCCAGGGGCTCGCCGAGACCCTGCACGAGCACGGGCGGGTCACCAACGAGGTGCGGACCATGGGGCCGGTCGGGGCACCCGGCCCGGTGGCCCACCGGCTCGGCCTTCCCGACCACTCCGACGTGCTGTGCATCGAGCGGCTGCGGCGCCTCGACGGGCTGCCGCTCTCCCTGGACCTGTCCTACCTGCCGATGGACATCGGGGCCGCGCTCCTGGACTGCGACCTGGAGAACACGGACGTCTTCCGGCTCCTGGAGCAGCTGACCGGCTCCCCGCTCGGGCACGCGGAGATCACCCTGGAGGCCGTCAACGCCGACGCGCACTCCGCCGCCGTGCTCCAGGCCCCGCGCGGGGCGGCCGTCCTGATGCTGGAGCGGTTGACCCGCCTGCCCGACGGCCGGCCGGTGGACCTGGAGTTCATCCGCTTCCGCGGCGACCGCATCACCATGAGCGGCGTCCTGCGCCGCGCCCTCTGATCCGTGACGACCCACCACCTGTTCCCCGGAGACAGCCATGCCCCTGGTCCCCCAGCGCGCCGACGTGCCCGTGACCATCGACGAGTCGAAGTGCATCGACGGCTGCACGCTCTGCGTCGACATGTGTCCGCTCGACTCGCTCGCGATCCGCGAGGAGGACGGCAAGGCGTACATGCACGTCGACGAGTGCTGGTACTGCGGCCCGTGCGCGGCGCGCTGCCCCACCGGCGCGGTCACCGTCAACATGCCCTACCTGCTCCGGTGAAAGGCCGACCTCCCATGTCGACAAGAAGACTTGCCCTGCCGCTCGCCCTGCTCCTGCTGCCGCTCGCCACCGCCTGCGGGTCCGGCAGCGACGGCGGGGCCGGGGCGAAGGCGGTCACGGTGACCGTCGGCTACCAGTCGAAGACCATCAACACCGTCACCGCCGGCACCCTGCTGCGCTCCCTCGGCTACTTCGAGGAGGAACTCGCGGCGCAGGGCCGCGAGGACGGCGTCGCCTACCGGGTGAACTGGCAGGACTACGCGACCGGGGCGCCGATCACCGCGCAGATGACGGCCGGGAAGATCGACATCGGTTCGATGGGCGACTTCCCGCTGCTCCTCAACGCCGCGCGCGGCAGGCAGCTCGAGCAGCCGACGCGACTGGTGTCGGTGACGGGCTACAACCTGCGGGGCGGCCTCAACACCGTGGTGACCGCGCCCGGTTCACCGCTGCGGTCACTGGCGGACCTGAAGGGACGCAAGGTGTCCACCAGTGTCGGCTCGGCCGCCGACGGCACCCTGGTCCGGGCGCTCCAGCGGGCCGGGCTCGACCCGGCGAAGGACGTCCGGAAGCTCAACCAGCAGCCGAACGTGGGCGCTTCGGCCCTGGCTGCGGGCAGCGTCGACGCGCTGTCCCAGTTCGTCGCCTGGCCGGGCCTGCTCGCCTTCCAGGGCCGGGCGACGGCGCTGTACGACGGGGCCGAGCTGGACCTGCCGACCTTCCACGGCGTGACCGTACGGGAGAAGTTCGCGAAGGAGCGGCCGGCGGTGCTCGACGCGTTCCTGCGCGCGCAGCGGCGGGCCACGGACGAGCTGCGCGCCCGGCCGGTCGCCTCCGCCGAGTCGGTGGCGGAGGAGACCGGGCTGCCCGCCGAGGTGGTCTACCTCTACAACGGCGCCCGGGGCATCGCCACCTTCGACCCGGCGCTCCGGCCCGAGCTGGTCGCCGCGCTCAAGGAGGACGTGCCGGTCCTGGCGGCGGCCGGTCTGGTGAAGGACGTCGACGTGGACGCCTTCGTCGACCCGGCCCCGCTGGAGCGGGCCGTGCCGGGCGGCGCGTACCCGGAGGCGGCCGCGCCGAAGCCGGAGCTGTGGCTGAAGGGGCAGGGCGCGACCCGTACGTTCGACAGCCCCGGCGCCCTCCTCAAGGCGGTCGGCGAGGCCGGGGCGGACCGGGTGCGGGCCGCGTACGTGCCGGACGCGGTCACCGGGACGCCCTGGTTCGCGGACCGGGCGGTGTGGGTGCGGGACGGCGGCGAGTGGTGCGCCTTCGTGACCCGGGCGGGCGCGGAGCGCTACGCGGCAGGGCACCCCGGTTCCCGGATCGTCGGGTACGCGCAGGCCGTGGGGGCGGCGTCGTGAGCGCGGGACGGCCCCCGTCCGTCCGCGCGGGCCGCCGCGCGGCCCCCTCGCCCGCGGTGCGCCGGCTCGTCCGGATCGCCTCGCCGCTCGCGGCCCTCGGTCTGTGGCAGGTGCTGACCTCCCTGGACGTGAACCTGTGGCTGCGCTTCGAGCAGTTCCCGACGGTCGTGGAGGTCGCCTCGGCGTTCGCCGACCGGGTCGGCACCGAGGCGTACTGGCAGGACCTCGGGCACAGCCTGCGCCGGATCACGGTCGGCTTCCTCCTGGCGGCCGTCCTCGGGGTGGCGGCCGGGACGGCCGTGGCCCGGTCCCGGTGGGCCGCCGACGTCCTGGGTCCGCTGGTGGAGGCGGTGCGGCCGGTCCCGGCCATCGCCCTGGTCCCGGTCGCGATCCTGCTGCTGCCCACCAACGAGCAGGGCATCGTCTTCATCACCTGCGCCGCCGCCCTCTTCCCCGTGCTCGTGTCGACCCGGCACGCGGTGCGGGCCCTGAGCCCGGTGTGGGAGGAGGCCGTGCTGACCCTGGGCGGGGGTCGGGCCCGGGTGCTGTTCTCGGTGGTCCTGCCGGGCGCCCTGCCGGGGATCTTCGGCGGTCTGTCCGTGGGGATCGGCGTCTCGTGGATCTGTGTGATCTCGGCGGAGATGATCTCCGGCGAATACGGGGTGGGCTACCGCACCTGGCAGGACTACACGGTCGTCGACTACCCCGGGGTCTTCGTCGGCATGGCCACCATCGGCGCGCTCGGTTGGCTCACCTCCACCGCCGTGGAGACGCTCGGCCGCCGGGTCACCTCCTGGCTGCCGCGCCCGGCCGAACGGGGCGGCGCCGGGCCCGGCCGCACGACGGTCTCCCCGGCCCCCGCCCGTACGCCCTCCCGTTCCGTCCCCCTGCCCGAGAAGGAGCCGGTGCCATGAGCACCACGAGCACCACGAGCACTACGAGCGCCACGGGCGCGGAACTCGCCCTGCACGACGTCAGATTGGGTCATCCGGACGGGTCCGCCGTGTCCGGTCCCGTGGAGCTGCGGATCGCGCCCGGCGAGCTCCTCGCGGTCGTCGGTCCCTCCGGCTGCGGCAAGACCACCCTGCTGCGCACGCTCGCCGGGCTGCTGCCGCCCCTGGAGGGACGGGTCACGCAGGACGGGGAGGCGGTGCGCGGGCCCGGCGCCGACCGGGCGCTCGTCTTCCAGCACGACGCCCTGCTGCCGTGGCGGACGGTCCGCGCCAACGTGGAGCTGCCGCTCGCGATCCGCCGGGTCCCCCGGGCCGAGCGGCGGCGTGCGGCGCGGGAGTGGCTGGAGCGGGTCGGGCTCGCCGGGCACGCCGCCCGGCTGCCGCACCAGCTGTCCGGCGGGCAGCGGCAGCGGGTCCAGCTGGCCCGCGCCCTGGCCGGGCGGCCCCGCGCGGTCCTGATGGACGAGCCGTTCGGCGCGCTCGACGCGCACACCCGGGCCGGGATGCAGGACCTCCTGGTGGAGATCCTGCGCGGGACGGGCGCGACCGTCGTCTTCGTCACGCACGACGTGGACGAGGCGCTCCACCTCGGCGACCGGGTCGCCCTGTTCGCGTCCGGCGAGGTCCTGGGCGTCCCGCACCCGCGCGTGCGGGACGCCCTGCACGCGCCCGCGACGGCCGCGCTGCGCCGCCGCGTCCTCGACTCCCTCTGACGCCCCCTCCGGCCGGCCCCGCCGGCCCCCGAGCACCCCGAGCACCCCGAGCACCCCGAAAGGCATCCCCGTGGACACCCCCCTGACCGTCCCCGACCCCGCCGACGCGACCGAGCTCTCCTGCGACGTGCTCGTCGTCGGCGGCGGGACCGCCGGCACGATGGCCGCGCTGACCGCCGCCGGGCGCGGGGCGAGCGTGCTGCTCCTGGAGAAGGCGCACGTCCGGCACTCCGGCGCCCTCGCCATGGGGATGGACGGCGTCAACAACGCGGTCGTGCCGGGCCGGGCCGAACCGGACGACTACGTCGCCGAGATCACCCGCGCCAACGACGGCCTCGTCGACCAGTCCACCGTCCGGCAGACGGCGACCCGGGGCTTCGCGATGGTGCGGCGCCTGGAGTCGTACGGGGTGAAGTTCGAGAAGGACGAGCACGGCGAGTACGCGGTCCGGCAGGTGCACCGGTCCGGCTCGTACGTGCTGCCGATGCCGGAGGGCAAGGACGTCAAGAAGGTCCTCTACCGGCAGCTGCGGCGGCGCGAGATGCGGGAGCGGATCCGGATCGAGAACCGGGTGATGCCGGTCCGGGTGCTCACCCACCCGGACGACGGGCGGGCCGTCGGCGTCGCCGGTTTCCACACCCGCACGGGCGAGTTCGTCCTCGTACGGGCCGGAGCCGTGATCCTGGCGACGGGCGCCTGCGGGCGGCTCGGGCTGCCCGCGTCGGGCTATCTGTACGGCACGTACGAGAACCCGACGAACGCGGGCGACGGCTACGCCATGGCGTACCACGCGGGAGCGGCGCTCACCGGGATCGAGTGCTTCCAGGTCAACCCGCTGATCAAGGACTACAACGGTCCGGCGTGCGCCTACGTCGCCAATCCGTTCGGCGGGTACCAGGTGAACCGGCACGGCGAGCGGTTCGTGGAGTCGGACTACTGGTCGGGGCAGATGATGGCCGAGTTCGCGGCCGAACTCGCCTCGGACCGGGGGCCCGTGTACCTGAAGCTGAGCCATCTGCCCGAGGAGACGGTCGGCGCGGTCGAGTCGATCCTGCACACCACGGAGCGCCCCACCCGGGGCACGTTCCACGCGGGGCGCGGCCACGACTACCGGACGCACGACATCGAGATGCACATCTCCGAGATCGGCCTGTGCGGGGGCCATTCGGCCTCGGGGGTACGGGTGGACGCGCACGCCCGCACGACCGTGCCCCGGCTGTACGCGGCCGGCGACCTCGCCTCCGTACCGCACAACTACATGATCGGCGCGTTCGTCTTCGGCGACCTGGCGGGCGAGGACGCGGCGAAGCACACCGCGTACGAGGGGGAGCTCGACCGGCAGCAGGTCCTGGACGCGCACGAGTTGGTCTACCGGCCGCTGCGGAACCCGGCCGGGCCGCCGCAGCCGCAGGTCGAGTACAAGCTGCGGCGGTTCGTCAACGACTACGTGGCGCCGCCGAAGACGGGCGCGAAGCTCTCCCTGGCGGTGGAGGCGTTCGACCGGATGTCCGGGGAGATCGCCGGGATGGGGGCGCGCACGGCCCACGAGCTGATGCGGTGCGCGGAGGTGTCGTTCATCCGGGACTGCGCGGAGATGGCGGCGCGGGCCTCGCTGGCCCGCACGGAGTCGCGGTGGGGCCTCTACCACGAGCGGCTCGACCACCCGGAGCGGGACGACGCGGGCTGGCTGCACCATCTGGACCTGCGCAAGTCCCCTTCCGGGGCGATGGAGTTCACGGCGCGGCCGGTGGAGCCGTATCTGGTGCCGGTGCCGGAGTTCGCGCCGCCGGGCGGTCCCGAGCGGCACCTGGGCGAGGTGGAGCTCGTGCCGGTGGCCACGGCGGGGCCCCGGGACGCGGCCCCGGCGGAGCGGCCGGCCGCTCCGTCGGGGAAGCCGGAGGCGGAGGACCCGACGGCGACGGCGGCCTCCCCCCGGCTGCTCGAACTGCTCGGTCTCGTCGAGGACTCCCCCGGTCTGGACGTGCTCGGCCCGTATCTGGAGGACGCCGATCCGGCGGTGCGGGCCGCCGCCGTCACCGCCCTCGGGGAGACCGCTCCGGCCGGGACGGGACCCGCGCTCGCCGCGCGGCTGCGGGACGCCTCGCCCCGGGTGCGGGCCGCCGCGGCGGCGGCCCTGCGCGAGCTGGTCGAGGTGCTGCCGGCGGAGCCGGTGCTCGGGGACGGGCTGCGGGAGGCCCTCGGCGTGCCCGATGCGGCCGTGCGGGCCGCCGCGCTCGACGTCCTGCGGGCACTGCGGCTCGGGGACGCCCCGCTGTACGCGGCGGCGCTCGGCGACGCGGAGGTGGAGGTGCGGGTCGGGGCCGTCCGGGCCCTCGTCTCGGTGGACGCGGTCGCGGAGCTGGCGCGGGCCGCCGCCGACCCGGCGCGCGAGGTGCGGGTCGCGGTGGCCCGGGGCCTCGCGGCCGTGCGCGATCCCCGGCCCGGGCCGCTGGCGCCGCTGCTCGACGACGCCGATCCCCTGGTCGGGGGCGCGGCCCTCGCCGCCCTGGCCGGCACCGGCTGCCCGCCGGAGTACGCGGCGCGGGCCGCCGCCGCGCTCGGCGCCCCCGCCTGGCAGGTGCGGGCCGGGGCGGCGACCGCGCTCCGGGCGGCCCCGTCCGCCCTCGCCGTACCGGCCCTGGCGCCGGTGCTCGCGGACGGGAACGCGGACGTGCGCAAGGCGGCCGTCCTCTCGCTCCTCGCCCACCGGGACGACCCGGCGGCCGGGGCCGCCCTGGCCGGGGCGGCCGACGACCCGGACGCGGACGTCCGCGCCTACGCGGCCCGGGCGGCGCACGCGGTCCGCTGACCCGCGCCCCCTCGACCGGGTGGCGGTCGGCGGCACCTGGGTGAATCCGCGCATGCGGACCGGCCGGACGGGGAAGGGGCGCACGGCGCACTCTGGACGCAGGGGGCATTCTGGTGGGACGGACGCGCTCTGGACGCAGGACGACGAGGAGGTGGCGCCGGTGGCCGGACCGACGATCGGGGAGGCCGTGGGAGCCCCGTGCTGGCTGAACCTGTCCGCACGGGATCTCGGTACGGCGGAGCGGTTCTACGGGGCCGTGCTGGGCTGGACGTTCCGGCGGGGCGCCCTCGGGGACGGGTACGTGGTGGGCGAGCGGGACGGGGTGCCGGTGGCCGGGATGGCGGCCGTGGCGGCCGAGATGCAGGTGCCGGTGGCCTGGTCGGTGTTCTTCGCCGTCGACGACGCGGACGCGGCGGTCGGGCGGATCCGGGAGCGCGGCGGCACGGTCGGCGTGGGCCCGATGGCGTTCCCGCCCCGGGGCCGCGCGGCGCTCGCCACCGACCCGGAGGGCGCGGCGTTCGCGGTCTGGGAGGGGCGGCGGGTGTCGCGCTGGCAGGTCGGCGAGCGGAAGGCGCCGGCCTGGGTGGAACTGCACACCCGCAACGCGTTCGACGCGGCCGTGTTCTACGGCGGGGTGCTGAAGTGGGCGGACGGCAGCCCGCACTGCTGCGAGGTGTCGTACGAGGACGACCAGGTGGTCCTGCGGTACGAGGGGGAGGCCGTCGCCCGCCTGAACAGCGGCCCCGTCGAGTCCGCCTCCCCCCGGCCGCAGCTGCGGCCGCGCTGGCTCGTCCGCTTCCGGGTGCCCGACCTGGAGGCGGCGGAGGCGGCAGCCCTGGAGCACGGCGGGTCGCTGGTCCCGGGCGGCGAGTGGGGCGGGGTGCGGCAGCCGGACGGCGGCGGGCGGCGCGCGGTGGTGCGGGACCCGGACGGGGCGCTGTTCACGCTGGAGGCGGAGGACTGAGGAGGCCCGGGGAGGGTGTCCCCGGAGCGTCCGTGAGGGCCCCGGCGATCGTGTGTTCCACGGTCGCCGGGGCCCTTCGGCGTCCGGCGGGCGCCTCTGCGAGCGGCCGCCGGACGGGTGGGCGGCGGTCGTCCCGGGGTCCGTCCCCACGTGTCCCGCGACGGCCGCCGCCCGGTCCGGGCGGGTCAGGCGGGGGCCTCGGCCTCGGCCTCGGCTTCGGCTTCGGAGGAGGCGCGTACGGCGGCGGTCCCGGTCCCCTCCGCCTCCACGGCGTCGGCGGCGAACCGGGCCGGGATGAGGGCGGCGACGACCGCGGCCACGAGACCGACGCCGCAGCCGATGAGCATGGCGACGCGGAAGCCGTCCTCGGAGGGCAGCGCGTGGCCGCCGAGGGTGGTGGTCATCTGGGCGAGGACGACGCCGATGACGGCGGCGGAGACGGAGGTGCCGATGGAGCGCATGAGGGTGTTGAAGCTGTTGGCCGAGGCGGTCTCCTCCTGCGGCACCGCGCCCATGATGAGCGCCGGCATGGCGCCGTAGGCGAGTCCGACGCCCGTGTTGCAGATGAGGGTGACGGCGAGCAGGCCCCAGGTGGAGTCCATCAGGGCGAGGGAGGAGCCGTAGCCGGCGGAGATGACGAGGGCGCCGACGGAGAGCGTGACCTTGGGGCCGCGGGCGGCGGAGAGCTTGGCGCCGAGCGGGGCCAGGACCATCATCATCAGACCGGCCGGGGCCATCCACAGGCCCATGGCCATCATCGACTGGCCGAGGCCGTAGCCGGTGGCCTCGGGGAGCTGGAAGAGCTGGGGGACGACCAGGGACTGGGCGTACATGGCGAAGCCGACCAGGACCGAGGCGGCGTTGGTCATGAGGACGACGGGGCGGGCGGTGACCCTCAGGTCGACGAGGGGGTCGGGGGTGCGGAGCTCCCACGCGCCCCAGGCGAGCAGGACGACGACCGCGACGGCGAAGAGGCCGAGGGTGGTGGCGCTGCCCCAGCCCCAGCTCGCGCCCTTGGAGACGGCGAGCAGCAGGGCGACGAGGCCGGTGCCGAGGCCGAGCGCGCCGGGCAGGTCGAAGCGGCCGGGGGCGGCGGCGCGGCGGCCGGCGGGGACGAGGCGCCAGATCAGGGCGCCGACGAGGAGGCTGAGGCCGGCGGCGACCCAGAAGAGGACGCGCCAGCTGGCGTTCTCGGCGACGGCGGCGGAGAAGGGCAGGCCGAGGGCGCCGCCGACGCCCATGGAGGCGCTCATGAGGGCGATGGAGCCGCCCAGCCTCTCCGGCGGCAGGATGTCGCGGAGCAGGCTGATGCCGAGGGGGACGACGCCCATGCCGAGGCCCTGGAGACCGCGTCCGACGATCATCGGGACGACGGAGGGGGCGAGCGCGCAGACGACCGAGCCGGCGACGAGCGGGACCACGGAGACGAGCAGGACCCGCCGCTTGCCGAGGGTGTCGCCGAGGCGGCCGGCGACGGGGGTGGCGACGGCGCCCGCGAGGAGGGTGGCGGTGATCACCCAGGAGGCGTTGGACGCGGTGGTGTCGAGCAGCCGGGGGAGGTCGCCGATGAGCGGCACCACCAGGGTCTGCATGAGTGCGGCCACGATGCCCGCGAGCGCGAGGACGCCGACGACGCCTCCGGGTCGGGCGTCGGGCTTGGAGCCGTCCACGTGTTCTCCCTAGGTCTTCACGATGATGCATATGCATCATGCACATGGATTGCTGAACACACAAACTATGCACGATGCACATCGCATCGCCGCAGGAGAGAATGCCCCCATGGACAAGCCCGTGGACGAACCCGTGGACAAGCTCGTGGACAAGCCCACCCGTCTGGTCGAGTTCGAGACCATGCTGCTCGGCAGGCACGCGCACCTGTACGCGCCCCGCTCCCGGGCGGGTGGCGGACAGCTCGACCGCAGCGCGTACGTCCTGCTCAGCCGCATCCGGATGCACGGACCGATGTCCATCGGGCAGCTCAGCGAGGCCTTCGGCCTCGACGCCTCCACCCTCAACCGGCAGACCGCCGCGATGCTGCGCGCCGGCGTCGTGGAGCGCATCCCCGATCCGGACGGCGGCATCGCCCGCAAGTTCCGCATCACGGAGGAGGGCGAACGCCGCCTGGAGGCCGACCGCGCCGCGAACGTCGCGGGCCTGGAACGCGTGATGGAGCACTGGTCCCCCGAGGACGTCTCGCGCTTCGCCGCCTTCCTGGAACGCTTCAACCGCGACATCGAACGCCTGGAGGGCCGCCCCTGGCCGCGCCCCTGAACGGGGTTATTCGCTTGCGGGGTCGCCCGTGGCCCGGCAGGGTGCGGCACACCGTCGGCACCCGAACCGAGGAGGCCCCGTGCCCGCCGCCCCCGTACGTCGACTGGCCCTCCTGGGCGGCGGCTTCTCCACCGAGGACGACGGCCTCCTGGACAACTGGGTCCTCGGCCACGCGCGCGCACCCCGTCCCAGGGTGTGCTTCGTCCCGACGGCCAGCGGCGACGCGCCCGGGTACGTCGAACAGTTCCTCGCCGCGTACCGGTCGCGCGCCTGCGAGCCGACCGTCCTGCCCCTGTTCCGGCGGGCTCGGGCTGCTGCCCGGATCGGTCTGCCCCCACTACGACGGTGAACCCGGCCGTCGCCCTTCCTACCGGGCCGCCGTGGCCGCCGGTGCGCTCGCGGCGGGCTGGGCGCTGGAGGACGGTGTCGGCGTCCTCTTCGCGGACGGGCTGCTGACGGACGCGGTGACCCGCACGCCGGGGGCCCGGCCGTACCGGGTGGAACCGGACGGGAACGGCGGCACCGTGGAACGGGCCGTGCCCTGCCGCCCGCTCGTCGCGGGAACCCGGGAAGGCCCGGGCACGCGGCCCGAGCGGCCGCCGGTCCGGACCTGGAAGGAGCGGGAGGCGCCCCGGGAGCGGAGGGCCCGCGCCGTCTTCCGTTCCCCTCCCCCACCGGACATCCGTCCAGGAAATCCGGCCTTTCCGGCGCCATAGGTCAACAGTACGTAACGCGAACACGCTTCTCGGACAGAACACTTCCTTCCGGGGAGCGATTCTGGGATCTTGCGTCCACCCCACACATCACAGGGCCCGGCCGGCGCCACAGGCGCCACCGGGCCATCGGAGGACGCAATGTTTTCCCTCATATCCGGCCGGACGGCCGGCCGGTCGAGAACCTCGGCCATATCCGTCGCGGCCCTCGGCACGATCATGGCGCTCGCCACCCCCGCCGGACTCGCCCACGCAGCAACGTCGGACACCGCACCCGTCGCGGCCCGTTCGGCGGGGGCGAGCACGGCCACCACCGCGAAGGCGGCCCCCGCCGCCGCTCCGGCCGCCTGGGCCGCGGGCACCCGCGCGTACCTGGTGATCACGGCCCCCGGCGGCACCGCCGCCGTGACCGGCGCCGTGGCGACCAAGGGCGGTTCGGTCTTCGCGACCTACGACGCGATCGGCGTGATCGTGGCGCACTCGACGTCCACGACGTTCGCCTCCTCGATGCGCACGGTCGGTGGCGTCCAGCAGGTCGGCGCGACCCGGACGTCCGACGTCCCGGCCGACGCCTACAACCCGGCGCTCCCGGCCAACCCGTCGCAGTCGACGACCACGCTCGCGGAGTCCAACCGCTGGGACATGACGCAGATCAAGGCCGACCAGGCCTGGGCGGTCACCACCGGTTCGGCGTCGGTGAAGGTCGGCGTCCTGGACACCGGCGTCGACGACCAGCACCAGGACATCGCGCCCAACTTCAACGCCGCCGACTCGGCCTCCTGCGCCTACGGCAAGGCGGACACCCGGGCGGGAGCCTGGCGGGACGTCGACACCCACGGCACGCACGTCGCGGGCACGATCGCGGCCGCCAAGAACGGCAAGGGCGTCATCGGCGTCGCGCCGGGCGTGAAGATCTCCTCGGTCCGCATCGCGGAGCCGAACAGCACGCTGTTCTTCGCGGAGAACACGATCTGCGGCTTCGTCTGGGCCGGTGACCACGGCTTCAAGGTCACCAACAACAGCTACTACACGGACCCGTGGCAGTTCAACTGCCCGGACAACCTGGACCAGGCCGCCATCATCGAGGGCGTCCGCCGGGCGCAGGAGTACGCCGAGGGCAAGGGCTCGCTCCAGGTCGCCGCCGCCGGAAACTCCAACTACGACCTGGCGAACAAGACGACCGACTCCGAGAGCCCCAACGACTCGACGCCGGTCACCCGCACCATCACCAACGCCTGCATCGACATCCCGACCGAACTGCCGGGCGTCGTGACCGTCGCCGCGCAGGGCAACGGCGGCGCCAAGGCCTCGTACTCGAACTTCGGCAACGGCGTCATCGACGTCGCGGCCCCCGGCGGCGACGGCTCCTCCGGCGTCTACTCGACGCTCCCGGGCGGCAAGTACGGCAACATGAACGGCACGTCGATGGCCTCCCCGCACGTGACGGGCGTCGCAGCGCTGATCGCGAGCGCGAACCCGTCCTTCACCCCGGCGCAGATCCGGGACCAGCTCGGCGTCCAGGCGACCGACAGGGCCTGCCCGTCGGACACCCGCTGCAAGGGCACCGCGACCAAGAACGGCTTCTTCGGCGAGGGCTCGGTCGACGCCCTGAAGGCCGTCGGCGGCTCGACCCCGCCGCCCGGGAAGTACTTCGAGAACCTGACGGACGTCACGGTCCCCGACAACACCACGGTGGAGAGCCCGATCACGGTCAGCGGCGTGACCGGCAACGCGCCGGCCACCCTCAAGGTGGGCGTGGACGTCAAGCACACGTACATCGGTGACCTGAAGGTCGACCTGGTGGCCCCGGACGGCAGCGTCTACACGCTGCACAACCGGACCGGCGGCAGCGCGGACGACATCGTCCAGACCTACACCGTCAACGCCTCGTCCGAGGTGGCGAACGGGGTCTGGAAGCTGCGCGTGAACGACAACGCGAGCCAGGACTCGGGCAAGATCGACGCCTGGAACCTGACCTTCTGACACCGCGCGACCCCTCGACGGGGCCGGAGCCGCCTCGGCTCCGGCCCCGTTCGCATGCGCCCGGAGAGGGACTCGCGCGCGTGCGCCGGAGAGGTTTCGGAAACAAGTCCTTACCGAGGGGTAGGCCTACCCGGGCACCTTGCTATACGTTCCGTCTAACAAGCTTGCTAGACGGGGCGTCTAACAAGCCTCCGAGTCGATCGCGACCCAAGGAGCCGCACCATGGCAAGCAGCACCGTTCGCCCGGACAGCCACGACGGAGCCGAGGACGGGAACGTCTCGGACGCGGACGTCGCCGAACGGCTGCTCCGGTCCGCGGCCAAGCTCTCGTACGACCCCGCCGCCGAGGTCGACTGGGACACCCCGCTCGACAAGGACTTCCACGGCCAGAGCCCCGAGTGGAACAGCCTCTACGGCACGGCCTACTGGAACGAGATGACCGAGGAGCAGCGCAAGGAGCTGACCCGGCAGGAGGCCGCCTCGGTCGCCAGCACCGGCATCTGGTTCGAGATGATCCTCCAGCAGATGGTGCTGCGGGACATGTACGCGAAGGACCCCACCGACCCCCGGTTCCAGTGGGCCCTGACCGAGATCGCGGACGAGTGCCGCCACTCGATCATGTTCGGCCGCGGCTCCGCCAAGCTCGGCGCCCCCGCCTACCGGCCGCGCCGCGCGGTGCTCGAACTGGGCCGCGCCTTCAAGACGGTGGGCTTCGGCGAGGCCGCGTACGCCGCGATCCTCGTCGCCGAGGAGGTCCTCGACGTCATGCAGCGCGACTGGATGCGCGACGAGCGGGTCGCCCCCTTCGTCCGCACCATCAGCAACATCCACGTCGTCGAGGAGTCCCGGCACATGAAGTTCGCCCGGGACGAGACGCGCCGCCGCCTCGCGCGGGCGAGCACGGCCCGCCGCCACTTCCACGCCCTGGTCGTCGCCATCGCCTCGTACTACATCGTCACCAGCATGGTCAGCCCCGACGTGTACAAGCAGGCCGGACTCGACCCGGAGCGGGCGCGCCGTGAGGCCGCGGCCAACGAGCACTACAAGTCCCAGCTGCGCTCCAGCTGCGCCGGACTCATGGAGTTCCTCGCCTCGGCCCGCCTGCTCACCCGGCCCGCGCTGCTCATCTACAAGCGCGCCAGCCTGATCTGAGCACGCGTCCGCACCCGCGCCCGCCGCCCGTACCCCGCACCCGAACCGAGTCGACGAGATGACCTACGCGATCACCCAGACCTGCTGCAACGACGCGACCTGCGTCGCCGTCTGCCCGGTCAACTGCATCCACCCGACGCCCGAGGAACCGGACTTCGGCACCACGGAGATGCTGTACATCGACCCCAGGGCCTGCATCGACTGCGGCGCCTGCGCCGACGCCTGCCCGGTCGACGCGATCTTCCCGGCCGACCGCCTCACCGGACGGCTGCGGGAGTACGAGGCGATCAACGCGGAGTACTACGCGGGTCGCGAGGAGCGGCCGGCCGTGGCCTCGCCCAACTTCCACACCTGGGGCGAGCCCGCCTTCCCGCGCTCGCTCCCGTCCGACTTCGCCCCGCTGCGGGTCGCGGTCGTCGGCACGGGGCCGGCCGGCATGTACGCCGCCGAGGACCTGCTCCTGCACACCAACGCCGAGGTGACGCTGATCGACCGGCTGCCGGTGGCCGGCGGACTCGTCCGGTACGGCGTGGCGCCCGACCACCCGGCGACCAAGGGCGCCGGGGAGACCTTCGCCCGCTTCCACTCCCACCCCCGCGTCCGGATGCGGCTCGGCGTGGAGATCGGCGGGGACGTCACCGCCGAGGAGCTGGCCGCCCACCACGACGCGGTCGTCTACGCGGTGGGCGCGCCCTCCGACCGGCGGCTCGGCATCCCCGGCGAGGACCTGCCGGGCAGCGTCTCGGCGACCTCCGTCGTCTCCTGGTACAACGCGCACCCGGAGACCGGCGCGGACGCCGTCCCGCTCTCCGCCGAGCGGGTCGTCGTGGTGGGCAACGGCAACGTGGCGCTCGACGTGGCCCGCGTCCTCGTCATGGACCCGGCCGCCCTCGCCGGCACCGACATCGCCGACCACGCCCTCGCCGCCCTGGGCGGCACCCGGGTCCGCGAGGTGGTGCTGCTCGGCCGCCGGGGCCCCGAGCACGCCGCGTACACGGCCTCCGAACTGCTCGCCCTCAAGCACCTCCCGGGCGTGGACCTGGTCGTCGACGACCGGGACCCGCGCACCGGCGCCGCGATCGACGCGGCGGCGGCCGGGGAGAAGGCGGCGCTCCTGAGGGACACGGCCCGGGAGGCGGTGGACTGGACCCGGCCGCCCGCGCCGGACCGGCGCCGGATCGTCCTGCGCTTCCACTCCGCGCCGGTCGAGGCGCTCGGGACCGACGCGGTGCGGGCGGTCCGGGTGACCGAGGACGGGGCGGAGTCCGGTACGGAGATCGGGGCGGGGCTGCTCGTCCGGGCGATCGGCTACCGGGGCGTGCCGCTGCCGGGCCTTCCGTTCGACGAGGCCACCGGCACCGTGCCGCACGAGGCGGGCCGGATCAGGGGCGTGGCGGGCGGCTACGTCGTCGGCTGGATCAAGCGCGGGCCGTCCGGCGGGATCGGGGCCAACCGGGCGTGCGCGGAGGAGACGGTCGGGACGCTGCTCGCGGACGCGGTCGCGGGGGCGCTGCCGAAGCCGACGGGCACGTCGGCGGAGTTCCGCAGGCTGGCCAGGAGCCGCAGCAAGGGGCTCGTGGACGCGCGCGGCCTCGCGGCCATCGACCGGACCGAGCGGGCGCGGGGCCGGGACGCGGGCCGTCCCCGGGTCAAGCTGGCGACGGTGCCGGAGCTGGTCGCGGCGGCACGGGGCGGCCGCTGGCGCCGGCCGGTCTGAGCGGCGGGGCGCCTCTCCAGGGGGTCCGGCCCGGGACGGCGGGCCGGCGGTGCGGTGCGGTGTGCTGCGGTGCGTGACCGGACGGGCCGTCAGGCCACGAGGTCCAGGGTCTGGCGGATCACGATCGCGTTCAGCCGCACCGCGAAGGGCACGACGTCCGTCAGGTCGAGCGCGACGGCCTCCGCCTTCGGCAGCTCGACGGTCACGTCCACGCAGAAGGCCAGGGCGTACATGTGCTGCCCGGTCTCCTCGTCCTGGAGGGCGAAGAACAGGTCCCGGTAGAAGCGGGTGCGCTCCCCGGACTCCTCGTAGAAGGAGAGTCCGGGCTGCCCCTCCTGGGCCGCGAGCCCCGTGAAGGCCGCGACGAGCTCCCGCTCGACGGTGGCCCAGAAGCCGGCCTCCGCGCACTCGGGCGGGAGCGCCTGCCGGACGGCCTCCTTGAGGGAGAGGACCATGACGAGGACGGGGGCGTGCTCCTGGAGCCCCCAGCCCCTGACCATCCGCACCACGGTGCTGTCCGGGACGGCGGCGGCCGCCGCCCGTATCGCCTCGAAGTCGAAGTTGACGGTCGCCGGGGCGATCGCCTCCTGGAACACCCGGTCGATGGACCGGGCCTGGTCGAGGTGGTCCGGGCCCACCTCGACGACGGTCCTGAAACTGGCGGCCAAAGCTCCTCCTGGGGTGATCTCTGCGATCTCTGCGATCTCGGTGATCAGGAGGGGTCAGTATGCCGAGGGGCCCGGGGGCGGGCGGGACGTGTCCGGCGTGCGGACACCCCGCCCCGGCCGGGGTTCAGGACTTGCGGCGGGGCTTCCCCCCGCTCCGGCCGCCGCGCGCGGAGCCCGAGCCTCCGGCGCCCCGGCCGGAGGTGCCGCCGCCCTTGCGGGCCGCGGGCCGCCCGGAGGTGCGGGAACCGGCCCCCGGCCTGCCGGACTTGGCCGGCTTCCCGGTCGTGGCGGGCTTCTGCTCCTTCCGGCCCTTCTGCTCCTCGGCGCGGCGGCCCCGGGTGCTGTTCACCGTCCGGCCGCGCACGATGCCGATGAACTCCTCCACCAGGTCGGGGGCCTCGTCGGCGGCCGGCCACGACAGGGCGACGCGGGACTGCGGGACGCCGGTGAGCGTCCGGTAGGTGAGGTCCTTGCGGTGGTGCAGCCGGGCGAGGGACTGGGGGACGACGAGCAGGCCGACCCCGGCCGCGACGAGTTCGACCGCGTCGGCGGTGGTCCCGGGGCGCTCGAACGCCGGGCGGCCCGGCGGGCGCTCCCAGCCGAGGGTGTCGTCGAGGGGGTGCAGGACGAGCTCGTCGGCGAGGTCCTCCGCCGCCACCTCCTCGACCGCCGCGAACAGGTGGTCCTTGGGGACGACGACGACCGTCGTCTCCGTGTAGAGCGGGATCGCGCTGAGGTCGTCCCCGTCGACGGGGAGCCGGACGAGGCCCGCGTCGGCCGCGCCCTCCCGGAGCGCGCCGAACGCCTCGGCCGGGGTCACGGCACGGAGGGTCAGCGGTACGTCGGGCAGGCGCTCGTTCCAGATCCGCACCCACTTCGAGGGGGTCACGCCCGGCACGTAGGCGAGCCGGAAGGAGGGGGAGTCCGCGGAGGGATCCGTGGAGGGGGCCGAGGGGGAAGCGTCCGAGCCTGTCACCCCGCCAGGTTACGGCAGCCTCCGTGGTCGGAGTCCGTCCACATGCTCGATACCCTGGTCGCATGACGTCGCACCAGAACACCCAGACGATGAAGCCCGCGACCGCGGCGAAGAAGCTGGGTGTGTACCTCGAGGCCACCCCCGCGGAGTTCCAGGAGGGTGTCGTCTCGCGCACCGAGCTGAACGAGCTCCAGGCCGACCCGCCCGCCTGGCTCCAGGAGCTCCGGAAGAACGGCCCGCACCCCCGCCCGGTGGTCGCGTCGAAGCTGGGCGTGTCCATCGCCGGTCTCGCGCGCGGCGGCATCACCGAGCCCCTCACCACGGAGCAGATCGACGCGCTCAAGCAGGAGTCCCCCGAGTGGCTCCAGAAGGAGCGGGCCACCCAGGCGGAGGTCCGCAAGGAGACCGCCCGCATCAAGGAGCGCGACGAGGAGCGGGCGCGCCGCGCGCAGGAGGCCTGACCGGTACGGGAGGCTTGGCCGTCTCCCCCACTTCCTTCCTCCGGCCCGGTCACGACCGGGCCGGAGCGGTGTGGCGCGGGGGCCGGTGAGGGAGTCATCCCCTCATGAGTGATCACCCCCTCACGAGGGACGCCGGCGCCGCGCACCGGCCGCCGGTCGTCGTCGGCGTGGACGGGTCCGAGCACGGCCTCCGGGTCCTGGAATGGGCCCTGAGCACCGCGGAGGGCTCCGGTTCCCCGCTGGTCGTGGCCCACGTCCGCCCCGAGGGCCTCCAGCTCGGCGCCGCCCGTATCGAGTCCCTGGGCGGGACGCCGGAGCTTCCCGACACGGTGCTGAACGGCGTGGCGGCCGGGATGGAGCGGCGCGGGCCCCGCGTCCCCGTGCGGTACGAGTCCCTCGACGGGTCCGTGACCGACGCCCTGGCGGCGGCCGCCCGGGGCGCCCGTCTCCTGGTGACCGGCTCCCGGGGCCGCGGCGGCCTCGCGAGCCTGCTGCTCGGCTCGACGAGCCGCGCCCTGGCCGCGAGCGCGCCCTGTCCGCTCGTCGTCGTCCCCCACGAGGCCCGCGCGGCCGCCCCCGGGGACGGGTCGGGGGCGGGCCGGGTGCTCATGGGCCTGCACCCGGAGGAGTCCCCGGACGAGGTGCCGGCCTTCGCCTTCGAGGAGGCGCACCACCGGGGCGTGCCCCTGGAGGCCGTGACCGCGTTCCGGCTGCCCCCGCCGCAGGGGGCCCTGCTCGCCGCGCCGTCCCCGGCGCTCCAGGTGCCGCCGCCACTGCCCCTGGCGGACGACGCCGAGGAGCTCGTACGGGGAGCGGAGCGGGAGCAGGAGGAGCGCCTGCGGCCCTTCGCCGCGCGGTGGCCGGACGTGGAGCTGCGTCCGGTGGTGGTGCCCGGGGACGCGGCGGGACGGCTCGTGGAGGGTTCGCGGGACGCGGGCCTGGTGGTCGTGGGGCGCCACCACCGGCACCACCTGGGCTCGCTGCTCATCGGCTCCGTCGCCCACGCGGTGCTGCACGGGGCCCACTGCCCGGTGGCGGTGGTCCCCCCGGCACCCGCCGGATGAGGCGGGGCTGGTAGAAGAGGGGCCATGACCGCCTCCGAGCACGCCGCCGCAGCCCTGCGCAACGTCCAGCCGCCGACCGCCCACGCCTCCCTCGGGGCGGGCGTCGTCGTGACCGACGGCTCCGGCCGGGTCCTCCTCGGGCTCCACCGCTCCGGGGTGTGGGAGCTGCCGGGCGGCAGGGTCGAGCCGGGCGAGTCCGTGGAGGCGGCGGCGGTGCGCGAGCTGGCCGAGGAGACGGCGCTGGTCGCGGACGCGGCCGACGTGGAGGTCCTCGGGCTGCTCCTGGACTCGGTCACCTCCGACCGCATGACCCGGATGACCGTGGCCACGGCGGTGGGCGCCTTCCGGGGGACGCCGGCCGTGACCGAGCCCGACAAGATCGAGCGCTGGGAGTGGACGGCCCCGGACCGGCTGCCGGAGGCGCTGTTCCTGCCCTCGGCCCAGGTGCTGCGGACGTGGCGGCCGGACCTGCCGATCCCCGACGGCCCGTTCCACCGGTACGCGATGGGACGGCTGCCCGGCTGACGTCCGGACCGGCGGCCCGGTGCCGTTCCCGCGTCGCCGCGCGGGGTGCGGCGGCCCTGGCTAGCGTGGCTGGGAGGAAGCATCCCACCGACCGGAGGAGAGTCCCCGCCATGGCCGCACGACCCGAAGGCACGCCGGTCTGGACCGACGCGATGTTCACCGACGCCGAGGGCGCCAAGACGTTCTACGAGGACGTGCTCGGCTGGACCTTCGCCGAGGCCTCCACGGAGTTCGGCGACTACACCCAGGCCTACCGGAACGGGAAGGCGGTCGCGGCCGTCGTCCCGCCGATGCCGGGGCAGGACACCCCGCCGCAGTCGGCCTGGTGTCTCTACTTCTCCTCGCCGGACGCCGCCGCCACGGCCGAGCGGATCCGGACCGCGGGCGGCACCGTCCTGATGGAGCCGATGCGGATCGGGGACTCCGGGACGATGTGCCTCGCGCGGGACCCGGCGGGCGTCGTGTTCGGCGTCTGGCAGCCGGGGGAGCACCGGGGCTTCGAGCTGGAGGGCGAGACCGGCTCGTACGCCTGGGCGGAGGTGTTCACCCGGGAGCCGGAGAAGTCCGACGCCTTCTTCACCTCCGTCTTCGGCTACGGCTCGAAGAGGATGAAGGGCGAGAACGTCGACTACCGGGTCTTCGACCTGGGGAGCGATCCGGTCCTGGGGCGGATGGTGATGTCGTCCGAGGACTTCCCGCCGGAGGTCCCCTCGTACATCCAGATCTACTTCGCCGTCGACAACTGCGACAAGGCCGTGGAGGCGGCGGAGCGGCTCTCCGGGCGGAAGGTCTTCGGGCCGATGGACAGCCCGTTCGGCCGGTTCGCGGCGATCCTGGACCCGCAGGGGGCCGCCTTCGCCGTGATCGACATGAGGACCACGGTGGGCGAGATGCCCGAGATGGAGTGACCCGCCCCGCGCCGGCCGGTCACGGCCTGAGGCCGGAGACCACGTCGGCCGTGGCGGCGACGCCCTCGTGGATGGTGGGCGCCATGCTGGTGCCGGCGAGGAAGAAGCCGAGCAGGGCGCAGACGATCGCGTGCGAGAGCTTCAGACCGCCGTTCCGCAGGAAGATCACGGCCAGGATCAGCAGGAGCAGCACCACAGAAATGGAAACGGCCATCGCCTTCACGTCCCTCCGACGCCGCACCGGAATTGCGGCTTTCGGCGGACAGTGTGACGGAATGAGCGCTCCGTCCGGGCGTACGGCAGGGCGGCCATACGGGTGAGATCCGGTCGGGGGCGCCCCGGACCGTCACTTCCCGGCGGGCAGGCAGTCGCTCCACTCCGCCGTGCGGTCGCACCAGCGGTCCAGGAGGAGGCGGTCGTGGCCGACGGCGAGGAGGCCCGCGCCGGTCTCCGCGCGGTAGGCCTCGACGGCGGCGACCAGGGCGGCCGTGGTGGAGGCGTCGAGCATGGCGGTCATCTCGTCGCAGATCAGCCAGCGGGGGCGCAGGGTCAGGGCGCGGGCGAGGCAGGCGCGCTGGAGCTGTCCGTCGCTGACCTCGTGGGGGCGGCGGACGAGCAGGTCGGGGGTGAGGCCGACGGCCGGGGCCAGTTCGGCGAGGCGTTCGGGGGCCTCGGCGCGGCGGCCGGTGGCGCGCAGCGGTTCCACGACCAGGTCGGCGAGGGTGAGCCGGGGGTCGGCGGCGGTGCGGGGCTGCTGGAAGACGACGCCGACGGCGGTGCGCAGTTCGCGCGGGGCGCGGTGGCGCCAGGCCCGCACCTCGGTGCCGTCCAGGACGAGCCGGCCCGCGTCGGGGCGGTGGAGGAGGGCGGCGACCCGGGCGAGGGTGGACTTGCCGCAGCCGCTGGGGCCGAGGAGGCCGACGGACTCGCCGGGGGCCACGGTGAGGGAGGCGCCCCGGAAGACGGGGGCGCGGCGGTCGTAGCCGGCGGTGACGGCGTCGAGTTCAAGCACGGGGGTGCTCCGGGTGGTGGCAGGCCACCCCGGCCGTGGGCTCGGGGCGGGTGGCGCAGAGGTCGGTGGCGCGGGGGCAGCGCGGCGCGAAGGCGCAGCCGCCGGGCAGGTCGGTGAGTTCCGGGGGCATGCCGGGGATCGGGGTGAAGGCCCGGTCGGGAAGGGCGTCGAGCAGGCCCCGGGCGTAGGGGTGGCGGGGGCCGGTGGGTCCGAAGAAGCGGTGGGCGGGGGCGATCTCGACGATCCGGCCCGCGTACATGACGGCGACGCGGTCCGCGATGCGCTCGGCGGCGGCCAGGTCGTGGGTGATGAGGAGCAGGGCGCGGCCGTCGTCGGCGTGGCGGCGCAGTTCGTCGACGGTGCGGTCGACGAGGTCGCGGTCGAGGCCGGTGGTGGGCTCGTCGGCGAGCAGGAGCCGGGCGTCGCCGATGAGGGCGAGGGCGGTGGCGGCGCGCTGGGCGAGGCCGCCGGAGAGCTCGTGCGGGTACCGGTCGAGGTGGTCGGCGGGGAAGGCGGTCCGCTCGGCGGCGGCCTCGGCGGTCCCGCGCCGGGCGCGGCGGGAGGCGCCGGTGAGGGCCCGTACGGTCTCTTCGAGCTGGGACCGCACGGTGCGGACGGGGGTGAGGTGGGCGGCGGGGCTCTGCGGTACGAGGCCGGCGCGGCGGCCCCGTACGGTGCGGGCGAGGGTCTTCTCGTCGGCGGCGAGCAGGTCGGTGCCGTCCTGGCCGTCGGGGCCCGCGAGCAGGGCCGTGCCGGAGGTCTCGGCGTTGCCCGGGAGCAGGCCGAGGAGGGCTGAGGCGAGGACGGACTTGCCGCAGCCGCTCTCGCCGACGAGGGCGAGGCACTCCCCCGCCGCGAGGTCGAAGTCGGCGTCGCTGACGGCGTCGACGGTACGGCCGCCGCGCAGCCGGAAGCGGACGGTGAGGCCGCGGACGCCGAGGACGGCGTCCTCGGCCCGTTCGGCGGTGACGGCGTCCAGCGCGCGCAGGAGCTTGCTCTCCGAGGCGTTCGAGGCGTTCGAGGCGTTCGGGGCGTCCGGTGCTTTCGGGGCGTTCACAGCATCAGCTCCGATCGGCGGCGCGGGTTGAGCCGGTCGCGCCACACGCCCGCGAGTCCGGCGATGGCGAGGGTCGGCACGATGAGGAGGAGGCCGGGGAAGAGGGTGGGCCACCAGTACCCCGCGAGGAGCGAGGAGCGCGCGTTCTGCACCAGGTTGCCCAGGCTGGCCCGGTGGCTGGGGAGGCCGAGGCCGAGGAAGGAGAGCGCGGACTCGTGCCACATGGCGTGCGGGACCATCAGGACGGCGGCGAGCCCGGCCTGCGGCAGGACGGCGGGCAGCAGGTGCCGGACGGCGACGCGCCACCGGCCCGCGCCGCCGGAGACGGCGGCGTCCACGAAGGGGCGGGTGCGCAGGGAGAGGACCTCGGAGCGCACGATCCGGGCCGTGGAGAGCCAGTGGGTGACGGCGACGGAGACGATGACGGGCCAGACGCCGGGCCGGAAGAGGGCGACGACGAAGATGCCGAGGAGCAGGTGCGGCACGGAGGAGAAGGCGTCGACGAGCCGCATGAGGGTGCGGTCGGCCCAGCCGCCGAGCGCGCCGGCGGCGGCTCCGACGGCGGTGCCGATGACGGTGGCGACGAGCGCGGCGACGAGTCCGACGAGGAGGGAGACCCGCAGGCCGTAGACGCAGCGCAGGAGGAGGTCGCGGCCGAGGTCGTCGGTGCCGAAGGGGTGGTCCCAGGACGGCGGCAGGAGCTTGCGGGAGAGGTCGACGGCCTGTTCGTCGAGCTGGACGAGCGGCGGCACGAGCAGCACGGCGAGGAGGACGACCGCGACGGTGGCGGCGGAGGTCCACAGGCGCAGGCGGTGGGTGCGCGGGTCAGCCATCGAAGCCCACCCTCGGGTCGGCCAGTCCGTACAGCAGGTCGGAGAGGAGGTTGCCGAGGAGGACGGCGGCGGTGGCCAGGACGGTGAGCGCGGCGAGCAGCGGGAAGTCCACGGAGGTGGCGGCCGTGACGGTGGCGGCGGCGATGCCGGGCCAGCTGAAGACGGTCTCCACGAGGAGGGCGCCGGTGATCAGCTCGGGGACGCGGGAGCCGACGAGGGTGAGCATGGGGAGCATTCCGGAGCGGAGGGCGTGGCCGGTGAGGACGGTCCGCTCGCTCAGGCCGCGGGCGCGGGCGCCGCGCACGGGGTCCTCGTCGAGGGCGTCGCCGACGCCCTGGCGGACGTACAGGAAGAACCACGGGAGCTGGGAGATCCCGAGGACGAGGGCGGGCAGCACGAGGTGGCGGGCGACCTGGTCGAAGGTGACGGTGTCGCTCGCGGTGTCGGTGAGTCCGCCGGCGGGCAGGGCGCCCAGGCGCAGGGCGAAGAACCAGATGGCGAGGAGGCCGAGCCAGAAGGCGGGGGCGGCTTCCAGGGTGTACGCGACGGAGCTGACGGCCCGGTCGAGGAGGCCGCCGCGGCGGCGCCCGGCGAGGACGCCGAGGAGGGTGCCGAGCGCGATGGCCACGGCGAAGGCGGTGGCGGCGAGCAGGACGGACCAGCCGACGCGCTCGGTGATGACCTCGGCGACGGGCCGGCGCATGACGGCGGAGTCGCCGAGGTCGCCGGTGAGGGCGGCGGTGAGCCAGTCCCACCAGCGGGTGAGGAGGGGGCGGTCGACGCCGAGGTTGGCGCGGAGCTGGTCGAGGTTCTCCTGCGAGGCGGTGAGTCCGGCGGTGCCGGCGTAGGCCTTGACGGGGTCGAAGGGGGAGGCTTCGGCGACGGCGAAGACCGCGAGGGTGACGCCGAGGAGGACGGGGACGGCGGCCAGGGCGCGCCGTCCCGTCATCCGCGCCATGGCCCCCCAGGGGAGGCGGCGCTTCACTTCCGCGCCGCTCCGGCGCCCTTGGGCTTCCAGGTCTCGACGTTCCACCAGGGGCCGGCGGCGAGGCCGTGGTCGTGCGGCTCGGTCTGGGTGGACGGGCCGTCCCAGGAGTCGTTCACGACGTAGAGGTGGTCGATGTGGGTGAGGAAGGTGTAGCCGGGGTTCTTCACCAGTTCGCGCTGGACGGTGTCGTACGCGGCGTGCCGCTTGGCGGGGTCGTTCGTGCGGCGGCCGTCCTCCAGGGCCTGGTCGACGGTCTTGTTGTCGTACCGGGCCATGTTGTTGAAGCCGTCGCCGCCGAGGGAGGACTTCAAGAGGAGGTACTGGTCGAAGTCGGGGTCGCCGGGCGAGCCGCCGCCGGCGAGGACGGCGTCGGTCTTCATCCGGGGCTCGATGACCTCCCAGGTGCCGGCCTGGGTGGTGATGTCGATGCCGGCCTTCTTGGCGTCGGAGGCGTAGGCGAGGGCGTGGTCCTGGCGGAGCTTGTCGCCGGAGAGGTACCAGAGCGGGAAGGCGGCGCGGACGCCGTTCTTGACGCGGACGCCGTCGGGGCCGGGCTTCCAGCCCGCCTCGTCGAGGATCTTCCGCGCCCCGGCGAGGTCGTGGCGGCGCTCGGTGCCCTCGGTGAACCAGGGGCTGTCGGTGGGGACAGGCCCGTAGGCGGGCTTTCCGGCCCCTTCGAGGATCTTGTCGACCATGGCCTCGCGGTCGACGGCGAGGTCGAGGGCGCGGCGGACGGCGGTGTCGCCGGTCACCCCGTTGTGGGTGGGGAGGGTGACCGTGCGGTAGTCGTAGGTCTTCGCCGCCCAGGTCTTCCTGGTCTTGTCGGCCTTGAAGCCGGCGGCGAGGTTGGGCGGCAGGATGGCGCCGTCGAGGTCGCCGGCGCGCAGCCGGGTGGCGCGGACGTCGTCGTCCTTGATGATCGCCATGGTGAACTTCTTCACCTGCGGCGCGCCGTTCCAGTAGGTGGGGTTGGCCTTGAAGCTGAGCTTCTCGCCCTTGGACCAGCCGGTGAGGACGTACGGTCCGGTGCCGATGGGCCTGGTGGTGAAGGCGCCGGTGTTGACGTCCTGCTTCGCGGCGACGTGCTCGGGGGCGATGGCGTGGACGGTGCGCTCGGCGAAGGGCGCGTAGGGGTACTTGAGCCGGAAGACGACGGTGTCGTCGCCGACCGCCTCGACGCTCTTGAGGGCGTCGAGTTCGGTGCGGGAGGGGTTGTTCGTCTTCGGGTCGAGGATCGTGCGGTACGTGAAGACGACGTCCTTCGCGGTGAAGGGGACGCCGTCGCTGAAGGTCACGCCGTCGCGCAGGTCGTAGGTGTAGGTGAGGCCGCCGTCGCTGACGTGGGGCAGTGCGCGGGCGAGGGCCGGCTTCAGCTTCATGTCGGCGTCGAAGGCGAGGAGGCCGTCGAATATCTTCGAGTTGCCGTCCTTGCCGTAGCCGAGGAGGGGGCTGAGGCTCTCGGGCTCGTAGGCGATGCCGACGACCGCGGAATCCTTGGGCCCGCCGGTGCCGTCGGCGGTGGAGCCGGGGTTCGTGCAGGCCGCGGCGGTCAGGGCGAGGGAGCCCGCCAGCACCGTGGCCGCCGCGTTGCGGATGGATCGGGCGGTCATCGTGTCCGTACCCCTTTTGAAGATCAACTGTTTTTGCCAACGGCTCGCAATTAAACAGTATGTATAAGGGGCACGGACACAGGGCCCCTTACAGGGGGCCGGGGGATCCGCTCACCGGGGACCGGAAGGTCCGCTCACCGGGGCGCCGGGAGGTCCACCAGGGCGGCGATCACGTCCTGGTGGCGGCCCGCCGAACCGAACGCGATCTGGTCGGCCTTCGCCCGCTTGAGGGCCAGGTGCGCGGGGTGCTCCCAGGTCATGCCGATCCCGGCGTGCAGTTGCACGCACTCCTCGGCGGCGCGGACCGCGACCCCGGAGCAGTACGCCTGGGCGACGGACACGGTGAGCGGGGCGTCCGGGGCGCCCTTGGCGAGGGCGTCGGCGGCGGCGCGGGCGGCCGCCCTGGCCCCGACGACCTCCAGCCAGAGCCGGGCCATGCGGTGCTTCAGGGCCTGGAAGGAGCCGACGGGCCGGTTGAACTGGTGGCGTTCGCGGGTGTACCGGACGGTGTCCTCCAGGCACCGTTCGGCGAGGCCGAGCTGCTCGGAGGCGAGCAGTCCGGCGCCCGTGAGCAGGCCGCGCCGGACGGCCGCGCGGGCCGCGCCGGGTCCGGCGAGCCGGGCGCCGGTGCCGGGTTCCGTGGTGACCCGGGCCAGCGGGCGGGTGAGGTCGAGCGGGGTCTGCGGCTCGACCGTCGCCTCACCGGCCGGTACGGCGTGGAGGCCGTCGGCGCGCGGGACGAGGAGGACGTCGGCGGCGGGGGCGTCGGCGACGGCCGCCGCGGAGGGCGCGGACGGCGAGTCCTCGGACGGCGCCGTCGACAGGGGGACGGCGAGGACCGCGACCGTGCCGCCGCCCGCGACGGCGGCGAGGAGTTCGGCCGCCGGGGCGCTCTCCGCCGCGAGGGCGAGCAGGACTTCGGTGGCCACCACCGCGCTGGTGAGGTAGGGCAGCGGGGTGACCGCGCGGCCCAGCTCCTCCAGGACGACGGCGGCCTCGCGGTGGCTCGCGCCCTGGCCGCCGAGCTTCTCGGGGACGAGGAGTCCGGCGGCGCCGATGTCGGCCGCGAGGGACTTCCAGAGGCCGGGGACGTACGGGGTGTCCGTCTCGATCCGGTCGAGGAGGACCGCGTGGCCGGCCCGGTCGGCGAGCAGGGCGCGGACCGCCGCCCGCAGGTCGTCCTCGGTCTCGGAGTAGAGCAGATCGGGCTGGTCCGTCATCGCGCGAGGTCCTTCCAGGGGACGTCCTTGTCGTTGCGGGGCTCGGAGGGCAGGCCGAGGACCCGCTCGGCGACGATGTTGAGGAGCACCTCGCTGGTGCCGCCCTCGATCGAGTTGCCCTTGGAGCGCAGGTAGCGGTAGCCGGCGTCGCGGCCGGTGAAGTCGACCAGTTCGGGGCGGGTCATGGCCCACTCCCCGTACAGCAGGCCCTCGTCGCCGAGGAGTTCGACCTCCAGGCCGCTGATGGCCTGGTTGAGCCGGGCGAAGCCGAGCTTCATGGCGCTGCCCTCGGGGCCGGGCCGGCCGGCGACGAGCTGCTGGCGGAGGCGTTCGCCGGTGAGCCGGGCCACCTCGGCGTCGACCCAGAGGTCGAGGAGGCGCCGGTGCAGCTCGTGGGTGCGCAGCTCGGGGCGCTCGCGCCAGGTGGCGGCGGCCTTCCCGATCATGCCGCCCTCGCGGGGGATGCGGGCCCCGCCGATGGAGACCCGCTCGTTCATCAGGGTGGTCTGGGCGACCCGCCAGCCGTCGCCGGCCTCGCCGAGTCGGTGGGCGTCGGGGATGCGGACGCCGGTGAGGAAGACCTCGTTGAACTCGGCCTCGCCGGTGAGCTGGCGCAGCGGCCTGACCTCCACGCCGGGGTCGGTCATGTCGCAGACGAAGTAGGTGATGCCCCGGTGCTTGGGGGCGTCCGGGTCGGTGCGGGCGATGAGGATGGCCCAGCGGGCGAGGTGGGCGCTGGAGGTCCACACCTTCTGTCCGTCGACCACCCACTCCTCGCCGTCCCGGACGGCCCGGGTGCCGAGGGCGGCGAGGTCGGAGCCGGCGCCGGGCTCGCTGAAGAGCTGGCACCACACCTCCTCGCCGACCCACAGCGGCTTCAGGAAGCGGCGCTTGACCTCGTCGGAGCCGTACGCGAGGAGGGTGGGGGCGGCCATGCCGAGGCCGATGCCGATCCGGCGCGGGTCGTTGTCGGGGGCGCCGGCGGCGGCGAGTTCGGCGTCGACGACCGTCTGGAGGGAGGGGGGCGCGTCGAGGCCGCCGAGGCCGACGGGGTAGTGCACCCAGGCGAGTCCGGCGTCGAAGCGGGCGCGCAGGAAGTCGGTGCGCTCCGTGGTGGCGGGCGGGTGCGCGTCGAGGAGGGCGCGGGTGCGGGCCCGGAGGTCCTCGGCGTCGATCGCGTGCGGGGCCGTGCGGGTCACGCCTCGGCTCCTTCCGGGAGGACGACCAGGCGGCCGGTGGTGGCGCCGTCGGCGACGCGCCGGACGGCGTCGGCCGCGCCCGCGAAGGGGACGCGTTCCGCGACGAGCGGCTTGATCAGGCCCTTGGCGGCGTAGGCGGTGAGGGTCTCGTGGCAGCGGACGACGGAAGCGGGGTCCTTCGCCGCGTACAGGCCCCAGTGGAGGCCGAGGACCGAGTAGTTCTTCACCAGGGCGTGGTTGAGGGCAGGGGCGGGGACGGTGCCGCTCGCGAAGCCGACGACCACGATCCGGCCCTCGAAGGCGACGCACTTCGCGGACTGCCGGTAGGCCTCGCCGCCGACCGGGTCGTAGATCACGTCGGCGCCCCGGCCGCCGGTCGCGGCCTTGACGGCGGCGACGACGTCCTCGGAGAGCCGGTCGATCACCAGGTCGCAGCCGAGGGCGCGGGCGACGGCGGCCTTCTCGGGGCCGCCGACGACGCCGATGACGGTGGCGCCGGCCGCCTTGCCGAGCTGGACGGCCGCGCTGCCGACGCCGCCGGCCGCCGCGTGGACGAGGAGGGTCTCGCCCTCCTTCAGGGCGGCGCGGCGGTGCAGGCCGAACCAGCCGGTCTGGTAGCCGATGTGGAGCGCGGCGGCCTCGGCGTCGTCGAGGGCCTCGGGGGCCGGGAGCAGCCCGGCGGCGTCGGCGAGGGCGTGGTCGGCGAAGCCGCCGTGCGGGAGGGCGGTGGTGGTGATGACCCTGCGGCCGTCCTCGGTCTCGGCGCAGACCTCCACGCCGGGGGTGAAGGGCAGCGGGGGGCGCACCTGGTAGTGGCCGCGGCAGAGCAGCGCGTCGGGGAAGTTGACGTTCGCGGCGCGGACCCTCAGGAGGACCTGGCCGTCGCCGGGGACGGGCGGCTCCACCTCTTCGCGGCGCATCACCGCGTCCGGTTCGCCGTTCTCGTACACACGCCATGCCTGCATCCGGAAGCCTCCTCCGTACCGAGCGGTCGGTTGCATACTAAGCGGTCGCTTGCAGCGAGGGAACCGGTCAGCCGGACTTCCCGGGCCGGGCCCTGACGTGCATGCGCTCCCCCTGCGGTCCGAACAGGCTCAGGAACTCCACCGGGCCGTCGGCGGTCGGCCCGAACCAGTGCGGGACGCGCGTGTCGAACTCGGCCGCCTCCCCCGCCGTCAGGACGACCTCGCGCCCGCCGAGGTGGAGCCGGAGGCGGCCCGCGAGCACGTACAGCCACTCGTACCCCTCGTGCACCCGGGGCTCCGGCGCCTCGTACGGCTTCTCCTGAATCACCTTGTACGCCTGGAGGCCGCCGGGCTGCCGGGTCAGCGGGTACATCGTGCGCCCGTGCCGCACGATCGGCCTGGCCTTGACCCGGGGGTCGCCCACGGGCGGCGCGCCGACCAGTTCGTCGAGCGGGACCCGATGGGCGCGGGCGAGCGGCAGGAGCAGTTCGAGGCTGGGTCTGCGCTGCCCGGATTCGAGCCGGGAGAGGGTGCTCACGGAGATGCCGGTGGCGGCGGAGAGGTCGGCCAGGGTCACCCCGCGGTCCCGGCGGACGCGGCGGAGGCGGGGGCCGACCTCGTTCAGGACGGCGTCGATGCGGTCGTCTTCGGTCATAGGTTCAGTATTGCCGAAACGGCAAGTCCGTTTGCGGCTTCGGCAGATCCGGAGCGAGTCTCGTCCCCATGAACGCACACACGGAGCAGTACGAGGTGGTGGTCGTCGGCGGCGGCGCGGCCGGGCTCAGCGCGGCCCTGGTCCTGGGCAGGTCCCGGCGGCGGACCCTGGTCGTCGACGCGGGCGAGCCCCGCAACGCCCCCACGCCCCACATGCAGGGCGTCCTCTCCCGCGACGGCACGAGCCCCGCCGCGTACCTGGCGGCGGGCCGGGAGGAGATCGCGGCGTACGGGGTGGAGTGGCGGGCCGGCCGGGTGACGGGCGCGGCGCCGGACGGGCGGGACGGCTTCACCGTGTCGCTCGCGGACGGCACGGCGGTCGGCGCGCGACGGCTCGTGGTGACGACCGGTCTCGTCGACGAGCTGCCGGAGATCGACGGGGTGGCCGAGCGGTGGGGCCGGGACGTGCTGCACTGCCCGTACTGCCACGGCTGGGAGGTCCGCGACCGGCCGTTCGGGGTGATCGCCCATCCGGCGATGCCTGCGCACCAGGCGCTGATGGTCTCCCACTGGTCCTCGGACGTGACCCTCTTCCTGCACACCGCCGCCGGGCTCTCCGAGCGGGAGGCGGCGCTGCTCGACGCGGCGGGGGTGGAGGTCGTGACCGGCGAGGTCGCCGGGCTCGCGGTGGAGGACGACCGGCTGACCGGGGTCCGGCTCGCCGACGGGCGGTTCGTGCCGCGCGAGGTGGTCTTCGTCGGGGCGGCGCGCCTCGCGGCCCGGGACGGGGTGCTGCGGGAACTGGGCGCGCGGATGGACGAGACGCCGTTCGGGGAGTTCGTCGCGGTGGACGGGACGGGCCGGACGAGCGTGCCCGGGGTGTGGGCGGCGGGGAACGTGACCGGTCCGCAGGAGCAGGTGGTCAACGCGGTGGGCCTGGGCTACCGGGCGGGCGTCACGATCAACACCGAGCTGCTGTTCGGCGACCTGGAGGCGGCAGTGGACGGCGGGGCCTCCTCCTGACGCCGCCCGGTCAGCGGGGGAACAGCTCGAAGGTGACGGCCGGCCGCCGAAGCCGTCGGCCGCCCCGCCCGTCGTCCCGGCGAGGAAGGACCGGACGTACTCCTCCGGGTCCTGGTCCGTCAGGGCCTCGGCCTCGGCCTCGGCCGTGATCCGCCGGAAAGGCCCAGGGTGATCGGGGGTGTTCCACGGGGCTCCCGGGCCGCCGCCCCAGGTGTCGCGGTGGTTGAGGGTGACGACGGGCTCCGGGCGGTGGCGGCGGATCGCGGCCGCGATGTCGCGGCGCAGTCCGGTGCCGTGCTCGATCACGCCGTCCCGGTGGTCGAGGAACTCGACGGTGTCCACGCCGACGACGGAGGCGCTGTCCCGCTGTTCGCGCTCGCGCAGCGGGCCGCAGACGTCCGGGGAGAGGGCGTCGATGCCGGCCTCACCCCGGATGGCCAGGACGTGGACGACCTCCTTGCCGGCGTCGCGGTCCGGCCCGCGACGGCGGCCGCGCAGCCGTACTCCAGGTCGTCGGGGTGGGCGACGACGGCGAGCGCGCGCCGCCGGTCGCCCGGCAGTTCGGCGAGGTCGGGGACGTCCTTGCCGATCATGAGCGCAGGATACGGGCCGCCTCCGGGCCCGTCGGGCGGAACGCACCGGCGAGGATCACCGACCGCGAGACGTGCCGGGGCCGGTCGGGGTTGAGGCCGCGCCGGGCGGCGAGGGCGACGGCGAGCCGCTGGGCGCGGACGAGGGCGGCGACCGGGTCGATGGCGTCGGCGGCGAACAGGGCGCCGGTGGACTCCACTTCGTCGCGGAGGCCCGAGGGGGCGGGGCCGAGGCACCAGACGAGGCTGGTCCGGTCGCTGATGCTGATCGGACCGTGGCGGTACTCCATCGCCGCGTACGACTCCGTCCAGGCGCGGGCCGTCTCGCGCAGTTTGAGGGCGGCGTCGTCGGCGAGCCCGACCGTCCAGCCGGTGCCGAGGAAGGTGAACTGACCGCGCCGCTCCCAGACGGCGGGCAGCCGCTCGTACAGGACGAGTTCGGCGTCCGCGATCGCCGGTCCGAGGTCCACGCCGAGTCCGGCGCGCAGGAGTTGCAGGGCCGTGGTGGCGAACCGGGTCTGGACGACGGAGCGTTCGTCGGCGAAGCCGAGGTCGAGGACCCGGTCGGCGAGCCGTCCGGCGGGGCTGTCGGGGGCGCCGGTGAGCACGAGCGCGGGGACGCGGCCCGCGGCGCGGGCGAGGAGGTCCACGACCTCCGTGGTGGTGCCGGAGCGGGTGAGGGCCACGATCCGGTCGTAGCCGCGCCCGAGCGGGGTGGCGTCGGAGGCGGGGAAGGCGTCGGTCTCCCCCGCGCCGAGGGACTCGCGCAGGGCGGCGTAGGCGCGGGCCATGAAGTACGAGGTGCCGCAGCCGACGACCGCGACGCGCTCGCCCCGCTCCGGCAGCAGGCCGGCGTACCGCTCGGCGTCCTCCGCGGCCCGGCGCCAGCAGTCGGGCTGTCCGGCGATCTCCGCGCCGACGTGGGTGCTCATGTCCGGGTCCTCTCCTCGCGGGGGCCCTCGGGGCCCTGCCGCGAGTTCTACCGGTGCCCGTCACGACCGCACCATGTGCAAGAGGGGACCGTCGCTTGGACTTTTGCGCGCCGCCGGGGCCTCCCCCCGCGTCCGGTCCGGTCAGACCTCGTTCCTGGCGAGCGCCAGGAGCCGGTCCAGGACGCGGGGGCCGCCGGTGCGGACGCCGTCGTGTTCGTACTCGTCGGTGACCCAGGTGCGCAGGCCGCGGACGGTGCGGGCCGTCTCCAGGGAGTGGGTGGTGTCGACGTACATGTCGTCGTGGTAGACGGCCGCCGCCACGGGGACCCGGTTGGCGGCGAGGCGGGCGGGGTCGTAGAGCGGGGGCCAGTCGGTGCGGGAGGCGAGGAGGTCGGCCGTCTCGCGCAGGGGGCGGAGGGCGGGGTCGGTGGTGAAGTGCCAGGGGTGGACGGTCTCGCCGGTGAAGAGGAGGGGGCGGCCCCCGGCGAGCGCCGCCCGGGCGTCGAAGGCGGGGTGCTCGGCGCGGACGCGTTCGGCGGCCCAGTCCGTCGGGCCCTCGCCCTGGGCGTAGATGGCCTCGTGGAGGACGGCGTAGAGGGGGTGTCCGGCGTACGAGAGGTGGGCCTGGACCTGTTCGAGGAAGGCGTCGGCGAGTTCGGGGCCTGACGGGGTGGGGACGAAGGCGTTCTCCAGGAGCAGGTGGAGCTGGTGGGTGCCGTCGCCGGAGCCGAGGAGGATGCCGAGGGACTGGAAGGCCTCGACGGTGAGGAGGCCGCCGCCGGGGAGGAGGACCTCGCGGTCGAGGAGGTGGGCGGCGATCGCGCGGGCCCGTTCGGCGTCCAGCGGGTAGCGGGCGAAGTGGGCCTCGTTCTTGCGCAGGACGCGGGGGTACGCGGCGCGGTAGACCTCGTCGGCGGTGGCGTCCAGGGAGGGCAGACCGCCCGTGATCAGGACCGTGTCCAGGCCCTCGGGGGCGGCGGAGAGGTAGTGGGTGGCGCAGAAGCCGCCGAAGCTCTGGCCGAGGACGGTCCAGGGGGCGCCGCCGGTGAGCCGCCGCCGGATCAGTTCGCAGTCCTTGACGATGGAGTCGGCGCGGAAGTGCGCCAGGTAGTCGGCCTGCTCGGCGGGGGTGCCCCGGAGCGGCAGGGTCTGGCGGTTGGCGGGGGTGGAGCGGCCGGTGCCGCGCTGGTCCAGGAGGAGGACGCGGAACTCCTCGACGGCCCGGCCGAGCCAGGCCTGGGGGCCGACGAAGCGGCGGGCGCCGAAGCCGGGGCCGCCCTCCAGGTAGACCAGCCAGGGGAGCTTCTCGCGGTCCGGTCCCGCCTTGCCGGCCGCGACGACCTCGCGGCCGAAGACCTCGATCCGCTCGCCGTCGGGGCGGTCGTGGTCGAGGGGGACGGGGAAGTGGTGGTCGGTGAGGACGAGGCCCGGCTGACGGTAGGTGGTCAACGCTGCTCCTGCTCCTGTTCGGTACGCCCCCGCCGGGACAGTGGATCACACGGCGGGGGCGTACCGGTCGCGGGACGGGCCGGTCAGGAGGTGAGGGCGGGGATCAGGAGGGGGGCGGGGATCAGGAGGTGGGCGGGGATCAGGAGGTGGGGAAGTCGTCCGCCGTCCTGATCCGGTCCCGGATCCAGACGCCGGCGGGCTTGAGCGGCCCGGTGCCGGTCCAGGGGCCGCCCTTGTCGCAGGTGCCGGTCTTGAAGACCGCGCCGCTGCGCTCGTCGTCGGAGAAGTTCCAGTTGACCCAGCCGATCTTCTTCGAGGCCATCAGGTCGAGGTACTTCTGCGTCATGGTGAAGTCGTTCGAGCCCTCGCCCGCGTAGTTCTGGGTGCCGAACTCGGTGACGAAGACGGGCAGCTTGTCGGCGGCGCGGGAGAGGGTCTTCAGGTACTCGTCCCGGTGCGAGTACGCGTAGAAGTGGAAGGTGTACATGATGTTGGCCGCGTTCACCGGACTGGAGACGACCTCGGACTCGGTCGCGCCCTCCGAGACGCCGAACGAGGACCACGCGCGCGTGCCGACGAGGACCGGGGTCTCGGGGTCCTCGGCGCGGATGACGGGGACGAGCTGCTCCGCGTAGCTCTTGATCCTGGACCAGGACACGCCGCTGGGCTCGTTGGCGATCTCGTACAGCAGGTTGGTCTTGCTCCCGTGGCGCCGGGCGATCTCGGTGAAGAAGGTCTTGGCGCGGGCGAGGTTGTGGTGGGGGTCGCCCGGGTCGAGCATGTGCCAGTCGACGATCACGTACATGCCGCGCGCGGTGGCCTGCTCGATGAGCGCGTGGGCGAGGTCGGTGTACTTGCGCGGGTCGGTCTCGTAGCCGTCCTCCTGGACGTACGTGGAGACGCGCAGGACGTCGGCCTTCCAGTCCTTGGCGAGGGCGTCGAGCGAACCGCCCGTCAGACACTGGGCGTACCACTGGGTGCCGTGCGAGGACATGCCCCGGAGCTGGATCGGCTTGCCGTACTGGTTGCAGAGCTTGGTGCCGCAGACCTTGAGCTGTCCGTTGATCGCGGCCGGGGTGGTGGCCGCCGCCCCGGCCGGCGCGGCGGGAGCGGGGGCGGGAGCGGGTGCGGAAGCGGCGTTCACGGCCGGCGGGGCGGCGGCGAGGCCGAGGAGGAGGGCGCCGAGGGCGGTGCCGGCGACGCCGAGGCGACGCGCGCGGGGTCGTACGGTTCGTGCGGAAGTCATGGGGGTCTCCACGGAACGGCGAACGAGGGCCGGAAACCGGAGGGTTGACACCTCCGGGATTGGAAGGAAACCTTCCTAACGAATGGATAGCAGGGTCGTGGACCGCCCCGCAAGGGTCATGACGGCAGACGCCGTTCAGCGGGCTGGAAACAGGGCGGATCCCGGCCGGCCGGGATCCGTCGTGGCGTCAGCTCGCCAAGAGGCCCTTGCGCACGAGGTAGTTCCGGGCCACGTCCTCCGGAAGGCGGCGCCAGCTGTCCACCCGCTCGTTGAGGTGCGCCAGGTCGGCGGTGGTCAGGACGGTGTTGAGGCGGTCGAGCGCGCGGACGACGCCCTCGCTCCCGGCGCGGTTCCGGTTGACCACGGGGACGATGAGGTCGGCGTTCTGCAGGTGCTTGTCGTCGGCGAGCAGGACGAGCCCGAAGTCGTCGAGGGTGGCGTCGGTGGTCGTGGTGAGGACCAGGTGGTCCCGGCCGCTCCGGACGGCCTGCTTCGCCTGGGTCGTACCGACGCCCTTCGGGTCGACGGCGGTCACGTCGATGCCGTAGACCTCCTTCAGGCCGGGGGCGCAGTACGGCCGCCGGACGCACTCGTCCCCGGCCGCGAGCCGGATCGGGAGGCCGGAGGCGCCGAGGTCGCTGAGGGTCTTCAGACGGTGTTCGGCGGCGAAGGGGGCGGTGACGGCGAAGGCGTTCTGGTCGACGGCCCGGCCGGGGTCGAGGACGGTCAGTCCGCGCGGCGCGGCGAGGGCCCGGAGGGCCTTCATGGTGGCGGCCGGGTCGGGCGAGCCGACGGGCGGCGCGTCCGGTCCGTGGGCCTTGGCGTTCAGCCAGTCGGCGAAGGTGGCCGCGTACTCCGGCACGACGTCGATCTGCCCGTTCTCCAGGGCCGGTTCGTACAGCTCGCGGTTGGTGACGGAGAGGATCTTCGTGCGGTGGCCGGCGTCCTGGAGCAGCAGGGCGTACATCTGGGCGAGCAGGTCGCTCTCGGTGAACCCGGCCGATCCGACGACCAGCCGGCGCCCGTCCCCCGGTCGTCCGGTGACGGCGTCCCGGTCCTCCAGGGAGGGGCCCGTGGCACAGCCGCCGCAGAGCGCCGTCAGCAGGCAGAGGGCGACGAGGGGACGGGACGCCCTCATGCGGCGCTCCCCCGGGCCCCGGTGGGGGCCAGGCGCCGGACCGCCTCGAAGACCCCCTCCACCAGGAGGGCGAGCGCCGCGACGAGGACGGCCCCGGCGACGACCTGCGGGGTGGAGGCGAGGTTGAACCCGGCGGTGATGATCCGGCCGAGCCCGCCGCCGCCCGCGAGCGCGGCCACGGTGGCGGTGGCGACGAGCTGGACGGCGGCGATCCGCACGCCGGTGAGGACCATCGGCAGCGCGAGGGGCAGTTCGACCCGGGTGAGCACCTGGCCGCCCGTCATGCCCATGCCCCGGGCGGCCCGTACGACGTCGGGGTCGACGCCCCGCATTCCGACGTACGCGTTGGTGAGCAGCGGGGGCACGGCGAACAGGACGAGCGCGATGATCGTGGGCCACTCCCCGTACGGGCCGAGCGGGCTGAGCAGGAGCAGGACGAGGACGGCGAAGGTGGGGACGGCCCGGCCGGCGTTGGCGAGGTTCACGGCGAGTCCGCCGCCCCTGCCGAGGTGGCCGAGGAGCAGGGCGGTCGGCAGGGCGGTCGCACAGGCGATGGCGAGGCAGACGACGGTGAGGAGGACGTGCTCGCCGAGCCGGTGCAGGACGCCGTTCTCGCCGGACCAGTGGGCGGCGGTGGTGAGCCAGGACCAGGCGGCGGAGACGGTGTTCACGCGGACCGGGCCCGGGTCCAGGGGGTGAGCATCCGCTGGGCGCCGAGGAGGAGCAGGTCGGCGGCGACGGCGATGACGACGCAGAGGGCGGAGGCGGTGAGGACCTGGGCCTTGAAGTAGGTGTTCATCCCCGCGTAGATGAGGTTGCCGAGGCCGCCGTGGCCGACGATCGCGCCGATGGTGACGAGGGAGACGGCGGAGACGGTGGCGATGCGCAGTCCGGCCATGGCGGCGGGCAGGGCGAGGGGCAGCTCGACGGCGAGGAGGAGCCGGAGCGGCCCGTAGCCGAGGCCGCGCGCGGCCTGCCGGGTCTCCTCGGGGACGGCGCGGAGCCCGGCGAGGACGTTCCGGACGAGGAGGGTGAGCGAGTACAGGACGAGGCCGGCCACGACGAGGGCGGCGGAGAGTCCGTACAGGGGCAGGAGCAGCGAGAACATCGCGAGCGCCGGGATCGTGTAGAGCAGCGTGGTGATCCCGAGGACGGGGGCGGCGGCCCAGCGCAGGCGGCGGGCGGCGATCGCCAGGGGCAGGGCGATCAGGAGGGCGAGGGCGACGGAGGCGCCGGTGAGCTGGAGGTGCTGGACGACGGCGTCGGCGAGGATCTCCCGCCGGGTGGAGAGGTAGGCGCCGCAGATCCACTCGTTGCGGGCGAGGCAGTCGTCGGGCGGCGCGGTCACGCTCCCATTCGAGGCGGTACGGGTCTTCCGCGCACCCCGGCCGGGCCCGTCCGGGGGGCGGGGAGCCCCGCGGGCGGGTCGCCGGCCGGGCGCTCAGGTCTCCTGGAGCACGGACAGGACGTTGCCCGCCGGGTCCGTGAACCAGGCGACGGCCGGTCCGCCGCCGCCCCGCACGATGCCCCTGTCGTCGGCGTCGAAGCCGGGGTAGCGCTCCAGGGTCACACCGCGTCCCACCAGCTCGTCGACGGTCCGCTCGATGTCGTCGACCTGGAAGTTGAGGATCGTGAAGGAGGCGGGGGCGTGGTCCTCCTTGGGATACACGAGGACCCGCGCGCCGCCCGCCAGGACGAGGAGGAGCATCTCCATGCCCTCGGGTCCCGACTCCTCCACCTCCAGGCCGAGGGTCTCGCCGTAGAACCGCCGGGCGGCGTCGATGTCGTCGACCGAGAAGCCACTGAACGCCGAGGTCTCGCCGAACATGGCGCACTCCCTTCCGGAGTCCGTTCCGGGGGCCTCTGGTGAGGCCCCCTTCCAGGATCCTCCGACGGCGGGAGGTCCGCCGCTCCTCTCAGGGGGCGATCGGCAGCTGTCGCTTGTGCTCGGTGAGCTCGTAGCGGCGGACGATCGCGTCGTAGGCGGCCTCGGAGACCGGCTTGCCCTCCAGGAAGTCGTCGATCTCGTCGTACGTGACGCCGAGGGCCTCCTCGTCGGGCTTGCCCGGGTCGAGGGTCTCCAGGTCGGCCGTGGGGACCTTCCACACGAGCCCGTCCGGGGCGCCCAGCTCGGCGGCGAGCGCGCGGACGCGCCGCTTGGTCAGGCCGGTCAGCGGCACGACGTCGGCGGCGCCGTCGCCGAACTTGGTGAAGAAGCCGGAGACGGCCTCGGCCGCCTGGTCGGTGCCGACGACGAGGCCGTTGTGGGCCCCGGCGACCGCGTACTGGGCGATCATCCGCTGCCGGGCCTTGATGTTGCCCTGGACGAAGTCCCGGTGGTGGTCGTCGCGGAAGACCACGTCGGCGGCGACACAGGCCTCCAGGGCCGCGTCGCTCGCCGCCTTCACGTCCACGGTGAGGACCTTGTCGGGGCGGATGAAGTCGAGGGCGGCCTGTGCGTCCTTCTCGTCGGCCTGGACGCCGTAGGGCAGGCGCATCGCGTAGAAGACGGCGTCGTGGCCGGCGGCGCGGGCGCGCTCCACGGCGAGCTGGCAGAGCCGGCCGGCGGTGGTGGAGTCGATGCCGCCGCTGATGCCGAGCACGAGGGCGCGCAGCCCGTTGGAGGTGAGCTGCTCGGTGAGGAAGGCCACCCGGCGCTCGATCTCCGCCGCCGGGTCGAAGGTGCCGGACACCTGGAGGTCCCGGGCGATCTGCTGCTGGAGGGCGGTGGACGCCGGGTCGGTCACGTGAGGTCTCCTCGTCGGGGGTCGGTCGCCGTACGGCCGGTCGCACGCGGACGGGCTCGTACGGCTCTGTTCACGGGCCGACTCTACGCACCGGAGCGCCGTGCCGTCGTCCCGCGCCGTCCCGTGCCGCTCCGGTGCGTTCGGGCAGGTCGGGCGGGTGCGCGCGGTCGCGGCGACGGTGCCGACGGCGGTGGCGGTCGGTGTCGTGCGCCGGGCCCGTGTCGCGGATGTCCCGGTCCGCCGGGTTCAAACGCGTCCGCCGGGTTCGAAGGCGTCCGCGGGAACCGTGTGTGCCGGCCGGGCCCGAGGGCGTCGGAGGGGCCCGGACGCGTCAGGCGTGCCCGGGGCCGCGCAGGGCGCGGTCGAGACCGTCCTGCGGGAGGCCGGTGAGGGCGCGGACGAAGATCTCCTCGTAGGCGGGCTCGCCGATCGACGCGCGGACGGTGTCCGTGTACTTCTCGTGCAGGGCCCGCAGGCCGGGCAGGCCGCGCCGGGGCTGGCCGGTGGAGCGCCAGTACGCCTCGCCGGTGCCGGAGACGTCCGCGGCGCGCTCGCCCTCGCCGGCCGCCGCGAGGGCGGTGGCGAGGACGTCGAGGCCGAGGGCGACGCCGAGGCTCGCGCCCAGGCGCCGGGTGCCTTCGAGCATGGCGCGGGCGTGGCCGGAGGCGGCGGCCGGGTCGCCCTCCAGGAGGCCGGTGAGGGCGAGCTGGTACTCCAGGGCGGTGCGGGTCCAGTGCTCGTCGAGCTCCTCGCACAGGGCGCGCAGCCGGAGCGCCCCCTCCCGGGCCTCCGCGAGCCGGCCCAGGCCGGTGAGGGCGAAGACCCGCACGAGGTGGCAGCGGAGCCGGGCGGCGGAGTCGGCGGGCCCGCCGCGGGCGGCGTCGAGGACGTGGCCCACGACGACGTGCGCGGCCGTCGGGCGGCCGGTGGTGAGGGCGAGGAGGCCGGCGAGGGCGGCGGCGTCGAGGGTGAGCTCGCCGGGCCGGTCCCGCCCGGCGCCCTCCCCGTGCTCCGTGCGCCCGGCGTCGTCGACGGGACCGGCGGAGTCCGCGTACTCGGCGTGCTCGGCGGAGTCCGCGTATTCGGCGTATTCGGCGTACTCGGCGTACTCGGCGTGCCGGGCCTCGCGGGCGCAGCGTTCGCTGACGTCCTGGGCGGGGCCGAACTCGCCCTGGAGGACGAGCGTGACGCCGAGGGCCCACAGGGCGCGGGCCCGGACGCGGCCGCGGGCCCCGCTGAGGAGCAGGGCCTGTTCGAGGCCGTCGCGGGCCTCGCGGAGGCGGCCGCGGCAGGACCAGGCGAAGGCGACGGAGCCGACGAGGTCGAGGGCCGCGTCGGGGTCGGTGCGCAGGAGCCGGTCCAGGGCGGTGCGCAGATCGGTGTGGTGGGCGTCGACGGTCCGGTACCAGCGGAGCTGGCGGGCGCCGTGCCACTCGGTCCCGGCCCGGCGGGCCAGGCCCCGGAAGTGGGCGGCGTGCCGGTCGGCGACGGCTCCGGTCTCGCCGGTGCGGTCCAGCCAGGTCGCCCCGTACTCGCGGATCGTGTCGAGCATCCGGTGGCGCCCGGCGGCGTCGGGCGGGCGGACCACGGAGGAGCGGACGAGTCCGTCGAGCGCCTCCGGCAGGGTCGCGCGGTTCAGCGGGCCGCCGATGCAGACGGCGGTCGCGGACGCGAGGTCGAAGGGGCCGCGGAAGACGGAGAGGCGGGCCCAGAGGAGGCGTTCGAGCGGGGTGCTCAGCTCGTGGCTCCAGCCGATGGCGGCGCGCAGGGTCTGGTGGCGGCCGGGCCAGACGCGCTCGGTGTGGGCGAGCAGGTCGAAGCGGGCGCCGGGCGCGGCGTCGAGGCGGGAGCCGAGCTGGTCGCGCACGGCTTCGGCGCCCTGGAGGCGGATCTGCGCCGCGGCGAGTTCGAGGGCGAGCGGGATGCCCTCCAGGCGTACGCAGATCTCGCCGGCGGGCCCGGCGGCGGGGAAGTCCTCCCCGGCGGCCCGGCGGAGCAGGGCCAGGGCGTCCGGTCCGGCGGGCGGCAGCGGGTCGAGGACGATCGTCTCCTCCCCCTCGACGCCGAGGGGGCGGCGGCCGGTGGCGAGGACGGTGAGGCCGGGGGCGGCGGCGAGGAGTTCGGTGACGAGCCGGGCGCAGGGCTCGGCCAGGTGCTCGCAGGAGTCCAGGACGAGCAGCAGCCGGTCGTCGGCGAGCCGGCGGCAGAGTCCGGTGGTGGCCATGCCGGGGGTGTGGTCGGCGAGGTCCACGGAGTCGGCGACGAGCGCGACGAGCAGCCGCTCGCCGTCGAGCTGGCCGAGGTCGGTCCACCAGGCCCCGTCCGGATAGTGCCCGGCGGCCCGGTGTGCGGCGCGCAGCGCGAGCCGGGTCTTCCCGACTCCCCCGACGCCGGTCACGGTGACGAGGCGGTGCTCCGCCAACGCGGCGGAGACGCGCTCCAGTTCCGTGCGGCGTCCCACGAAACCGGGGTTCTCGTCCGGCAGATGTCCACGCACGGAAGCAGTGTCCCTCATATGTCCCCCGAACGGGTGGGCACTGCCGGTTCGTTACGCACCTACGACCACCGGCGCCTACTCTCCGCCCTCGACCGTCACCACGACCGAGTGCCAGCCCTGGGCCCCGTCGGGCATCGTGGCGGTGCGCCGCTCGGGCTGGGTGGCGCCGGTGCCGTCGGTGGCGCGGACGGTGAGGGTGTGGCGGCCGGGGGCGGCCTCCCAGGGGTACGTCCACTGGCGCCAGGTGTCGCGGGTGTCCTCGGCGGCGAGGCGGGCCTCCCGCCAGGGGCCGTCGTCGACCCGCACCTCGACCCGGCGGACGCCCCGGTGCTGGGCCCAGGCGACCCCGGCGACCATGACGGTGCCGGCGGCGGGGCGGCCGAAGGGGCGGGGGGTGTCGATGCGGGACTGGGTCTTGACGGGGGCCTCGGCGGCCCAGCCGCGCGGGACCCAGTAGGCGTCGTACGCGTCGAAGGTGGTCAGCTCGATCGACTCGATCCACTTGCAGGCGGAGACGTAGCCGTAGAGGCCGGGGACGACCATGCGGACGGGGAAGCCGTGCTCGAAGGGCAGGGGTTCGCCGTTCATCCCGAAGGCGAGGAGGGCGTCGCGGCCGTCCATGACGTCCTCGACGGGGGTGCCGATGGTCATGCCGTCGACGGAGCGGGCCACCAGCTGGTCGGCGGGGCCGCCCTCGGAGGGCGGGCGGACGCCGACCTCGCGCAGCAGGTCGGCGAGGGGGACGCCGAGCCAGCGGGCGTTGCCGACGTACGGGCCGCCGACCTCGTTGGAGACGCAGGCCAGGGTGATGTCCCGCTCGACCGTCCGCCGGGCCATGAGGTCCCGCAGGGTGAGGGTGAGCTCCTCGCGGACCCCCGTGCCGTGGAGGCGCAGGCGCCAGCGGTTCGCGTCGACCTTGGGGACGACGAGGGCGGTGTCGACCCGGTAGAAGTCCCGGTTGGGGGTCGTGAAGGGGCTGATGCCGGGGACGGCGAGCCGGGCCCCGGCGGGGACGGGCGGTGCCGGGGAGGCCGGCCGGGGCAGCCGCACGGCCGCCCGTGAGGCGGTGGCGTTCTCCTCGACGGGCGAGCCGACGGCCCTGCCGAGGGCGGCGGCTCCGGTCGCGGCGAGACCGGTGGACGCGGCGACGACGAGGAAGCTCCTGCGGTCCGCACGGGCGGCGGCGGTGCCGGTGCCGGCCCGGGGGGCGAGGAGACGGCCGATGAGGACGTACAGGAGGAGGGCGCCCAGGGCGGCCCCGACGAGGGAGGGCACGGCGTCGACGGCGGAGTCCGAGTCGGGGCGGGTGACGGCGGCGAGCGCCCCGAGGACGCCGAAGGCGCCGACCGCCGCCGAGCCGAGTACGCGGCGGCGCAGGGCGAGCAGCCCGATCCCGACGGCGAGCAGGGCGAGGACGAGGAGGATGCCGAGCTGGAGGACGGCCTTGTCGTTCTCGCCGAAGGTCCGGATCGCCCAGTCCTTGAGCCACGCCGGGGTCCGGTCGACGAAGGCGCCGCCGACGGCCACGACGGGGCTCGCCTCGGGACGCACCCGGGAGGCGACGAGGTCCGCGACGGCCAGGGAGACGTACGCGGCGAGGAGGCCGCCGAGCGCGGCGAGGAGACGGTCGGTGCGGGTGACTTCTCGGACGGGCCGGTGCCCGTCGCTGGTGGCGTTCATGAGGGGTACTTCGCCACGGAACGCCTCCCGGATGGGTGCTTTCGGGGTGTCCTCGGGGTTGCTTCACCCGTAGGAGGGAGCCGGGGCCGTCAGCCGTGACGGGGCGGGCCCTGAGGGGCGTCGGGGAAGTCCCTTGCCCACGGGCGGAGTTTCTCCGGGTTGCGGACCACCCAGATCCGGGCGACGCGCCCGTCGGCGACGTCGAACGAGGCCACGGTCGCGACGACGCCGTCGCGCCGGGCCACCAGGCCGGGTGCGCCGTTGACCGACCGTTCCAGGAGTTCGAGCCCCGGGGCCTTGTCCGCGATGGCGACCATGTACCGGGCGATGCGCGCGCCGCCCTCGACCGGGCGCAGGACGGTGCCGACCATGCCGCCGCCGTCGGCGGTCATCACGGCGGCCGGGTCGAGGAGGCCGACCAGGGCCGCGATGTCCTTGGTCTCCCACGCCTCCTTGACGTGCCGCACCACGTCGGTCCCGCCGGTCGCCGGCGCCGGGCCGTGCGCGGTGTCCACCCGCCGCCGGGCGGAGGCCGCCAGCTGTTTGCAGGCCGCGGGGGTCCGGCCGAGGACTCCGGCGATCTCGGCGAACGGGTACCGGAAGACGTCGTGCAGGACGAACGCCACCCGCTCGGCGGGCGTCATCGACTCCAGGACGACGAGGAAGGCCATGGTCACCGACTCGTCCAGGACGATCCGGTCCGCGGGGTCCGCGGGGCCCGCGGAGGCGCCGGCGCGGTCCCACTCGGCGCGGTCGGGCAGCGGCTCGGGGAGCCAGGCGCCGACGTAGCGTTCGCGGCGGGCCCGCGCCGAGCCGAGCAGGTCCAGGCAGATGCGGCCGGTCGCCGTCGTCAGCCAGGCCCCCGGGGACAGGATCTCCTCCCGTCTGCTGCGCGGGAGTCCGTACCAGCGGGCGTAGGCGTCCTGGACGGCGTCCTCGGCCTCGGTCACCGAACCGAGCAGCCGGTAGGCGACGTTGATCAGCCGCCCCCGCTCGCCGGCCGCGCCGTCCGTGCCGGTCCCGGCAGTCCCGGCAGTCCCCATGCTCCGGCCGCCCCCCTCGTCGTGCCTTCGCGGGCCCCCGCCTTACCTTTCGGAGGCCTGCGTCGTCGAACGGGTGAGACCTTATCGATCCACTGCCCGGGGGCGGGAAGCCAGGGGCGGAAAAGGGGACTGTGACATGGCCACTGAAGCGACGACGGCGGCGACGGCGGGCGTGCGGCGCGGCTCCTCGTTCCTGAGGACCGCGATCGTCCTGCAGACCCTGACCCTCTTCCTCCAGGCGGTCTCCGCCGGACTGCTGCTGACCACGTCGTACGGGGAGACGCTGCACGGCGTCGGGGCCCGGGTGATGTACGGGGCGTCGATGCTGTACGTGCTCGCGGCGGTGCTGGCGTGGAAGCCGGGCGGCGGCTCGCCCCGGCCGGTCCGGCACGCGTCCGGCTTCCTCGCGCTCGCCTCGGTCCAGGTGGTGCTGGGCATCGCGCACGTCCCCGCGGTCCACGTCCCGCTGGGCGTCCTGATGTTCGGCCTGAGCGTGCTGGCCCTGGCCCGGCGCTGAGGACCCGTGCCGCCCCGCCGCGTCAGGTGCCCCCCGGACGGTCCCCGTGCTCGCCCGGGGCGGCCAGTTCCTCCACCGTGTCCGCCCCGACGACCGCGCCCGTGGACCTCCTGCCGCGCCGCAGACGGCCTTCCAGGCGGGCGGCGAAGGTGGTGAGGGCGAAGTTGAGGATCACGAAGACCACGGCGACGACGGTGAAGCAGGCGATCGTGTTGGCCCCGTAGTTGGCGCTCATCGGGCGGACCGAGGCGAGGAGTTCGGAGAAGCCGAGCATCGCGCCGCCGAGCGCGGTGTCCTTGACGATGACGACGAGCTGGCCGACCAGGGCGGGCAGCATGGCGGTGACCGCCTGCGGCAGGAGGACGTACGTCATGGTCTGGCCCTTGCGCAGGCCGAGGGCCTCGGCCGCGTCGGTCTGGCCGGCGGGGAGGGAGAGGATGCCGGCGCGGACGACCTCCGCGAGGACGGAGGCGTTGTAGAGGACGAGGCCGGTGACGACGGCGTACAGGGGGCGGGTGTCCGGGCTGACGTCGGTGAACTCGGAGTAGGCGGCGTTCGCGAAGAGCATCAGGATGAGGACGGGGATCGCCCGGAAGAACTCGACGACGGTGCCGGCCGCGCCGCGCACGGCGCGGTGGTCGGAGAGGCGGGAGACGCCGAGGAGGGCGCCGAGGGGCAGGGCGATCACCATGGAGAGCGCGGCGGCGACCACGGTGTTCCTCAGGGCGGGCAGGACGTACGTCTCCCAGACGCGGGCGTCCGTGAAGAAGGGCGCCCACTTGGACCACGCGAGCTGGTCCTTGTCGGCGAGGCCCGCGACCACCCACCAGGCCACGGCGGCGAGCGCGGCCAGGAAGAGCAGGGTCCACAGGAGGTTGCGCCGGCGGGCGCGCGGGCCGGGCACGTCGTAGAGGACGGTGGGGGCGTCCTTCCGGGGCCGTCCCCGCGCGCTCCGGGCCCTCATCGCTTCACCGCCGCCTTCTTGGCCACCCAGCCGAGGAACAGGCCGGTGGGCAGGGTGAGGCAGAGGAAGCCGACGGCGAAGACCGCCGAGACGAGGATGAGCTGGGCCTCGTTCTCGATCATCTCGCGCATCAGCAGGGCGGCTTCGGCGACGCCGATGGCGGCGGCCACGGTGGTGTTCTTGGTGAGGGCGATGAGGACGTTGGCGAGGGGGCCGACGACGGAGCGGAAGGCCTGCGGGAGGACGATGAACCGCAGGATCTGGGGGAAGTTCAGGCCGATGGCGCGGGCGGCCTCGACCTGCCCGAGGGGGACGGTGTTGATGCCGGAGCGGAGCGCCTCGCAGACGAACGCGCTGGTGTAGGCGGTGAGTCCGAGGACGGCGAGGCGGAAGTTGATCGTGGTGAACCGTTCGGCGCCCATGTCGACGCCCAGGGTCTGGAAGAGGCCGAGCGAGGTGAAGACGATGATGACGGTGAGGGGGATGTTGCGGACGACGTTGACGTAGACGGCGCCGAAGCCCCGCATGAGGGGGACGGGGCTCACGCGCATGGCGGCGAGCAGCGTCCCCCAGACCAGGGAGCCGATCGCGGAGTAGACGGTGAGCTGCACCGTCACCCGGAAGGCTCCGAGCAGGTCGTACCCCTGGAGGAAGTCGAACACGGCGGCCCGCTCACTTCACGACGACGCCGATCTTCGGGGCGGGTTCGTTCTGGTACCCGGCCGGGCCGAAGTTCTTCTTCACCGCCGCGTCCCAGGAACCGTCGGCGACCATCTTCCGCAGGGCCGTGTTGATCCTGTCCTTGAGGTCGCTGCCCTTCTGGACGCCGATGCCGTAGTTCTCGTTGCTCATCTTGAAGCCGCCGAGCTTGAACTTGTCCTTGAACTGGCTCTGCGAGGCGTATCCGGCGAGGATCGAGTCGTCGGTGGTGACGGCGTCGATGACGCCGTTCTCCAGGCCGGTCAGGCACTCGGAGTAGCCGCCGTACTCCTGGAGCTGGGCGTCGGGGGCGAGCTTCGTCTTGACGTTCTGCGCGGAGGTGGAGCCGGTGACCGAGCAGAGCTTCTTGTCGTTCAGGTCGGACGGCTGCTTGATGGAGTCGTCGTCGGCGCGGATCAGGACGTCCTGGTGGGCGAGGAGGTAGGGGCCGGCGAAGTCGACCTTCTGCGCCCGCTCGTCGTTGATCGAGTACGAGGCCGCGACGAAGTCCACGTCGCCGCGCTGGAGCAGGGTCTCGCGGTCGGCGCTCTTGGCCTCCTTCCACACGATGTCGGAGGGGTCGTGGCCCAGCTCCCCGGCCACGTAGGTCGCCACGTCGACGTCGAAGCCGGTGTACGTGCCGTCGGGGGTCTTCAGGCCGATGCCGGGCTGGTCGAACTTGATGCCGACGGTGATCTCGTCCTCCCCGTGGTCGCGGGGGACGCCGGTGGCGGCGGCGTTCGCGAACCCCGCGGAGGTGAGGGAGAGGACGACGGCCGCGGCGGCGGCCGTGAGGGACCTGGCGGTCCTGAGCGGGTTCATGAGGATCACCCCAGGGGGTTTTCGGCCGGGCCCCGGTCCGGTGGCTCGATGGCTCGGCAGCTCGGTGGCCGGTGGCCCGGTGGCCGGTGGCTCGGCGGCTCGGTGACGGAGGATCCCGGGGCGAGCGAGCACGTCCCCCGCCTGCCGGCCCCCTCCTCACGTTCATGCTCCGCCCTCCGTCCGGCCCGCGCACGCCGGACGAGGGCCCGCCGGGGGCGGGGGCGCACGGAGGGTGAGGGGCCGTCCGGCCGGCGTGACCGGCGGTCCGCGCCTGCGCGCGCGGCGGCTCCTTGGCCGACACTGGGGGTGGGAGTCGAGTGTGCGAGGAGGGTCCGCCATGAGCAGTGCCACGCCCAAGGTCAGCGCGTTGCCCCCGGAGCACCGGGAGCGCCTGATGGCCTTCGCCGAGGACGTGTACTTCGAGTCCGGTCACCGCCTCTTCGAGGAGCAGCAGCACGCCGATCGCTTCTGGATCGTGAAGACGGGCGCGGTGACGCTCGACGCGCGGGTGCCGGGGCGCGGGGCGCCCGTGATCGAGACCCTGCACCACGGCGAACTGGTCGGTCTCTCCTGGATGTTCCCGCCGTACCTGTGCCAGTCGGGCGCGGAGGCGATGACCCCGGTGCGGGCGTACGAGTTCAACGCCCCGGCCGTCCGGTCGATGTGCCGCTCCGACCCGGAGTTCGGCGCCTCGGTCCTGTTCTGGCTGGGCTCGATCCTGGCGCGCCGCCTCCAGGTGACCCGGGTCCGGCTCCTGGACCTGTACGCCCCGCACGGGAGCGGGATCACGGCCTGAGACCGGTCCGCGGGGCCGCCCCGGTGCGGCGGCGGACCGGGCGGTACGGTGGGGCGCACCGCTGATCCATCCGTACGCGTTCCCCGTACGCACCGGCGACCGGCTGTGAGGCCCGCATGACCGATCCGACGACGGCGCGCGGGGCGATCGCCCTCGTGACCGACGAGTTCACCGAACTGCCCTTCGACGAGGGGCCGCCGGCCGGTGACGGGCCGATCGGGTGGCCCGGGTACTCCGCCGCGCACGCCCGTGCCGCCGCCCGTACCGGCGAGACCGAGTCGGTGGTCTGCGGGACGGGCACGGTGGGCGGGGTGCGGGCGGTCCTGATCTCCTTCGAGTTCCGGTTCCTCGGCGGTTCCCTCGGGGAGCGGACGGGGGCGCGGGCCGCCGCCGCCCACGCCCTGGCCCGGGAGCGGCGGCTGCCCGTGGTGGTCCTGCCGGCCACCGGCGGCAGCCGGATGCACGAGGGCATGCGGGCCCTCCTCCAGCTCCAGCTCCTGGCCCGCGAGTCGGAGCTGACCCGGGCCGCCGGGCTGCCGCAGATCGCGGTCCTGCGGGACCCGACGACCGGGGGCGGCTGGGCGACGCTCGGCGCGGGCTCCGACGTCGTCCTGGCCCTGCCCGGCGCCCAGGTCGCCTTCGCCGGGTCCCGGGTGCGGCCGCCGGACGCGGACCCGGCCGCGTACACCGCCGAGGCGCAGCTCGCGCACGGCCACGTCGACGCGATCGTGCCGCCGGACGCGCTGCGCGCCGTCCTCGGGCGCTGGCTGTCCCTGCTCACCCGCCCGGCCGAGGGCCCGGTCCCGCCGCCGTACGCGCTCGGGGCCCCCGGTGCGGCGCCCGCCGTGAGCGGCCGGGAGGCCGTGGCGCGGGCCCGGCACCCGGACCGGCCCCGGGCCGGCGCCTACCTCGACGCCCACTTCACCCTCCGCGAGGAGATCTCCGGCGACCGCTGCGGGGGTGTCGACCCGGGGATGCGGTGCGGCTTCGGGCGGCTCCCCGACGGGCGGACCGTCGCCTACGCCGCGCAGTGCGGCACCGCGACCCGCCCGGCCGGCTTCCGCACGGCCGCCCGGCTCGTGCGCCTCGCCGGCCGTCTCGGGACACCGGTGCTCACCCTGGTGGACACCCCGGGCGCCGCCAACGACGCGGAGGCGGAGCGCTCGGGCGCGGGCAGCGCCATCGCGGACCTGTTCGCCGCGATGGCCACCGCGCGCACCCCGCTGACCTCGCTGCTCGTCGGGGAGGGCGGCTCGGGCGGGGCGCTCGCGCTCGCCGCCCCCGGGAACACCTGGGTCACCCCGGACGCGTACTTCTCCGTCATCGCGCCCGAGGCCGCCGCCGCCATCCTCAAGCGCCCGCCGGAGGAGGCCGGGGCGACCGCCGACCAGTTGCGGCTGCGGCCGGAGGACCTCGTCGGGCTCGGGATCGCCCGGGGCGTCGTGGGCCCCCGGCCGGTGTCCCCGGAGGACGTCCGCGACGGCGCATGAAGCGCGGGGGAAGCGGGCAGGGGCGGTGTAGCGGGTCTCCGTGCGGACCGCGCCGGACGACACCGTGTACGACGGAGGTGACGTCATGGTTCCCCTGCTCCTCGTCCTCCTGGTGATCCTGGTCCTGTTCGGCGCGGGCTTCGCGGTCGACGTGCTCTGGTACATCGCCATCGCCCTGCTGGTGCTGTGGGTGCTCGGATTCTTCATGCGGAGCGGCAGCGGCCGCTGGTACCGCTGGTGAACGGAGGTCCCGACGGTCCCGTGCCGTGTCCCGGACGGTGGCCGTCCGGGACACGGCACGGGGCTCTTCGGCCCGCCGGATCCGTCATGTGCCCAGGGCCTTCTTGAGTGCCGCCTTCACTCCCCATGGCCTTCTTGAGTGCCGCCTCGTCCATCGAGGAGCGGCCGTGCACGTTGCGGCGCCTGCCCTCGGCGTAGACCCGGTCCAGGGCGCCGTCCTTGATGTGCTCGTACTGTCGCTTCCGCTCGGGGCCCGATCCGCGGCATCGTTCGCTCCTTTCGGCTCGGAGACCCGTCCGTCTCCCGTCCGAACGGCTCCCCCGCGAAATCGTGCCAAACCCCTGGATACGGGGCATCCTGGTTCAAGACGCTTGACCGGCGGACCCGCGCCGTCGCTCTCTGCACGGAGTCGGGGCAGGTCCCGAGCACCGTCGAAGGAGCCCCATGTCCACCGCCCGTACTCGATCCGTCACCCTCGGTCGTGGCCCGGAGGTCGCCGGGAATCCGGGGGCTTCGATGCGCCGGGCGGCGCTGGACGGACTGCCCGAGCTGACCCGGCCCACCACCGTCTCCACCGACGA